>JABDFN010000017.1 GCA_013286485.1 Bacteroidota bacterium
CCACTTGCGTCTATGCACATGGTAATTACTGTATTTAGTTTTGCATTTATTGCAGGTCCGCCGTCTCCTGAAAAGCCTGCAGTATCATTACCCGCAATGGTGGTAATAATACGTGTTAGAAAGTTTACTTTTCGTATACTGTTCAGCGAGGGGAAATAAATATTGCCTGCATTATCTACGCAGACAGCCGGCGGAGAAGAAATTTTTGCGCTGGTCGCGGGCCCGTTGTCCCCGGTATTGCCAAATACATTGCTCCCGGCAAGGGTCTTGATCTTTAATTGCGCATGAGCTGTTGTAAAGAAGCTGGCTGCAAATAGTATTGCTGCCAACTTTAAGGTTGTAGGTTGGGTCATTTTTTAGGTTTTTAGGATAAACAATAAATAAAAAGAACTTAAGTGCGCTACACTACAGAATAAACATACAAAGCAGCTTTCTTTTTTTCTGCTGCATTTGATGAATGGACGCTTTTGTCCGACGAATGGAAGGGTACATCCGACGAATGTTTATTAGTAGTTTGAGCCTTTTTAAGGCTACATGCTATGTTTTTTAAAACTATTCATTGTACTTTTAAAAAAAAATCTGCTATATGAAAAAAATATTCTCACTGGTATTAGCCCTGGCCATAACGGGCGGCGTATGCTTTGCACAAGACAAAACTAAGATGCCAACAAAGCCTGCGGCAAAAAAGGAAATGAAAAAAGATGAAGCGAACATGAAAGACGCTAAGAAAGACATGAATAAAGCAAAGGCTGATAAGAATGAGGCAAAAAAAGACATGAAAGAAGCAAAGACTGATAAGAAAATTGCAAAGAAAGACATGAAGGAAGCAAAGACTGATATGAAAGGCGCCAAAAAAGACATGAAGACAGACATGAAAAAAGACGCCCTTAAAAAATAATATTTAAACTTTATATAGAGGAGCGGCAATTGCCGCTCCTTTTTTTATGTCTTGAAATATCCTGTGCCTGTTATCTATATCGCCCCTGCATCATAAGCATTTTCGCCATGTATAGCTTCGTCCAGGCCTTTGTCTTCATTCGTATCTCCTACTTTTACTTTTGTGATCATGTTAATGACTGCGAGCATTACATAAGTAAAGATATAGGCATACAAACACGCCCCTATCACGGCAACTGCCTGGTGTATAAAAAAGGTAGTGCCGCCTGCCAGTAAGCCATCAGCCCCTGCAGGGTTTATGACTTTTGCGGCAAATACGCCCAGCAGTATAGTGCCCAGGCAACCACCAATACCATGCACGCCCCATACATCCAGCGCGTCGTCCCAACCCATTTTGTTTTTTAAATGCACTGCCAGGTAGCAAACAGCACCCGATGCAATACCAATAATAACAGCAGACGTAAGTGATACAAATCCTGCTGCGGGCGTAATGGTAGCCAGCCCTGCCACGGCGCCTGTAAGCAAGCCTACAAATTTTGGTTTCTTCACCAGGCTCCATTCTATTATTAGCCATGTAATAGCTGCAAAAGAAGCAGCCACATCGGTATTTAAAAATGCCAGCCCGGTTACGGAATCCACATTTAGCTCGCTGCCTGCATTAAAGCCATACCAGCCAAACCAAAGCAATCCTGTACCAATGGCTATGAGCGGAATGCTGTTCGGTGGCGATTGTGTATCGCGGCGCTTACCTACATACATTACCGATGCCAGTGCTGCAAAGCCCGCGGTAGCATGCACCACAATACCACCTGCAAAATCTTTTACACCCCATTGCGCCAATAAACCGCCGCCCCATACCATGTGCGCAAACGGATAATACACCAATACCTGCCACAATACCAGGAACACCAAATACGCTTTGAAGGTAACGCGGTTGATGAACGCACCTGTTATCAGCGCCGGTGTGATAATAGCAAACATCATCTGGTAAGCGATGAACACAAACTCTGGCAATTGATGATTGCCGGGGAAGGGTGTGTTCAGATCCACACCGTGCATAAATGCTTTGTCCAGGTTGCCTATTACACCACCCATTGCATCTCCGCTAAAGCAGAGTGAATACCCGCAGATGAACCACATGATGGTGGTAATGCCCATAGATACAAAACTCTGTATCATAATGCCGAGAATATTGCGCCTGCCTGCCAGCCCGCCATAAAAAAATGCAAGTCCCGGTGTCATCAGCATTACAAGGCTGGTTGCTAATAACATAAAGCCCGTGGTACCTGTGTCGAATGTTGCCATAAAATTTATTTTTTAGTTAGAATATTATTGATGAGTTCAAAACTGATTCCCATATTCACCATTACTTCATAGCGATAATTTCTTTTTGCACCGTTATCATAAAATATATTCTGGTCATTGTCCATTTGCAGCTTGCGCCCTTCTAATCGTATATAAGCATTGGCAACAGGTTTGTATTCTATACCCGCTGTCAGCCCGTTCAGTTTATACCCGGTTAGTTTTCCTGTTCTGTCGGTGATAACGCCTGTCATAATACCATCAGGATCATTAAATATTTCAACCCTTCCGTACACGCCATATTTGGTACATACCTGGTAGCGCCCCGTAGCAAGAAAGCACCACATATTGGCGCTGCCTTTGGGGTTGGTAATAGATGAGTTTTGCTGTATGCAATAGTCGGCGCCTGTTACCAGTCTTAATTTTTTCCAGTTGTAATTGAGAAATACGTTATTGTGCACACGCAGGTGAGATAGGGTGTCGCCCGGCGGTGAATCGTCGCCGATATAATTGGTATAGCCTATGCTGCCATTATTGCTCAACGCATATGTAATACCCATGCCCGGCGATTTTTTATAATTATTGTCTTCAAACATGCCATATCCGTTCAGCAAAAAAAGATTGATCTCCAGTTTGCTGGTGGGGTCAAAATTCAGTTTCACACCGCTTTCAAAATAGGGTTCATAATAGGTATTCACAGTTACCGAGCTGGTAATATTTTCTACCGGCAGCAAAAACTCGGTTCCGAAATGTGTTCTGAAATAACCTGCGTCTACCCATAGTTTTTTACTCAGTCTTACGCCCACATGCGCTTCCATAATATGGTTATTGTCAGCCGGCCATGTGGCGTTGGCGATATCGCCAAAATGAAGCACCAGTGTGGCCCGTATTTTATCGGTACTGTATTGGGTGCTGAGCATGGCCGTGTTTAAGCCGATATTGTTGCTGCGGGGAGAAATGCTGGGAAATTTTTGAAAATTGCCCGGCCCCACAGAATCGGTATAGCCTGCTGCATATACATCTATATACCCATTTATGGTAAAGCTGCCAACCGAATCGGATTGAGCTTTGCTGTAATACACCATAAGCATTGAAAGGGATATAAGAAGTATATGCTTTTTCAAACATTGTGTATTGGTGGAATATAAACATATATATATTACCTCAAAAAGTCAAATGGAGCCGCGCTAAGGGGCAGCGTCTCTTCAAAAAATCTCCGCAATTACACCGCTATATATCAGTGCATAATTATCAATTAGTTGCACTCAAAGATTCTGGTAAGCTACCGCAGATAAAAGGGTAATTTACCGCAGTTGCAGGGGTAAGTTATCAATTCAATTTGTTCAGAATAAAAACCTGTCGGAGCTTTGTGTCAGAAATGCCTGTTCCCAACCTTTCCCTGTCCCGAAAGTTTGGGATTACGGAAGATGGAAGGGTAAAATGAAAACTAAATTGTCTATGACATTACCTTACAGTTAAACGAGACAAGAATATGTGTTAGGGACCGACTACTCGGACAGTATAATAGATAGTGCTATAAATTGTATATTTAACTATCCTTCATCAACATTGTATCTTATGAAAAACCGTCTTACACTATCATTTACAATTGCATCTATTGCATTGTTTATTTCTACACATGCACTTGCGCAAAAGGGCGACCGTGACAAAGATTTTAATTCTTTGAAAGGCGTTTGGGTAAAACAAACAGGCAATAAAGACACTTTGGAATGTATGAGCCCCGGTGTATTGAAACTCACATTAGAGCACGGCTCTATACCACCCCGCGATCCGGAAGGATTGTATTTTTATTCTTTTACTAAAGATGGTATTGTACTGCAATGGTACGCATCGAGTAAAATGGAAGAGAATAAACCTGCCTGTTGCTACCAACTGGATGCTGCTAAAGGACTGTTGCAAACAGGTAATTTTTATAAGCTGCCAAACGAACAGTATTTAGTGTTTAAGAAATTGAGGTAGCGTATATCGGAACGCAAACCACCACATATTGTGGGCAGGTATCACATTTCATTATCATATTATCGAATTATCAAATTGTCTCATTAGAGCATTTTCTCTACTTTTGTCACCTCATTTATAAAAATCATCTCATTTTATGGCATCATACGATGTAATAGTAATAGGTAGCGGCCCGGGCGGTTATGTAGCGGCTATACGTGCTTCTCAGTTAGGATATAAAGTAGCAATAGTAGAACGTGCCGAGCTGGGCGGTATCTGCCTCAACTGGGGTTGTATACCTACCAAGGCTTTATTAAAGAGCGCGCAGGTAATGGATTATATGAATCATGCTGCTGACTATGGTGTGCAGGTGCAGGGTGCCAGTGCAGACTTTGGTGCTGTTGTAAAACGTAGCCGTGGGGTAGCAGATAAGATGAGCAAGGGTGTGCAGTTCTTGATGCGTAAGAATAAAATAGAGATCATAGCAGGCATGGGCAAACTGAATACCAAAAAGGAAGTGGAAGTAACCGGTGCCGATGGTAAAGTAACAGTGCATAACGCTAAACATACCATACTGGCTACTGGTGCACGCAGTCGCCAGTTGCCCAACCTGCCGATAGATGGTAAAATGATCATCGGCTATCGCGAGGCTATGAACTTACCAACACAACCCAAGAGCATGATAGTAGTGGGCAGCGGCGCCATAGGTGTAGAGTTTGCTTATTTCTATAACAGTCTGGGTACTAAAGTGACGATAGTAGAATTTTTACCGCGCATAGTGCCGGTAGAAGATGAAGATATAAGCAAAGAACTGGAGAAGATATATAAGAAGAAGGGCATGACGATAATGACGAATGCAAGCGTAGAAAAAGTAGAGAAGAGCGGCAATGGTGTGAAAGCAACAGTAAAAACTGCAGAAGGTAATATATCGCTGGAAGCGGATGTGGTGCTGAGTGCCGTGGGTATACAGGCAAATATTGAGAACATAGGGCTGGAAGCACTGGGTATAAAAACCGATAAAGGAAAGGTGCTGGTAGATAAATATTTTAAGACAAACGTAGATGGCATCTATGCTATCGGCGATATCACCCCGGGACAAGCATTGGCACACGTAGCCAGCAAGGGCGGAATTATTTGCGTAGAAGCATTTGCTAATAAAGATGGTAAATACAAACACGCACCCGAGCCGCTGGATTATGGCAATGTACCGGGATGTACCTATTGCTCACCTGAAATAGCATCTGTTGGCTATACAGAAAAACAAGCGAAAGATGCCGGCTATGAAGTGAAAGTGGGTAAGTTCCCTTTCAGTGCGAGTGGTAAGGCGAGTGCGGCAGGTGCAACAGAAGGTTTTGTAAAAGTGATCTTTGATGCGAAATACGGCGAATGGCTGGGCACGCATATGATAGGCGCAAACGTAACTGAAGTAATTGCAGAAACAGTTGTAGGACGCAAACTGGAAACCACCTGGCACGAAGTGCTGGACAGCATACACCCGCACCCCACCATGAGCGAAAGCGTAAAAGATGCTGTAGAAGTGGCGCTGGGAGAAGCTATTCACTTATAATTGAAAAATTGCTCAATAGCGCAATGGCTCAATGAAAATGTGATGTGAATGTCTGCGTTAAGTCAGCGGAGTTCTGCGAGTCTCGAACACTCGGGACTGCGGGAGAATATTTACCTTTTAACTTTTGAATTAGCGTGGGCATCATTTTTGTGTAGTTCATAAACTTCAAATTTCTTTTATGAAAAAACTACTCCTGCTTATTACAGTATCCCTTACTGTATTATATGCACAGGCGCAAAGCTGCTGCCAGAAACCACTGCAATTTAAAACACTGGCCATGGCCAATGCTTTTAAAGAATCGCATGAGTCACCGCTGCCTTATCATTTCGAATCTGATAAAGGTTCTATGGTGGAGTTCAATACGATCGATGGTAAAACAGGAAGGGCCTATTATGTGCCTACTGACCAACCTACCAATAAGGTGCTGATAATATTTCCTGAATGGTGGGGGCTGAATGATTATATAAAACGCGAAGCGGTACGTTGGCAAGAATTATTGGGTAATGTAGATGTGTATGCTATAGATCTCTATGACGGGCAGGTAACTGATGATCGTGAAAAAGCAAGCAAACTGGCAAGCGGTCTTGATCCTAAACGTGCAGAGGCGATTATAAAAGGTGCATTGGCTAATGCAGGTAAAGATAAACTGATAGCTACACTGGGATGGTGTATGGGTGGTACCTGGTCTTTCATAGCAGCATTGGATGCAAATATGCAGGCGAGCGGTTGTGTGATGTATTATGGGTTCCCGGAGCAAAATGAAAAACGTGTAAAGCAAATAAAAACAGATGTGCTGTATATATGGGGCAGCCAGGACCAGTTCATCACCAAAAATTATGTGGACAAATTTGAAGAGCAAATAAAAGCTACACAACACAAATTTGAGTTTTACGAGTATAATGCACCGCATGCATTCGCCAATCCCAGCAATCCTAAGTTTGATGCAATATATTCTACCGCCGCAGAAGGGCATGCGGTAAAGTTTTTAAAAGAACACTTGGCATTGGAATAATGTAGGCTTTAACTTAAAATTATTTTGTGCAGTGAGCAAACCTTTGTAATATTGCACCCATGAACAATTGGCTGAAACATAATAAGTGTATGACTTACTGCAACCGCGGTGGGCAAGGCATTTGTTTGTAACAGCAATGAAAGACATTCAATAGCGCGCCCACCGGTACCGGTGGGCGCGCTGCATTTATAACAAGTTTTAAAAGAAGAACATAATGCAACTGATAAACAAGAAGATCTGCATGGGCAAGGACATAGGCATTCATGGCAATGTATTTGGCGGCATATTGATGGCGTGGATAGATGAGTCTGCCGCGGCATTTGCAACGGAGTATTGCAATACTCCTAACATGGTAACGCTTAGGGTAGGTGAGCTGATATTTAAAAAACCGCTGAAGAGTGGCAACCATATACGCATATATGGGGAGGTTGTTCATTTAGGTAATACATCACTGACCATGAATATAGAAGCGAGAAAATTCAACCTGTATAGTGGTGAGGAAACAGTGGTATGTACCACAGGTATTACCTTTGTAAGGATAGATGACGATGGTGTTCCGACGGCTATTGGCGAGAGTGTGCGCCGCAGGCATATGGAAGCTGTTGCATAATATAGTTGTGAAAGCCTTTAACACTGTTTTTACTTAAATATGTAGTTTAGACTGTGTAATTAAGGTAATTTTGCATTTCTTTAACCCGCAGTTTCAGACATTTATATGTCTTTATTTGCTAAAAGAAAAAACCAACTACAATTATGAAGAAAATTTTTATCCCGTTTTTATTATTACTCGTTAGTGCCACATCGCTGTTTGCAAAAGATGGATACAAGATCCAGTTGAAACTTACTGATATGCAGGACACACTGGTGTTTCTGGCGCACTACTATGCAAAGCCCTTACCTACTATTTACAAAACAGACTCCGTACATTTTAAAAATGGTGTTGCTACTTTTTTGAATAAGGAGAAGATAACGGGAGGTATTTATATTATGCTCATGTCAGATCATAAAACTTATTTTGAGTTCTTGCTTGATAATGGTGATGATATGAGTATTACTGCAGAGACCAAAAAACTACCACAGGGGCTTAGTTTCAAAAACTCACAGAATAATGAGGACTTTCTTAAATATTCTGCGTTTATAAATGAATATGGTGCTGAACAACAAAAGTTAGAAGCGAGAGTGAAAACAGCAAAAACCAAAGAAGATACTCTTGCACTGCGCACAGAAGTGACTGCTAATTCTAAAAAGCTTACAAACTACCGTCGCAGTTATGTGAAAGAGCACCCCGGTGCATTGCTCAGTACTATTTTTAATGCACTTGAAACACCCCAGATACCTGAAGGAAAACATTTCCTGGAAGATGGCCAAACAGTGGACAGCATGTATGCATATCATTACTTTAAAGTTCACTATTGGGATCATTTTAATTTTCAGGACGACCGTATTATGTATACGCCTATTTTTGATTCAAAACTGGAAGAGTATGTAAAAAATGAAGTGTATCCTTACCCTGACAGTATAGAATATGAAGCAAAGACGATGTTTGAAAAAACACGCGGTACTAAGGAGCTATTTAAATATACACTTTCGTGGTTCTCTACATTCGCACAGGAGAGTAAAATAATGGGTATGGATGAGGTATTCGTTTGGCTGGTAGAGAACTATTATATGAAAGGAGATGCAACATGGCTCGATAACGAATCGCTGAATAAATTTATTGATCGTGCTATGCATATAGCGCCAAATGTGATTGGCAATAAAGCACCTGAGGTAAAATGTGTAGATATCAATAAACAAGAACATTTACTATCGGATGTAAAAGCAAAATGGACCCTGCTTATTTTCTGGTCAGCTGACTGCGGCCATTGCCAGCATGAGATCCCCATCATTGATTCGTTATACAAGGCAGAGCTAAAAGCAAAAGGTATGAAGGTATATGCCGTGCGCACCGAGGGTGACGAAACCAAATGGCAAGACTTTATTAAGAAGAATGGCCTGACGGATTGGATAAATGTATATGATCCCGAAAACAAAGGTGATTTCAGAACCAAGTATGATGTGTATAGTACACCTACCATTTACCTGCTGGATGAAAATAAGATCATACGCGGAAAGAAGCTGGATCATGAAACAATAATGGAAGTGATAAAAATGGAAGAGCGCAAAGCGAAAATGAAGAAATAAAATAGTTATAAGCTTTAGGGGGCTCCGATCATTTCGGAGCCCTTTTTATTTTATATACTTAAAACGAGGTAACGGATATTTTTCTATTTTGGCGACTACATGCTTCCTGAAGAATTATTGCAACATATAGCAAATGGCGACCCAAAAGCGCTGCGGGAATTATATGAATATTTTAAAACGCGAGTATATAATACTTGCTTATCTTATTTGCAAGATGAAAACGATGCGGAAGAAACTGTGCAGGATGTATTTATCGAAGTGTTTCAGTCAGCAGATGGATTTAAAGGGAAATCATTAGTTAGTACATGGATATACAGAATATCAGTTAATAAATGCCTTGATAAGCTGAGATATAAGAACAGGCAAAAACGTTTTGCGTTAGTATATAGCATTTTTAACAAGGACACGGGAGCCATACAATATGATAAGCTTGTTTTTGACCACCCAGGTGTAAAGATGGAAAATAGGGAGCTGGCTGCGATATTGTTTAACGCCATCAGGCAATTACCTGAAAATCAACAAACAGCATTTATTTTAAAACAAGTAGAAGGGCTTAGCCAGAAAGAAATTGCTGATATTATGAATATGAATGTAAAAGCAGTAGAGTCGCTGCTTTCGAGGGGTAAGGAAACGCTGCGTAAGCTGCTTGGCGACTATTATGATAGTACGCAAAGGAAAGAATAAATAAGAACGTCTAAACATTAAGTTTATGAATGAAACAGGTAAAAATAAATATGTAGAAGATATCTTGAATAGCCTGGACGGTATGCAAAGGGCTGAGCCGGGCGCTGGGTTATATGATAAGATAGAGGGACGATTATCTGGGAAGGCAGCTACTACTATTATCCCCTTACGAAGGGTGTCTTTTGCTGCTGCTTGTGTGTTGTTGCTTATTGCTGTGAACATTATATTTATGAGTATGCAGCATACAAAAAAAGACAATTCTATGCTGGAAGTGGCGAGCTTTTATCAATTAACAAATAATAATCCTTTAGATAATTTATGAGAAAGGATAATTTTTATAGAATCATTATTATATGCTTGTTGCTGCTAAATATTAGTATGCTGGTATTTATGTGGACGAGACATGTACATACGATGGGACAGGGGGGACATGAAGGGCCGGGCCATATTATTATAGAACGCTTGAAACTGGATGAACAACAGCAACAGCAGTTTGAAGTGTTGAAGCAGGAACACCATTCACAAATGATGGGCATACAGGAAACAGATGGTAAACTACACGACCAATTATTTAATTTGCTGCAGAAAGAACCTGTGGATACAACCATGGAAAATATGCTCTTGCATAGTATTATGGAGAATAATATGAAAAGGGAGCAGGTTACGTTTGAGCATTTCAGGAAGATAAAGGAGATGTTAAGGCCTGATCAGAAAGCATTATTTGACACTTTTGTAGCCGACCTGGGGAGGATATTTGCTCAGCCACCTAATGGTCGTGGCCCTATGCACGATGGCCCTCCGCCACCGCATCTATAAGCAGCAATAAAAACTTCAAATTTTACCAAAATTTGGTAAAATTTGGCACGATATTTTCTGTATATAGTTGAAGGGTTGGAGATCAATAAGATAGATAAAAAACAGCCCGGTATGAGGAGGAAGTTATGGTTGTGATCATATTAAGTTTGGCTTTTGTTTTATCATTGATTATAGAATTGCCTTTTTACATTCATAAACACCAAAAGGAAAAAGAAAGTAAAAATACTACTGCAGTGGAGCAGCCCGTAGTGCAATCGAACAAATAATTTTCAGACAGGTTTTGTGATTTAGATAGAGTTGTAGCTTACATTTTCAGGATATATAAACAGGTCTAAAGCCACCCCCAAAAGGTGGCTTTTATTTGTTAATTTACTCATCTAACTTCAATACAGCTAAGAAGGCCTCTTGTGGTATTTCTACACTACCTATCTGGCGCATACGTTTTTTACCTTCTTTCTGTTTTTCTAAGAGCTTGCGTTTACGGGAAATATCACCACCATAACATTTTGCAGTAACGTCTTTGCGCATGGCAGAAATATTTTCGCGGGCCAGTATTTTACTGCCTATTGCTGCCTGTATAGCGATCAAGAATTGCTGGCGTGGTAAAAGTTCTTTTAGTTTAGCGCAGAGCTTACGGCCAAAGTCCTGAGCACGGCTGCGGTGAATGAGTGCACTTAGTGCGTCCACTTGTTCGGTATTCAATAAAATGTCCATCTTCACTATATCGCTTTCGCGATAATCTATAGGATGATAATCGAATGAAGCATAACCGCGTGTAGATGATTTGAGCTTATCGTAGAAATCGAATACAATTTCGGTCAATGGCATTTCGAATATCAATTCTACACGGGTAGGTGTGAGATAATGCTGATTGATGAGTATGCCACGCTTGCCGAGACAAAGGCTCATAATATTGCCGATATATTCGGGTAATGAGATGACCTGTGCACGGATAAATGGCTCTTCGATACGATCGATAAAGGTTGGGTCCGGCATTTCGCTGGGATTATTTACAATCAGCATCTTGTCCTTATCGCGGGTAGTATAAGCATGAAAACTAACGTTGGGCACAGTAGTGATCACCATCTGGTTGAACTCACGCTCTAAACGCTCCTGGATGATCTCCATGTGCAATAAGCCAAGAAAGCCGCAACGAAAACCAAAGCCAAGTGCCTGTGAAGTTTCGGGCTCGAAAGTGAGAGAAGCATCATTCAATTGCAGTTTGTCCATGCAATCACGTAATTCTTCAAAATCATCTGTATTGACAGGGAAAATACCTGCGAATACCATAGGCTTTACTTCTTCAAAACCATGTATGACATCGGGGCTGGGATTATTTACCACAGTAAGTGTATCCCCTACTTTTACATCTTTTGCAGTTTTTATACCTGTGATAATATAGCCTACATCGCCTGCCTTTACTTCATTTTTCGGTGCTAAGCCTAATTTTAATATGCCTACTTCATCAGCGTAATATTCATTATCGGTATGGATGAATTTTACCCTATCTCCTTTCTTGAGTGTGCCATTAAAAATACGGTAGTAAGCAATGATACCGCGGAATGAATTAAATACGCTGTCGAATATGAGTGCCTGTAAGGGGGCTTCTGTATTGCCTTTTGGTGCGGGAATTCTTTCGATGATGGCAGCCATTATTTCTTCAATACCAATACCAGCTTTGCCACTTGCCAGGATGATGTCTTCGGGTTTGCAACCTATGAGGTCAACCATTTGATCAGTAACCTCGGGTATCATCGCCCCATCCATGTCTATTTTATTAATGACTGGGACGATCTCGAGGTCGTTATCTAAGGCGAGGTATAGATTTGATATGGTTTGTGCCTGTATGCCCTGAGTTGCATCAACTAATAATAAGGCACCTTCACAGGCAGCCAGTGCGCGGGAAACTTCATAAGAAAAGTCAACATGACCGGGAGTATCTATAAGGTTCAGCGCATATTTCTGTCCCTTATAAGTATAATCCATCTGTATAGCATGGCTCTTAATTGTAATACCTTTTTCGCGTTCCAGGTCCATATCGTCGAGTACCTGCGCCTGCATATCACGTTCAGAAATAGTGTGTGTAAACTCCAACAGCCTGTCGGCTAAGGTGCTTTTACCATGGTCTATATGTGCTATAATGCAAAAATTCCGAATGTGCTGCATATCTAAAATCGAGGCGCAAAGGTAGCTAAAAAAGGTCGGATTAAAGGAATTTGTAATTAGGAATTAATCTACTATAGCACCGTTATGGCATGATTTTATAAGCTTTAAGGAAATCTATTGATAAATAATTAAAAAGATAAGTATGAGAACAACAACAGGAGTTTTGCTGGGTGCGCTTAGTGGAGTTGCATTAGGATTGCTGATAGCCCCAAAGAAAGGTAAGGACCTTAGACATGATATTTCTGATACGACAGGACAATGGAAAACGAAATGGAACAAAATGCTTGGAAAGACAGACGGGAAAATTGATGAACTGAGAGAAATTCTGAATCGCGAAGTAAGAGGATTGGGCGAAGATGT
The DNA here is from genome assembly GCA_013286485.1 of Bacteroidota bacterium. Lineage (GTDB taxonomy): Bacteria > Bacteroidota > Bacteroidia > Chitinophagales > Chitinophagaceae > JABDFN01. The sequence continues at coordinate 12,948 of JABDFN010000017.1, forward strand.
TAGGCAAAGGATGCTCAATATTATTGATGAAGCCACAGAAAAAAATTACAGTGCGCAGGACCACAACGGTTCGTTGAAGTAAATGATCTTAAAAACTGCCCTGCTATCTGTGGGGCAGTTTTTTATCTTGTTAAGTTGAACTGGCCACCTGTTATGGAAACCTCGCCGCCGGTAAAACTGCCAATGCCGGAAAAAGTAAATATCCCCAATACCTGAGTACCATTATCGGAAGTGATAGTAATAGTACCGCTGGTTGCAGTATAGTCATTGCCATTACCATCATAAAAATCGGCGCCATTAAAACCACCTAATATATAGTTCCCAGGCCCTGTATAACCACCTAATGCAATAGAAATATGTGATTGGTTATTGTAAGCCGCGTATAAGTTTATAGCATTTACATTGGGTGTTTGTGCGTAACCTGTAGTAGCATACCAATAAGAGCTGCCAATATAGGCGCTCATATAACCGGGGTTATAACTGTTGGTACCATTGCTTGTATCTTTTGAGCAGGAAATAAAAGCAGTAAGAATGAATAATATGGTGATGGTGCGGGTGAGCATATTGTAAAGTTATTCTTTTTGCAATAAAACACTCGCTGTAGCAACCACACCCTCTTCGCGGCCGATGAAACTGAGATGTTCTGTAGTAGTTGCTTTAATGGAAACATCTTCTTTTGATATATTTAAAATTGCTGCAATGGTATTGCACATTTGCTCTACATAGGGTTTTATTTTCGGCGCCTGCAATAATAAAGTGCTGTCTATATTCACGATATGATAGCCTTTTTGTTGTACCAGATCGTGGCATTCTTTCAACAATATTTTACTGTCTATACCTTTGTATTTGGCATCGGTATCTGGAAAGTGCTGACCGATGTCGCCGAGTGCTAATGCGCCGAGCAGTGCATCGCAAATAGCATGCAATAAAACATCGGCGTCAGAATGACCCACTGCTCCTTTAGTGTGTGGAATTAAAACGCCACCGAGCCATAGCTCGCAACCCCGGGCGAGTTGGTGAAAATCTATGCCTTGTCCGATTCTTAAAGTCAAAGGTGAAAATTGAAAAGCTAAAAGTAATTTATATTTCTAAGTTAAACTTATCTCTTGTTTTTTCTGCCAATTCATAGCCGGCATCTGCATGACGGATAACGCCCATTGCAGGATCATTGTGCAATACACGACGTAAACGCCTTTCTGCATCATCTGTTCCGTCTGCAACAATTACCATACCCGCATGCAGTGAATAGCCCATACCCACACCACCACCGTGATGAAAAGAAACCCAGGATGCGCCGCCTGCAGTATTTATTAATGCATTGAGAATAGGCCAATCTGCGATAGCATCGCTGCCGTCTTTCATAGCTTCTGTTTCACGATTGGGTGAAGCAACGGAGCCGGCGTCTAAATGATCGCGGCCAATAACAATGGGCGCTTTTACTTTTCCGCTCTTCACTAAATCATTAAATAATAAACCAGCTTTTTCACGATCGCCCATTCCGAGCCAGCAAATACGTGCAGGAAGTCCCTGGAATGCGATGCGTTCGCGAGCCATTTTTAACCAACGATGCAGGCCCTTATTATCTGGAAATAATTCCATGAGGGCCTTATCAGTTGTATAAATATCTTCAGGATCTCCGCTTAGTGCTACCCAACGGAAAGGGCCTTTCCCTTCGCAAAACAAAGGGCGGATAAAGGCAGGAACAAAACCGGGGAAATCAAAAGCATTTTTTACTCCGCGTTTATCATGTGCCTGGCCACGTAAATTATTACCATAATCGAAAGTGACTGCACCGCGTTTTTGTAATTCGAGCATTTGCTTTACATGGCGAGCGATGGTATCGAGCGAGCGCTTGGTGTACTCATCAGGATTGACACTGCGTAGTGCATTTGCTTTAATCACAGTCATGCCTTCGGGAAAGTAACCGATGAGTTCATCGTGAGCAGAGGTTTGGTCGGTGAGTGTGTCAGGAGTAATGTTTTTGTCGATCAGTTTTTGCAATAAATCAACCGCATTGCAACAAACGCCAATTGAAACAGCTTCGCCTCTTTCTTTTGCATCCAGCGCCCAGGCTATAGCTGAATCAATATCGTGTGTCCATTTATCTAGGTAGCGGGTTTCGATACGTTTTTTAATACGCCATTCTTCCATTTCGGCAGCTAGGCAGACACCTTCGTTCATGGTAATGGCAAGCGGCTGAGCGCCACCCATACCACCGAGACCCGCTGTAACATTCAATGTCCCTTTTAATGAACCATTGAAATGCTGATCTGAGAGTGATAAATAAGTTTCGTAAGTGCCCTGAACAATGCCTTGTGAGCCGATATATATCCAACTGCCGGCAGTCATTTGTCCATACATAATAAGGCCTTTAGCTTCGAGTTCGCGAAAAACTTCCCATGTAGCCCAACGACCAACAAGATTTGAATTAGCAATTAAAACGCGAGGTGCATCTTTATGAGAACGAAGGATGCCAACCGGTTTGCCTGACTGCACCATGAGTGTTTCGTCCCCATTTAAGTCTTTCAGGCATTCCAATATTTTTTCAAAGCTTTTCCAATCGCGGGCAGCTTTGCCGATGCCGCCATATACTACCAAATCTTCCGGGCGTTCTGCAACTTCGGGGTCGAGATTATTTTGTATCATACGGTAAGCAGCCTCTGTTACCCAGTTCTTACAAGTCAATTGGCTGCCGCGTGGGGCACGAATGATGCGATGTGTTGTTGTATCTGAAGACATTGTATTAAGTCAAAAGTTAAAAATGAAAGCTAAAAGCTTTAAGTGTAAAGGTAAAACGAGCAGATGAATTTCTATTTTTTTGTTGATAAGTCAGATAAGGAGTTGTTTCTGTAGTATTCTACTTGTCATATCATAAAGATATCTTAAAGCTGAAGGGTATACCAGTTAAATTAAGAATGTTTTTATACATTTAATAAGGATTGAATCATTTATTCACCAAATTAAACCGTTGTAGCATGAAAAAGAATACTGTCATCATCAGGATAGTGGCTATCGCGATCATTATATGTTCCATAGCCCGGTTCACACCATCTTTTGCACAAACAAAACAGATGCATCTAATGCGAATCAACAAGAAACAAGTCAATTCATTCAGCGTATGGTTGGCGATCATTTGATCAGTGAATTCCAGGGATTTGTTGTTGAGAAAAAGCAAAACAAACTTTATATAAACGGGAAACAACAAACAAATGAAATTGCCGGTAAATACCTGACTGGAATAAAGCAGGAAGATATAAGTGTGCAGGTTTTTTCTTTCCAGGATAGGCTAAAAATGCATCCCGCCACTAACCTTATACAAATATTGGCACCTGCTACCTTCTCATCACCCTGTGTGGATACACATCCTAAAAAGTCGGGATGTTGATGAAATGATTATTGGTTTGTAGTGAGGCCCTTTGTTTATGCAACACTATTTATTATCTCTGTCAATTTCTTTTGCATGTCTGCTTCAGAAACTTCTTTCTTAACAAATTTTTTGCCTGTAACGTGTTCATATAGTTCTATGTAACGGTCAGAAATGCCTTTTACTACTTCTTCGGTCATTTCGGGGACTTGTTGGCCGTCTTTGCCCTGGAAGCCATTGTCCATGAGCCATTCGCGAACAAATTCTTTAGAGAGTTGTCTTTGAGGCTCTCCTTTTGACTGACGATCTTCGTAACCATCTAAATAGAAATAGCGGGAAGAATCGGGGGTATGAATTTCATCTATCAGGTAAATAGTGTCGCCTATTTTACCGAATTCGTATTTTGTATCAACGAGTATCAGACCGCGCTCTTTAGCTATTTGCTGACCACGGGCAAAAAGTGCGAGTGTGTATTTTTCGAGTTGTTCGTATTCTTTTGCAGGAACTAAACCTTGTTTTATTATTTCTTCACGAGAGATATCTTCATCATGACCTTCGTGCGCTTTGGTGGTAGGAGTAATGATAGGAGTAGGGAACCTGTCGTTTTCTTTCATGCCTTCCGGCATAGGAACACCACATAATTCGCGCTTACCACTTTTGTATGTGCGCCAAGCATGACCTGTGAGAAAACCACGTACAACCATTTCTACCGGATATGTATCGCACATTTTACCAATAGTTACATTAGGTAAAGGCACGCTTGTCATCCAATTAGGAACAATGTCCTTTGTTGCTTCCAGGAACTGTGCTGCAATTTGGTTTAGTACCTGTCCTTTATATGGAATGGGGCGGGGCAGTACTACGTCGAAAGCAGAGATACGGTCGCTTACTACCATGACCATATATTTATCTGCAATTGTATAAACATCGCGAACTTTTCCTTTATAAAATTTAGTTTGATTTGGTAATTGTAACATATGTGAACATGAAATTAGGCCACAAAGATAATCGCAAAAATTATTGAATGGCAGATTGAAAATATTCACATACATACTAAAACATAAAAAACATTTTTGAGAATGTTTGTAAAACTAAAAATATAGTTTTATTTTTGAACTAAATACTTAGTTTAAGTAATGAAAACATTAACAAAAGCGGAAGAACAGGTAATGATGGTGCTGTGGAAAATGGCTAGCGGACTGCTTATGGAAATAGTAGATAATATGCCGGCTCCACAACCACATAAGAATACAGTGGCAACTATACTGAAAATATTAGCAGAAAAGGAATTCGTAAGTATTGAACAAGTAGGGCGGATACACAGATACCATCCAGCGATAAGTAAAGAAGCATATTCTAAAGCAAGTTTAACAGGTATGGTAAAGGGGTATTTTGAAGGTTCTTTCAGCAATGTAGTATCCTTTATGGTGGATGAAAAGAAGATATCAGTACACGACCTAGAATTATTGTTAAAACAATTAAAGAAAAAATAGCCTATGCAAACGATGCTAATCTTCATAGCCAAGTCTATCGTTATAAGTAGTTTATTGTTTATATATTATTGGGTTTTCTTAAGGAACAAAAAGCTACATCAATTCAACCGTTTTTACTTGTTGTCTATTCCAGTGGTGAGTCTGTTATTGCCAAACATGCACTTTGAATGGTATAATGTAGCAACGAGCAGTACGGATGGGGCTTTTACAATTTTGCAAGCTATGAAAGGTACAGATGAAGCCGAGACTATGCTGCCCGCAAGTACTTATTTTAACATGGACAAGTTTATATTATATAGCTATGCTGTCGTGTCATTATTTTTTCTGACAGTTTTAGCTTTGAGAATAGCATGGATATTAAAACTAAAGAGGACCCATACAAAAGAACGTTGGAATGGGATTGTAATTGTGCATACAAGAATAGATGGGGCACCCTTCTCATTTTTAGATAATTTATTCTGGAAGGATTCAATTGCAATAGATAGCAATGAAGGAGCGCTGATACTACGACATGAATGTGTGCATATACAGCAAAAACATACGGCTGATAAGTTGTTTATGGAGCTCATGCTTATTCTATTTTGGATAAATCCTATTTACTGGTTCATGCAAAAAGAACTCTCGCTGGTGCATGAATATATTGCTGATGAAGCAGCAGTGACAGGAAGTAATACTGAACAATTTGCGCGGATGCTATTACAAACGCATTACGCAGGTTATTTTCCAAAGATCATCCAACCATTTTTTTACTCACCCATAAAAAGGAGGCTTATTATGCTAACCATATCGAACAAAACGAGTTATTCATATTTACGCAGATTATTGGTATTGCCCTTGCTGGGTATTACGTTGTTTCTTTTTTCGTTCAGCCTGAATAAAAATGTAAACGTTAACCGCTCTGATAAAAAAATAATCATGGTTTTGGATGCGGGCCATGGGGGTAAAGATATTGGTGTAACTGGACTAAATGGAGTTCAGGAAAAAAACCTGACTTTAAAAATTACCAATATTATCAGTCAATTGGCTGAAGCATACAATATTGAAGTTGTACCAACAAGGAAGGGTGATGATTACCCCTCACTTGATGAAAGGGCTCTGAAAGTAAAGGAGTCTTCCGCTAACCTGCTTGTATCCATACATATAAATGATGAGCATGGGGTAGTTAATGGAAACGGATATGAGATATATGTAGACAGAACTAATCCCAGAAAAACAGAAAGCAATAGGTTAGCTTCTGCAATTGCATCTAAACTCAATTTAATGAACATCCAACCTGAGCTGGTTGAAAAGGGATTGCATGTATTGAGAAACTGTGATGCACCGGCCGTGTTGATAGAGTGCGGGTATATTAATAACGAACAGGAAATGGAAGTAATAAATAATGAAAAGAAATTAGAGGAGTTATGCCGAAATATATTGAGTGGGGTAGTGGATTATGAAAACGCTGGGTCTAAAAAATAATAAATAAAAGAGGTAGGTTAGCCTGCCTCTTTTATTTATGTTAAATACCGATTTTATAATCTTGCTTTTACGTTTGCAATATCTTTCAAACGTTTTTCTGCAATTTTCATGGCAGCAGCTTGAGTATGTATCTTTTCATTACCTGAAAGCTCAAGAATCTCCAAAGTACGGTCATAAATCTTTTCAACGTTGCCCGTAACGCGTTCGCGATTATAGCCATCTAATTCCGCACCTACATTTATAAGTCCACCGGCATTTATCAAAAAGTCGGGAACATATATAATGCCTTTTTCAATGAGCATAGGGCCATGTATGTTTTCGTCTTCCAACTGATTATTCGCAGCACCTGCGATGACAGGGCATTTCATTTTACCGATAGATGCGGTATTTACTGTTGCACCCAAAGCACAAGGCGCATAGATATCTATATCCATGTCCCAAATCTTGTTGCCGTCAACTACCTCTATGGAATGGAATTTTTCCGTGGTCTGTTTTATTTTGTTTTCGCTGATGTCTGTTATATATACTTTAGCGCCTTCTTCTACCAAGTGACCAACAAGATATTGCCCTACATGGCCTACCCCTTGTACTAATACTTTTTTACCGGAAAGGCTGTCTGTTCCCCATGCTTTTTTAGCCGCAGCTTTCATGCCTGTGAATACACCATATGCAGTGAAGGGAGAAGGATCGCCGCTACCGCCCATATATTCCGGAACACCGGTAACAAAATCAGTTTCCATGGATATATATTCCATGTCTTTGGCAGAAGTATTAACATCTTCTGCAGTAATGTATTTTCCGTTGAGGCTGTTTACAAATTTTCCGTATCTGCGCCATAATGCCTCTGATTTTATTTTAGAAGCGTCGCCAATTATTACAGCCTTGCCGCCACCGAGATTCAAACCACTGATGGCAGCTTTATAAGTCATGCCACGGCTGAGCCTTAGAGCATCTATAATAGCTTCTTCATGAGTATTATAATTCCACAAACGGGTGCCGCCCAAGGCAGGACCGAGAGTAGTATTATGTATGCCAATTATTGCATTCAAACCAGAATTAGGGTCGTGACAAAAAACGATTTGTTCGTGACCCATTTGCTGCATATGTTCAAAAACAGATTGCTGCATGAATTTTAGAAATTAGGGTGCAAACCTAAGAGATATTTTGCTTAATATTCATTGCAATAATGTATATACATTATAATTATTTTTCAACGCAATGGCATTTTTATTCGTCTATTAAAATACCGGGAATCAGCACTATTTTTTATATTTTAGGGCATATATCAGTAATTCCCGGTTTTTTATAAAAATATTGGTTAATTTTTCCTATTTTAGAGTCCATTACTAATTGAAAGTTCGAAACATTAATAAAATTATACATCGTATTGAGATGAATAACTACAAACTCCGACTTTTATTTTTTGCTTATTTGATCTTTATAGGCAGACCCGTACAAGCACAGACATGCGGTACTATTAACCTACCACCTATTATCCATGCATGTAAAGGGGGAACCGTATTATTGCCAACAACAGTAACAAGTGCATATAGTGTTTACAGTGTTACTTGGTCTCCTTCTACAGGATTGTCTGACCCAACTATATTAGCACCCACTGCAACAATGGGCATTTCAAGTACAGCTTATACAATAGTTGTTCAATTTGAAAAAAGCACAGAATTAATACAAAACGGAGATTTTAACTTAGGGTTTTCAGGGTTTACAAGTGATTATTATTTTATGAGTACGCCTACCGGAGTGAGTGATCATGATAGTTTTGCGGTAGGGACAGATCCATCTGTTTACAGTACATCTACTTTTCCTGTAATTGGTGACCACACTACAGGTACCGGAAATATGATGATAGTTGACGGCGCCATAGACAGCACCAAACATGTATGGTGTGAAAGCATTAGTGTAAATTCAGCAACGCAATATTTATTTTCATTTTGGGGTAATCTTTTTAATGTACCGGATCCTAAGCTGAGGATGACTATTAACGGAACGCCGGTAAAATTATTTGATTTAAGTGGGCCTGCCGGTCAATGGGTTCAATACAAATATATATTTTCAAGTGGTGGTAGTACCAGTATAGATATATGCCTGTATGATGTTACAATTGATAGCGGTGGCAATGATTTTGCCCTCGATGATATTTCTTTAAAAGAATTGTGTGATACATTTGGAGGTACGAGTGTGATATTGTCTGATTTTTCACCTGTAGAGAATTTTATAGCAAAAGTTTGCAAAAAGGATGTAACCTTTTTTGGTGCAGATTCAGTAAATCTGAACATCACTGGCAGGGCATGGACATATGGTGACGGGAATACCGATACAGGGTCTACAGTGAAGCATACATTCCCGGCAGAGGGTACCTATACAGTTGTGTTTACAGAAACCGATAAATACGGGTGTATAGATTCCGCAACTGCAAAAGTTGGTATTGTTACTACTACGAAAAATATAAAGGCTTTTGGAGACACAACCATATGCCCGGGTACTTATGTGCCATTACTTGCAACAGGAGGCAGAATTTATACATGGAACCATGCACATGATCTTAATGATTCAACTTTGCCAGCACCTACAGCACTACCGGTAGCACCTACACATTATGTAGTAATAGGAATTGATAGCTTAGGTTGTACCGGTATGGATTCGGTTTTTGTAGATTTCTTTCCGCCACCCATACTCAGGATAACACCTAACGTGGAGCCAGTGACATGTGAGAATTCATCAGTTCAGTTATTTGTAGCAGGAGCTAGAAAATATATATGGCAACCAGGATTATTATTTGATAATAACACTTCATCTCACCCGGTAGTTACACCTAAAACAACTACGACGTTTTATGTGACCGGTACAGATGGTAAGGGTTGTAATGGAACAGATTCCATCACAATTATTTGTTTGCGCGATTCAATATATATTCCTAACGCGTTTACTCCAAACGGCGACGGACATAATGATGTGATAGCTCCAACCCCGTATTGCGATTTCTTACTTACCGACTTCAGTGTATATAACAGGTGGGGACAATTAATGTTCTCTACAAGCAAGGTTGGAGATGCATGGGATGGCAAATTTAGCGGGCAACCACAACCACAAGGGGTATATGTATACGAGGTAAGAGGGTATAAAGTTGAAGAGGGGCAGGTATCAAGGATACCAAGTGTAATCAAAGGAAATATTACATTGCTGCGATAATGATTGTTTAATTTATAAAGAAATAAAGCCCCTGTTTACACAGGGGCTTTATTGTAAAATATAATTTTATTTTTTTTGTAAATTTGAAATGTACCATACTTCCAATTAACTTGTATTACAATCGGGATGTAGCGCAGCCCGGTAGCGCACTACGTTCGGGACGTAGGGGTCGCTGGTTCGAATCCAGTCATCCCGACTAACAGAAATTTTAACAGAAAGAATCTGCATCAATAATTTGATGCAGATTTATTTTTTACTCAGAACAAAGTACATATCGATCACGCCTTTATTCTTGGCGTCTATTTTGCCGCGATATTCACAGTTGTATTTATCCTTAATAAAGTTGTACGTTATATCGCTAACGTTGAGACGACCCATTTCTGAATTGCTTTCCATTCGATTTGCTGTATTGACTGAATCTCCCCAAATATCGTAAGCGAATTTTTTATTTCCTACAATACCAGCAACTACTATACCGCTGTTTATGCCAGCTCTGATATCGAAGATGCCGCCGTTGTTTTTGCGATTTTTTATAAAATCAATGATCTCGAGTGCTGCATTCACAGTGTTTTCTGCATGAGATACAGTAGGAGTAGGAAGCCCACATACAGCCAGATATGCATCGCCTATTGATTTGATCTTTTCAAGGCCGTTTCTTTCAATGATCTCATCAAAGGCTTTATAGCAAAAGTCTATCTCTGCCACCAATTCTTTGGGTGTTACTTTTTCGCTGATACCTGTAAAATTGACAAAATCAGTAAAAAGCACACTCACATTATCATACTGTTTTGCTTCACTGCTGCCGTATTGTTTAAGTTCTTCGGCAATTTCTTCAGGTAAGATATTATGCAGAAGACGTTCTGATTTTTGCCGTTCTATTTTTACCTCATCAAGGGTTTCTGTCAGTTGGTGTGTACGCTCTTCTACTTTTTGCTCCAGTATTACGTTCTGTTCTCTTACAATGCGCTCATTCTCAAGAGTCTTTTCCAAAAGTTGTTGCTGAGATTCTGCATGTACTTTTTCGAAGGCTTGTTTCTCCCATTCAAAGCGTTTAGAAAGCAGGAATGATAATATAAATGCTTCTGCAAGAGTAGAAAGTGCGGTGTGACTTAATTCCGTGAAATAAGCAGGAGACCCTGTTTGGATATAAGAAGCTTCACATAGTACCAATCCGAAATAAATAAAGAAAGCAAACGCAAAATAGTACCCCATTTTGTTGCCTTTCTTGCCAACTTTAAAACCTACAAAGCCCATCATAAAGAATGAGATAAGCGCATTAATTGTGTTAATAGCCAAAACAGTAGGGAATGGCAAAGCAAATTTTATTATTGCGTAAATAATAAAGTAGATTATGATACCCCATTGAAAACGATAGAGTCCGGACGAATATTTTCTGACTTCAAGAAATAGGATGCAATATATATTCTGCACTACGACTCCTATAGTTGGTATTGTGGTGTACCAAAAGATCAAATCGGCTTTTGGAAAAAGATATGGTAAAAAGCCGTCAACGACTGCTACTGCATAGCAGGTATAGATAATAACATTGAATGAATAGAATAAGTACATCCTATTGCCAAGTGAGAAAAAGAAAAACAGATTACTGAGCATTAAGAAGAACATAAAACCCAGGTAAAAACCATAAAGCAATTTCTCGTTATTGGATTTTATCTCATACTTGTCTTTGTCAAATAGCTTTACAGGAATGGGGCCGGAGTTGGAAAATAATCGTATATAAAAATCGTGTTTACCTGCAGGTAGCGGGAAAACCTGAAAATGATTTTTTATCATCTTCTTGTTTAGAGGGATTTTATAACCTGATTTAAAACATACTGTTTGCCCGTTATCATCCTTATAATATAAATCTGCTACAGGCAAGCCTGCTTGCAATAATTCGAGATATGGAGTTTTTCCACTGGTATTATTAATAGATAGATGCAACCAGAAATAGGATACTGAATAACCTAAGTTCAGGTTTATCTTATTTGACTGCTTAAATTGATGGGCGTATTCGGCAGAAGAGACTTGTTCAAAAGCCAATGTACCGGTTTTATCTTCGAGTACCTGTAATTTATTGCCAAGATCCTGCGTACAGCTATTTGTATCCCAAACGATGGTTTGAGCAAAAACTGCATTGTGAAAAATAATACAGAATAGGGATATCCAAATTTTATTCATTACTATTCAGTTTCAAAATGCAAAGGATCTTCTTTTAAGAACCTTGCAGGAATATTTAATATTACTGCCCATATGATCCACCATAGCCAGCAATAAATACCAAAAGGTAAATAGCCAAAGAATCCCAACAATGGCATCTCAAATATATGCAGCACATTTACATAAGGCAAGCTATATTGCCAATATGCAGGATCTTGTGTTAATAAAACTGGTGTGTGCTTAGCGCTCATATAATTCTGACCTTCCAGTAAAAATCCAGTGGCAAGGTATGTAAGCGCTGAAAGCAGTGCCGGAGACCAGTTGCCATCTTTAATAGATTGTACCGGGTTCCAGATATTCAATTTATTAAGAACTATGGTAATGATGATGGGAGGGGAGAGCCATAATGAAAAGAATAAATAATCGGGGAATAAACCGGAAGCAAAGATGCCCAGTAGTGCCAATATCAATATCACTGTTTGTAAGCCATCTGATATCTTTATTTTAATGCCATTAGAGAAGCGTTTAGTGAGTTTAGGAATAGTTTTGAACAGACAATAAAACTCAAATGCGAGTGGCATGAGCCCTGAAGATATTATGCATGCATACAATAAAAATTCTTCCCTGTCAATAATATTACCCTTAGGATAATACCAGTTGTCATCTACAAAGAAATTGAGGAATTCGAATATCATCCATCCTGATATAGATACTACACCAATGCCTATTAATTCCTGTGGCACTTTACTTATTAACGACCTGCCCCCATTCCTGACATATACCCACCCGTCAAGCATTAATGTAAAACCCCAGAAAAGCCCCAAGTCAGACCAGTGTATGAACCATGATGGTTTTTCATCTTTTACAATAAATAACATTACCACGCTTCCCCATGCAAGTAAACCCAGCCAGAACCACATTGGGAAACGTGGTTTGGGTATGCCGGCTGTTATTTCCTATTGGCGTTCATAAATATGCATATTATATGATGGCACTGTTTGGTATTGTTCAATACTTGCTTCTCGTAATATTTAAAGACATTAACGACATTGAATCCGACCCAAGCATTTCAAACGATTTAAAACCACCCCCCCAATGACAATAACGCGTAAAATCACCATCCTGCTGCTCTGCCTGGCATCAATTGTTTTTTTGCCTTGGTTTGGTGCTTTGATTTATTATCATGGTCAGTTTCCACCTCATTTTTTTGCATACCCCCCCTTACAGGCAATGCCTA
>JABDFN010000018.1 GCA_013286485.1 Bacteroidota bacterium
TGCCAAAACAACCAACGCCAAATTCGGCTCCGCCCAGCACTGCACCTTTCCATGAGTTTTGTGCTTCCTGCCCGGGATCTATTTCATTGTTTCTTAGAAATGCATAAATATCCTGGTGGTAAGAATAATCGAGCCCTGCATATACTTTGTTTTTACTTGCCCACCGCTTACTTACATACAAAGTGGCCAAATAAATTTTATAAGTAGGCCCTAACGGGGGTCCATACTGTGTGAACCCCATACTGAAACGCCCTTGTACAAGCCAGCGTTTAGAAAGCGGTTTTAAATCGCGTATTGTTTTTTGCGGCCTGGACGTAACAGGAAAATATCTTAAACCAATATGGGCGCCATACATGTTCACACCGAGATTAGGTACATGATAAGTGCCGTTTGAAATATGGCTGTAATTCAACCCGATCTGCGCGTCCCAATGAGTATTTATATGATAGCGTAGGTCGGTCATGAATAAACTGAAATTGTTGATATTACTCGACATAGCTACATTCACTGTATCCCAAGCCGGGTAGTGGCTATAGTGGGTGGATATATAGCCGAGACCAAAACCAGCCCTCAAGGTCCACTCCCAATTTTTCCTTTTTATAAGCGGCATTTGCAAATTTGGATAAATACCTAATGCCCGGCCATAAACAGCGTCAAGACCATAATCGGTATAAGTAAGTCCAATGCCCCACATAGGAAAGCGCACTCTCTGCTGCCATTCTTTTGTTCCATGTGTTTGCCATTGAAAATTAATTTCATAAGCCGTGCTAACAGAAGGAATCGGCAGTGTAAATTTTACACTATGCTTCAATACTTTTCCTGCAATTGCATTTGTTTCTATACCAAAGCCTGCACCTGGCTGCGCGTATAAGATGTGACCAAATATCAGCAAGAAAAGAAGGAGTGTATGAGATAAGGAATATTTCATGCTATACAAATGGCGATAGCAAATATAATAAAGACCTATGCAAATGGGAAAGAAGCACAGTATTTCTATAATGCTATCATTTTCATAAGGTTTTAAGAAGAAAACAGATTTTAACTCTTGGAAACTGCCATTAATGTACCTTTATCGCATAATCTGAAAGATTCTTATGCGTCGTTTTGCGGCAATATTATTCAGGTCTTTTTTGCAGGGATTGTTACTGTTAAGCCCGCTGGCTATAACCGCTTTACTTATTTACACTGTTTTTGACAAAATAGACAGCCTGGTACCTTACGTACCTCGTGGGTTGGGTTTTGTGATCATTATTGTTTTTGTAACAACAGTTGGTTATTTGGGCACAAGGCTTTTTTTAGGCCGTTGGCTGTTTGACGCATTTGGGCACTTACTTGAAAAAACTCCGGGAATAAAATTTATATATAGTTCAGTAAAAGATATGGTGTCTTCTTTTGTTGGAGACAAGAAACGTTTCAATAAACCGGTATGGGTGCTAACAAATGAAACACCGGAAATGTGGCGAATTGGTTTTATGACACAGCAGGACATGTCGCACCTGGGTATGGCAAATAAAGTAGCGGTATACCTGCCACACTCTTATGCCATTTCGGGATGGGTGGTAATTGTAGATGCAAAAAAAATAAAACCGGTTACTAAAATGACCTCGGCTGAAGCAATGAAATTTGCAGTGAGTGGTGGTGTAACTACCATTGCTGAAGAAAATAACTGACAATGAGACGAAAAGTGAATTTTAATGCAGGGCCTGCTGCGTTGCCACATGAAGTGCTGGAACATGCATCTGATGCGGTGCTTGCTTATGACAATAGCGGGCTTTCAATTTTAGAAATACCACATAGGGGTAAGGAATATGACGCCATAAACGAAGAGAGCAGGCAATTGGTAAAAGAACTGTGTGGATTGGATGATGATTATGAAGTGCTTTGGATGCACGGTGGCGGCCGGTTGCAATTTTGCATGGTGCCTATGAATTTTATGAGTCAGCAAGACAGTGCCGGTTATATTGTAAGCGGGCATTGGGCTGAAGAGGCATTTGAATATGCAACGCATTATGGCAATGCGCAAATATTAGCTACATCGAGAGAAGATAACTATAACCATCTTCCCATATGGCCGACGAATATTTCTAAGGAACTGGCATATGTTCATTATACCAGTAATAATACTATTTATGGCACACAGATGAAAGAAACGCCGGAATGTAATGTTCCGCTTATTTGCGATATGAGCAGTGATATTTTTTCTTTAGAAAGGGATTATTCAAAATATTCGATGTTCTATGCAGTAGCACAAAAAAATTTAGGAGCCGCAGGCGCGACACTGGCGGTAATTCATAAAGATTTACTGCAACATAGTCGCAGAACATTGCCCCCGATGCTGAGTTACAGGGCACATGCAGAAAAAGATTCGGTGCTGAATACACCACCCATATACGCAGTATATACAGCCCTGCTTATGTTACGGTGGACAAAAGCAAAAGGCATACAGGCAATTGAAAAAGAAAATACAGAGAAAGCAAAGCTGTTGTATAATGAGTTGGAGCGCAATTCAAAATTCAAGCTTACAGTGACGCGAAAACAAGACAGAAGTATGATGAACATATGCTTTACTACAAAATATAAAAGAGATGAAAAACTTTTTTTAGATTTTTGTACTAAAAGAAATATTACAGGCATTACTGGCCATAGGCTGGCAGGTGCATTCAGGGTATCATTGTACAACGCAGTTCAATTGAGCCATGTAAAAAAATTGGTACAGGTAATGCAGGAATTTGAAGGCAAACCAACAGTGTGATATTATAACGACACCCATTAATAATATAAAATGACAAAAATTATTCCTTTCAAAGGATTGAGACCCAAAAAAGAATTAGCATCAAAAGTGGCAACATTGCCGTATGATGTAGTAAGTGTGGCTGAGGCAAGACAATTTAAAGACAACCCGTACAATTTTTATCATGTTACACGTTCTGAAATCGATCTTTCTGAGGGTGTGGACGTGCATAGCCAGGCGGTTTACGACCGGGCCAAAGAAAACCTGGATGATATGATGGTGCAACATATAATGACACAGGATAGTGACCCGTGTTATTATATATATAAGCAAGTGATGAATGGGCGTGAACAAACAGGGCTTGTGTGCGGCTCGTCTATAAACGATTATATAAACGGCATTATTAAAAAACATGAATTTACGCGCCCCGAAAAGGAACAGGATAGGATCAACCATATAAAAACAACCAAAGCGCAAACAGGCGTAGTGTTTCTTGCATATAACGACCACAGCGAAGTACAAACGATCATTGAAGACTGGAAAAAGAATAATACACCAGAATATGATTTTACAGCTCCGGACGGAATACAACATACAGTATGGGTGATGAATGATTATTCTAAAGAAGCACGCATATCTTATCTTTTTGAAAATGAAGTCCCCTGCACATATATAGCAGACGGGCATCACCGGGCCGCGTCTGCGTATAAGGTGTGTATGGAAATGCGTGAAAACGGATTGTCAATAACCGGGGATGAATCGTTTAATTATTTTATTACCTGCATATTCCCCGCCAGTCAATTGCAGATAATGGATTATAACCGAGTGGTAAAGGACCTGAACAATATGGTTCCGCAAGAGTTTATACAAGCACTGGAGAAAGATTTTGAAATATTCCGCTTAGGAGATGAAGCCTACAAACCCAAACAACTGCATGAATTTGGAATGTTTATAGAAGATGCATGGTATAAATTAGTTGCCAAACCGGGGAGCTACACCAATGATCCTATTGGCGTACTTGACGTCACTATTTTGCAAAATAATATTTTGTCAAAATTATTAGCCATACACGATCCGCGCACAGATAAGCGTGTAGATTTTGTAGGCGGTATACGTGGTATGGCAGAACTGGAAAAAAGAGTAAAAAGCAGGGATATGGCTGCTGCATTTGCATGCTACCCGGTTAGCATCAAACAGCTTTTTGACATTGCAGACAGTGGTAATGTAATGCCACCTAAAAGCACCTGGTTTGAGCCAAAGCTGAGAGACGGATTAGTAGTGTATTTGATCTAGTTTACAAATAATAATGCTCAGATAAATATTTAGCAACCTCTTTAGCCTGATCGAAATCGGCAGTGACAGTAATATTTATAGTTCTTAATTTATTGTCCTTCAGGGTTGTTATTTTACAATTACCTCCCATTTGGTTAACAGTTGCTTCAGCTACTTTGGTTCCGTCAGGTAGGTAGAATGACAGGATATTATTTATTTTACCATCAGTAGCACTTGTTTTTGTTTTGTAAGTGCCTATTGTTATTCCGGCTTGTGTAATATTTAGCCCTTGAATATAAATAGGCTGTGAATGATCTCGCTCCACACCGTCATGCACAATGGTTGTTTCGTTGCTTGTGTTGGTAGTATTGTTTGTTGTGGTATTGGCGCCAGGCATAGGATTAGCAAGCAAAAACCTTTTCTCCCCATCTGGATTAAATTTTGCGTTTTTTACAACATGGCTTTCAACCAGTTCCTTTGCCAGCTTTTTTCCAAATGAAATATCATAACGCATCCCGCCCCTTTGCCCGTCTGAAACAAATGTGATTATATAGCGTTGCCCGGTACCACTTACTTTATCATAACGCGCCATTGCAAACTCCTCTCCATCGAGAGTTTGAATGCTGTAATTGGGCATAAAAGTGCCGCTTTTTTTCATGATAAGATAAGGTTCATCATCTACGTAAATTGTCTGGTCGCGATAAGTAACTTTTTGCGCCTGTAAAGGAATAGAAAAAGCAGTAGTAAAAACCAGCAAGATGAGAAGTTTATTCATAGATAAAAATATTGATGTAAAAGTAAAAAAATCCTCAAAACCTATGAGGATTTTAAAATCAAAGCCTAAGTGATTAAGGGTCATCTTGAAGCATGGTGTCTGTGTGATGCGTGCTGATGACCGGAACCCTTGGTTTTTTTACCACTGGCACTTTCAGATTTCGCTGGCACTTTATCACCTTCCTCGCGAGCTTCAGATAAACCGATGGCGATCGCTTGTTTAGGATTCGTAACTTTTTTGTCGCTACGGCCACTTTTTAATTTTCCTTCTTTCATCTCGCGCATGGCCCTTTCTACTTTTTCGCCGGATTTTTTTGAATACTTACGTGACATAATTTATGATTTTGTGTTAATAATAATTGGGATAAACACTAAAAAATCAAGCCACGAAAGGTAAGAAAGAGAGCACTTATTTTTATTGTCGCTCTAATAGCTGCCGGATATTTTTAACAGATACAAACCGGAAAATGAACATGAATATTGCACATACTGCACAAAATAAAGCCAAAGCAGGCAATGGATTTAAGAGCAGGATGTTAACCAAGTATCCTGTAACTAAAGCAATAATTATAAATCCAACATGGGATAAGAGCCAAAATAGATTTTTTGGAAGACCGAATATTTTATAAGAAAAATAAGCAAAAGCCGCAGCAACGAATGCTTGTGTGATACAGGCAGTGATGGCCGCACCCAGCGCCATATATTTAGGTATCAGAAATAAGTTGAGAGAAATATTTACTACAACTCCTGCAAATGCAATTTTATTCAGCAGTATTAAATTACCGTTTGCAGTGAGTAGCGTACAATAGACGTATGTAATGCACCAACCCGGAAAACATGCCATTAACCAGGCAAGAATATAACCATCATAACTTGTCGCGTGTTTATATAACAGGTGCATAATATGGTTACCGAAAAACAAACATGCAATTGCTATAGTAAATGATATGGGCAACAACATATTTACAGACAGACGAATAATAGGCTGTATCTCTTGTTTTTGCGAGATCAGCCGTCCAAAAAATGGTAGCAGCATAACAGCAAACATGCCCCCATATTGAATACAATAATCCAACAAGCGGTAGGAGGCTGCATAAATACCTGCCTGCTCCTTACCATTTTTTCCGCATATCCATTCCACCAGGTTCATATCACTGCGTATATAAACCGACATAAGGAATATGAGCAGCGCATAAGGAAAGGTTTGTTTTACGATCTTAAATATTTTTTTTGGATGGAAGGTGAGCCTGATAGGAATAAAATGAATACTTCGCAAAACAAAATATGCGACCAGAGCAGCGATAAAATAAGATGCAATTTGCGCAGCTATAAACCACTCTATTTTAAAATTTACGGCTGTAGCAGGATAGTATAATAGAAAGCCACATAAGAGTATCAGCACCAGTCGGTCTGATATAGACAGGATACCATCTATTTTAAAACGCTGCAAGGCGGCAACATTGCTTCGCAGGAATAAGATCAAAGAATTAAGTGTTTGTATCAGTAATACACCTGATAACAGCATTAATTCCCAACCTCTGTAGCCAGCCAACCAGCCTATAAGCCCTGATATAATATTATAAAACAATATCAATGCCAGGCGCGCAGACAGCATATCGGGAAATAGCTCTGCCAGTTTTTCCGGATCCTGAGATATAGTACGCGTATTATAGCTGGTTAGTCCAAAATCGAGCAGTATGGAAAATATAATACTAAAAGTAAGCAGTGAGGCATAAGTGCCATATGCAGCATGACCAACCCTGTTTTGCACTGTTCTGTCAATAAAAAACACCCATATGGTCTTAACCAATATATTAATGGTAAGAATAAACAAGATATTTTTTACAAAAAAACGGCGCATTACTGCTTATTTTCGCGGGGCTTTAAAAGGGTAAAATTATATTTTTGTTGCCAAGGTATGAGAATTGCTGTAAACACAAGATTATTAATTAAAGGAAAACTGGAAGGGATAGGATGGTTTACGCACCAGACACTTGACCGTATAGTACGTGCGCACCCCGAACACGAGTTCATTTTTTTCTTCGACCGGCCTTATGACCCCTCTTTTGTATTTGCACCCAATGTTACTCCTGTTGTGGTGCATCCGCAAGCAAGGCACCCCGTACTTTTTTATATCTGGTTTGAATGGAGCATACCATATATGCTGCGAAAGTATAAAGCAGACCTTTTTCTATCGCAGGATGGCTTTTTATCTTTAAGCACAAAAGTACCTACCTGTCTTGTAATACATGATCTGGCTTTTGAACATTACCCTAAACATTTCACACTCAGTCATCTTTTTTACTGGAAGCAATATTCACCTTTGTTTGCCCGCAAGGCAAAACGCATAGCCACAGTATCATCTTTTTCTAAAGAAGATATTGTAGCTCAATATAAAATTGAACCTGAAAAAATTGATGTTGTATTTAATGGTGCTCATGATGAATACAAACCATTGAACTGGGACGAACGCGAAGCAGTAAAAAAAGAATACGCAGAAGGGTGCGAGTATTTTGTATTTGCTGGAGCGTTACACCCCAGGAAAAATATACTTAACCTGTTGAAGGCATTTGTTGCATTCAAAAGGCGAAGGCATAGCAATATGAAACTGGTAATAGTAGGCAGGCTGGCATGGAAATATAAAGAAGTGGAAGAAATGCGTGCAACCATGCAGTTTAAAGAAGATGTGAAATGGATAGGATATATGAATGTGGATGCTTTGTCGAAAATAATTGGTGGAGCATACGCGCTTGTATATGCTTCTTTGTTCGAGGGCTTCGGCATACCTATATTAGAAGCGTTGCAGTGCGGAGTACCTGCTATTGTAAGCAATACGTCTTCTATGCCGGAAGTAGCCGGTGCTGCCGCTTTGCTTGCTGACCCAACTGACGTTCAGGATATAGCTGCAAAAATGGAATTATTATATAAAGACGAAGCGCTTCGTCAAAAATTAATAAGTGCAGCAGCTGAACAGGTTAAAAAATTTAATTGGGATGCTTCTGCCAAAAAACTATGGGATTGCATGATGAAATGTGTGAAAGAATAATTAAAATTTACACTCCCGCTATCTGCATATTGCAATTTTTTTGGTAATATTAATCATGAAATTCACTGTACTCCCTTTATTATTTGTTTCTACTATATCGCTGGCACAACGGGCTCAGCCATATGATATTCCTTTTGACTTTAACCAGATAACCTGCGATACACATACCGATTCACTCGTAGGTGCAGAGATCTATTTTTTCCCGAGGAACCAGATGTACCAGGGAGACAAACCTGAAAAAGATACGATTTTAGTTGGCTTTATTTCTGATAGCAAACGTTCTATCAGAGCTGCTGTTCCACCCGATTATAAAGAATCGGTTGAAAAATTCAGCTGGAGCGCTATTAATATTTATACAGGTAAAATAGTATCCTTGCGTTCTTCAGATACACTTACAGATGTGTATAAGCCATTATTAATGATGAATGGCGCAGGCAGCAATCAGTTCATTATTTTTTCGCCTTACTCGGCATTTGAAGACAAACTATTTACCATTGTTGCAGCTCGGGACTCTGCATTAAATGACGGATCCTGCATAATTAAATTAACGCTGAAAGATCCATACGGAGAAATACTGCATTGGTATGTAAACTCATTAGGAATACGCACATACACGGTTTGTTTTAAAGGCTATATTAAATATCTGCGTTCTAAACTGCTGAATAAAAAACTATACATCAGGCATGATAATGATGTACAGGCATTTTATTATAATCATCTTGATGGTACCACGCATGAATCTGTTCCCGGGCAGGAATTTACCTGCACCGATGTTACCATTTTTAATATCCGCAGCCATGTTTTTCCACAACTTGCATTGGTATTGACAGACACCGCCGATAGAACATTATTGGTAGACCCGGGCAATATGGTAATACCCGATAACCCGCTTACCTTATCAGCCTTTTGTTTACAACCCGAACAAGATGCGTACATGAAACGAGAAAAAAAGATAGGAGATTCTTTGATTGCGATGAGAAAAAAAGTAGAAGCACTATATAAAACACAACCAGCCAAATTAATACTGCTTGTAAAAAAATACGGGAAAGACACAGCGATGTATATAGCTAAAAGACAAATTGTTCTTGATATGACGAAAGATATGTGCATTGCTGCATGGGGAAATGTGCACACTACACAGGTACAATATATAAAGGAACAACCTATTGAAGTGTGGGGTTACTCCCGGTATAGATGGATACGTTTTAAAGACGGAAGGGTAATACGCTATAATGAATAAATAGTTTACAATTCTAAGTACCTATGTTGTAAGTCCGCATTCATCAGGCCGGCAAATATTTCGTCATTCGTTTTTGCATCGTAAAAGTGAATCATTACAACAGAAATGCCACCGCGATTTTCCACAGGCCCAGCATTGCATATGATCGTTTTTATTTCTTTATGTTTATGGTTTTGAATATATGCGTGCCCTTTGTATAATAAATAGGCACCTACCTCGTTTTGCAGCAATGGCTGCAACCGGTTCATATATTCCATATCGCGCCCCTCTACCAACTCTACTGAATACAGCTTATTGGTATCTAAATGCGAAGTGCTGTCGTACACATCAGGCTGTATATCGTGCAGGTATTTCATGGCGGTATTAATATCTTTTACCGTAAAAAAAACGTCGTATTGCTTATATACCAGGTGAACCTGTGGCTTTGTCCAGAGCCGCACGATCTTTACGGTATGTTGCGCAAGGCAGAAAACCGGGAAAAAAACAATGCATAAGCAAAACAGGTATCTTTTCATAAACCTATATTCACTGCTAAGCTAAAAAGAAATAAACTTAAATTTAGGGCCTTAAATGAATTCAATGTCCTCTTTAAAAAGTTTTGCTAGCGATAATTATGCAGGTGTGCTACCTGAAGTAATGGACGCACTGCAAAAGGCCAATCGTGCACATGCTCGTTCTTACGGAGCAGATGATATTACATCGCGCACAACCCGGCTATTTAAAAAAGTTTTTGGCGCAGATGTAGATGTATATTTTGTATTTAACGGCACAGGCGCTAACGTGCTCAGCATTAGCAGTGCTACACAATCTTACAATGCAGTATTGTGTGCAGACATTTCACATATTTACAATGACGAATCTTCTGCACCCGAAACATTTACGGGTTGCCGTTTTTTCCCGCTCAAAACCAATAGTAATGGTAAGCTGGACCTACCTGTAATTCAGGAGCGGCTGATACGCAAAGGCGATATACATTATCCGCAAACAAAATTGTTATCACTCACACAGTCAACAGAGTACGGTACTGTTTATACTAAAGAAGAAATAAGTGAATTGTCACAACTTGCAAAAACGCACGGAATGTATTTGCATATAGATGGCTCCCGGTTTTTTAATGCTGCAGCGAGTCTGAACTGTAACCTGAAAGAAATAAGTACAGATACAGGTATAGATATATTATCATTAGGGGGAACAAAGTGTGGAATGATGTACGGAGAAGCTGTAGTGGTCTTTAATAAAACACTTGCCGAGCATATTGCTTATAAACAAAAGCAAGTAATACAGCTTGCATCTAAGAACCGTTTTATTGCAGCACAATTTGAGGCCATGCTTACCGACGAACTGTGGAGAAAAGCAGCAATACATGCCAATAAAATGGCACAGCTATTGTACGTAACGATTTCTAAATACCTGGAGATAACTATAACAAAACCTGTACAGGCAAACGCAGTTTTTGCACAAATACCCAGGGAATGGGCAGCCTCTTTAGCTGAAAAATTTCCGTTTTATATATGGAAGGATACAACAAATGAGGCGCGGTTGATGTGTGCTTTTGATACTACAGAAGAAGATATAAAGTCCTTCGATGCAATTTTGTCGGCACTGAGCACAAAAAAAACTCCTCATTGAGGAGTTTTTTATAATGTAATATTCTTACCTGCAGATAGTGAACTGCCCTTTCAGATCAGTGTTAGTGGCTTTTATGCGCACTATATAATTACCTGAGGGTAGACCTGCAACAGGAATGGCCTTTTGAAAATCAGGATTTGCAGATTGCATACTGTGCATGTAGATACGCCCCTGCATATCATATATACTTATAGTAAATGGTTGTGGCTCATCCCATTTCATACGGATATTTAAAACTGTTTGTGCAGGGATGGGGAAGATATCAAAACTACCTACTGCTTTGTTAAGAGGTGTTATATAAAGATAAGGTGCATAGTGCCAATGAGTTTGATTGTCTTGTCCGTTAAGCGATGCAAATGCTGTTCCTGTCCAGGAATAAGATGTAAGTACTAAAGGGCGTGAGGTGTCATAGCTCCAAACATGTTGGTTATAGAATTGGTAAGTATGGCTTCCGGTATCATATAGTGATCTTGTAGAAATAATCACGTTGTTATAAGAATCGAAGACATTGCTATCCATAGTAGATGGTACTAATCCTGTACCGGGAACGTAAGTACTATAATTCACTTTAGCCCTTCTGTTGCTGGCATCATATGTATACTTTGTCACAGAGTATTTTAACCAGGTCATGGTCGTTAGATCCCAGTTTCGTACTAGTTCGTTGGAATCTAAATTTGACACACTGTAAGAATAATCAGTTTCAAATAAATTTTGGAAACCAGGCATTGGGGTATGAACCCAATTTTGAATTAATGTATTAATAAGAAGATTCCAACTATCATAAGAATGTATAACCCGGTTTACTGTATCAAGAGTGGAATTAACTTGTAAGATAGTATCGGTAAAGGTGCCGTAATGATAATATAAGTTATAATCAGCCCCGCCAACATACATTACATTTCTGCTTGTTGGCAAATTACTCGCCATGTCAAAATTGGTAGATACATCGAGATTAGATACCCAACTACTCGAAGTGTCGGCCCAATTGTATTCCCTATAAAGAGTTACAGAATCAATACCATTAAAACTTTGCAGTTTCAAAAGATTGTTTTTATATGATCCCGAAACATACAAATATTGAATAGCCGAATCATAATTAATAATACCTGTTTTCATATTGCTGGTCATAGTACCCTGGTAGTTATATGCCGTAGAATCAGTTGGTGTAAAAACCCCTGACTGCATTTGAGCATTAGCTATGCTGGTCAGCCTCAATTGGGCATTTACAGGTGCATATGCAATAAAAATGAGTAGGGAAAGTAGAGATATTGTTCTCATAACAAATATTTAATGTATTTATTAATTAGGAAATAAAGTTACGCTTTATATACTATATAAAATCACTTTATCATAGACGGTCGATTGATGCAAAAGTATAGGGGGCCTACCTCATATTGGCATAATAAATATTCTATGTACATAGGACCTACTTGTAATGAAAATAAAAAGGGTGGCAAAGTGCCACCCTTTTGGGTTATTATGTTTTGTAGCAAATACTAATTTTTAATGAACCGTATGGTTTGCATTTTACCATTTTCCATTCTTATGTTCGCAAAATAGATACCAGTATTAAATGAACTAATATCAATTTTCACCATTCTGTCATTGGTTAATGTATTATACACGCGTTGCCCCATTGCATTATAGATCATTACCACTTTGGTAATATTTTCGGGCATTGTTATATAAATGCTATGATCTGCAGGATTTGGATATAAATTGCAATTTGCAATAACCGGAGCTGTTGTTTGTGGAACATATACACCTGGAAGAGGTACACCATCTAAAGTAAAATTATCAAACCTGTTATTACCGCTCGTGCCATGCGTATTAAATGAAGGAGTTATTTTGAAGCAAAGTTTTGGATTGTTATTTACAGTAGTGTCAGCAGCAGTGAATTTTACCACGATCGGTTTGAAAATAAACTGAGGGGTAGAATCAACAGATAAAGCTGAGTCGTATACATGATCTAAGCCGGTTGTTTTCCAAGTAGCGCCGCTATCTGTACTGTACTGGAAATTATTATAGTGATAACCGCTTGTACTGCTTGATGCTTCTACTGCATAAGAGAATACGAGGTTTTTATATCCTGTAGAAGGAATATAAAACACAAGGTAAGCACTATCTGTCGGGTTGCGGAACCTATATGCGTTACCCGGAGGTGTAACAGTAGTACCTATCGTTCTGTTATTATACACGTCGCTATCAGGGGTGCCTGTAACTAAATTGTCTACATAACCGCCATAAGTGTTAGATGTACCTGGAAGTAGTTTATAAGCGAGATCCGTTTTATTGGTATCAATTGCTGACCAGTCGGCTTTGAATGCCGGAACAGTACTTGTTGCGGTATTATGCCATGCACCTACTAAATTATTAAAATGCCAGTAGTGGATGAGTGCCAAAGCAGGAGGTGTTGAGCCTGTAGCAGTATCACCATCTACTGAAATATTATCGTATCTAACATTACCACCACCAGTGGTGCGCACAGTGTTAGTTATTTTAAAGATCAGTTTAGGGTTATTATTTACAGTTGTATCAGTACCAAAATTAACACTGATCATTGAAAACACAGGAGTAACTGTATCTGTAGTTACATTCAATCCAGTTGTTTTCCATGTTGTACCACTGTCTGTGCTATAAGCAAAAGCCTGGTTGGTAGGAGATGCAGTTGTGTTAGACGTTTCAATAGTAAACTTCAAGGCAATGTTCTTATAATGTGTGGTTGGGATATTGAATGTTAAATAAGAACTGTCTGAAGGATTACGGAACCTGATAGCTGTTCCGCCTGTTGCACCCATTCTCAGGTTCAGGGTATCATAATCTGTAGATACAGTTGCCACAAAATCTTCGTAGCCTGCATAGGTAGAAGAAGCTGCAGGGATACGATTATATACAAACAACGCTTTGTTTGTATCAATTCTGGAATAATCTGCTTTGATGGCAGGGATACCCGGATTGTGATAAACGGCACTTATTGGTGCGTTGTTAAAATGCCAATAATGGATCAAAATAGATTGTGCCTTGCTTTGACCTGCCAGGCATAATACTACTGCTAAGGATAAAATAAAATGTAAATGCTTTTTCATTTGCTATAAATTTTGTCGCAAAAGAACATAATGCATCTCAACAGTGTGTTAAGAGAATATTACGGTTTGGTTACGCGAAGAACAACAAATTGTGAACACACAAACTGTGTTAACAATGCGTTACCAAAATGTTTCCAACACGTTATGGTTATGTTAGCAAATTTTTTTTGCTCGCATCGATAAGTGATTGAAAATACATTTGCTCAAAATTTTTCAGAAATGCTGAAGCAAAAGATTTTAATCATTTTTTCATTTCTTTTTTTAACAAACATTTTGTCTTTTGCCGCAACTATAAAGGGGTATGTGTATGATAAGCTGTCGGGTGAACAATTGGTGGGTGCGGTTGTTTCTTTAGAAGGTACTAAATACGGTACTGTAACTGAACTTGACGGTAAGTTCATATTTACCAAAATCCCTGCAGGAACATATAAATTGAAGATAGTATATGCTTCCTATCAAACTCTTGAAAAAGAATTTACTGTAGCAGATACCGAAACACGATCTTTTAATCTGCAGCTTGCGCTTTCATATTCGACACTAAAAGAAGTACAGATAACAGGTAAATACGAAAAAGGTAGTGATGAAGAATCACAGAATAGAGAAAAGAATGGTCGTGAGATCATGAACGTTATGTCTGCTCATACTATATCTTTTTCTCCGGACATTACTGTCGCAAGTGTTTTACAAAGAGTATCAGGTGTATCAATAGAAAATTCAAATGCAGGCAAGCAATATGTTAATATCCGCGGCATGGATAAAAAGTATAATACTACGTTAGTGAATGGTGTTAAAATACCTAGCCCTAATGACAGAGACCGCTACGTGCCAATGGATATATTTCCCGCAGAATTATTAGATCGGTTAGAGGTAATTAAATCCCTTTCTCCAAGTATGGAAGGAGATGCAACAGGCGGTGTGGTGAATATGGTAATGAAAAACGCCCCCGATGGATTGATCTGTAGTGGCAACATAGCATTCGGGTATAGTACAATATTTAATAATCAGCAATTTCTGAATTTTGCACACAACTACCAGGACTGGAAATCACCGATAGAAATACAAGGTCAGGGCACATACACTACACCCGATCATTTCCCGCTGCAGTCACTGGTTACTTATCCGATCAACAATCCCATAAATACAAATTATGGATTTACAATTGGAAACAGGTTCTTTAATAATAAATTAGGTGTAATAGCATCTGTAAGCAATCAAAATACTTATAAAGGATATTCATCAGAATCTTATTTGCAAAGTTCCACAATAGCGCCAGCCCCGGATAAGAATACAGCTATTAATCAACCGTTTTCTGATTTGAATTATAGAGAGTTTTCTACGCAGTCACAGAGATTGGGTATGATGACAAAATTAGATTACCAAATAAATGACAATAACTCAATAAGCCTATTTGCAACATACGTTTCTTTAAATGAATACCGGGTCCGGTACACTTCAGATTCAACTTTGGGAGGACACCCCCTGAATGGGTACGTATTCTATAATGAAGTAGATACTAAATATGAAACAAGATCCACTTTACAGGATATCTATAATGCTACCATACAGGCCAAACATAAATTCACATCAAACTTTTTAGCCGACATCACTGTGGCACTTTCAGAAGCAAAACAACAATTGCCGGATGATGCTTCGTTCACTGTAAAACAACTGGTAAATGTTGATAGTACTAACAAGGTTACTATAGCGCCACCCGAAGTTGGAAAAATGAGCAGGGACTGGTATAGAAACACTGATAAAGACATCACTACTTATCTCAACCTGCACTACGCTCCCGGTTTTTTACGTGGATTGTCAATGATAGATTTTGGCGGTATGTATCGTCATAAAACAAGAGATGATTATGCTAACAGGTATAGTCTTTCAGCAGTGGTTACAGATACTGCACACGGCGCTAATAATCAACCATACACGGGCAGTGTCTTGAATAATAAATATTATTTTGCAAACAGCCTGGATCCGTTAGGTTCAACAAATGATCCGGGTATTTATACTTACAACGAAGATATTCTTGCCTATTATGGTCAGATCACCTATAATATTACAAGCAGACTAAATCTTTTTGGTGGCCTTCGTGTTGAAAACACCAATAGTGGTTATACCTGTGATTTACCGGTTACAGTTGCAGGCAAATCAGCTACATATGTTTATACAGATTTTTTACCGAGCGCACAGCTTAAGTACAGTATAAATGATAAAAGTGATGTACGTGCCTCCTATTTCAGATCCATATATCGCCCTGCCTATGGAGACCTGGTACCAAATACGCAGAAGACGGAGAATGATGATTATGATTTTGCCGGCAACCCATATTTACGACATACAGTTATTGACAATGAGGATTTAAGGTATGAATTGTTTTTAAAAGGTTCAGATCAGCTAATGGCCGGTGTGTTCAATAAAGTGATACAAGACCCTATTGAATATTCTATTGACAGGCAATCTGCTACAGTTGATCAGATACAGCCATTCAATTTTGGAACAGCAAATAATTACGGATTTGAACTGGTTTTTAGAAAATACTTTGGAAATTTTGGAATTGCAGGTAACTATACTTTTACACATTCCCAGATCACTACACCTAAATATAAGCCCTACATTGGTTTAGATAGTAACAACAAAAACACTGTTTATGTTGATTCTCCTTCTCAAACAAGGCCGTTAAATGGCCAGGCGGCTAATATCGGCAACATATCCTTATTATATAGAAGCCCAAGAAATAAAATTGAAGCTCAGCTTGCATTTGTTTATACAGGTGAAAAAATAAGCCTGGTCTCGCCATTCTATAATCTTGACCTCTGGCAAAAACCAACATTAGGCCTTGATTTTTCTATACAAAAACAATTTGGTAAGAACGTTACACTATATCTAAAGGCAAATAATCTATTGAATTCGGGCTATGAGTTATTTATAAAGGGAGATAATAATCACTATTCCGGAGATAACAAATTCCGGTTCCAGGAAAGCTCTAATTACGTTACAGTTGAAAAGGATTTTTATAAAGCCTCGTTCTTGTTTGGGCTTAAAATGAAGTTGTAAAAATTGAACAATAATAAATATATACTAACAAACTTAATAAAAAACAAAAAAACAGGTTATGAAAAAACTAGTATTACTATTAACAATCCCGGTTCTTGCTCTTACACTCATGTATTCGTGTAAAAAGTCAGACTCGTCAACGAATGTATCTGCTGCACAAATTCAGCTCGGACAGGCAATTAGCGATACAGCCAAATTATGCGGAGCTATAAAAGGAACCATGTTGGCAAACAAAACTTACACAGTTACATGTGATGTTACAGTTAACGCAGGTGATACTTTGTTAATCCAAAAAGGCGTGACTGTTAAAATGACAAATAGTTCAAACATCATTGTAAATGGTACATTTATTAGCTTAGGAACAAAAGATGCACCATCATTTATCACAGATCCAAGAAGAACTAAAACAACAGGATCATCAATATTAAGCTCTGATTCTGCTTATAGAGGCGGCTGGGGTGGTATTTATTGTAGTGCTACATGTAAATTATTTGTGTTGAAATGGACACACCTCGATTTCGGTGGTGCTGCATTACAAACTGTGCCATTCTCTGGTGGCCCGGCTGTTGGTGATCAATACGTAGTGTATTATGGAACACCTGCTGGTGACGGTAATTTCATTTTTGAAGACTCATGGTTGTATGGTTGCCCTGATGATGCGGTGCGTCTTTATGGTTGTCATTTTAATATTATGAGAAATACATTGGAAAAATTTGGTAGTAATGGTGGTGATGGTTTTAATCCTAAAGGCGGTAACATAGGTAATATGGCTTATAACATGTTTATAGGTGGTGCTACAAACGGAACAAAATGTGCAAATGATAACCCTATATCAGGCATCGAAACTAAAGTAGCCATGTATAATAATACTTATGTTAATGGTGGATTTAGAAATAGCGGAACATTTGGTGCAAGAGCAGGCAGTGCTGAAGTTGAAAATCAATCAACGGGGTTGGTCTATAACAACATTATAGTGAATTGCCTTACAGGTTATAGAATAGCAGGTGGTAATAATGCAACTGCAAAAGTATATCACGCAGATACAGTAAACTCATCGTATGGCTACAACCTGATGTATGCTGATAGTACATCATTGGCTAATCAATTTGTTCCTACAAACATAGCTCAGGCAGAACAGACTATACCACAACATACTGATATACCTGATATGGCTACTTTCTTGCACTACCCCGGTTCATATACTTTTGGTGCTATTTACGATGGCTCTTCTTTGGTTGGTAAAAACAATCCTTTGTTTGTAAATTATCCTTTACCTAATTATAATTACAAAACACAGGCGTCTATTGATGGATATGATTTCCATTTGCAATCTACTTCACCAGCTATTGGTAAAGGCACAACTACTGCATTTTCTCCAATAATGAATGTACCGGTTGATCCTAACTTTGGTTCTTCTGGTATCACGCCTCCAAATAAAGATCTGGGCTGTTACCCAACTGATGGTACAGGTAACCAACATTAATTTTTGCAAAGTGTAATAATGAGAGTTCCGTTATCCGAAAGGGTAACGGAACTTTTTAAAAATTAAGCTCATGAAAAGTCTCATTTATCTGGCAGTTGTAATATTCATATCAGGATATTGCATGGTTGCAAAACCCAAAATAAAAGCTGCCTTATACGATGTAAAAAATAATTATCCGAAATCTGTTGCTAATAAATAAAATCTTTGAAGTTGATGAATAGCAAGGTTACAGTTATTGCACTTGTTCTTTTCTTTTTTTGTAAAAACATGTCTTTTGCGCAGAAGGACACGTTAACTGTAATGGCATACAATGTTATGAATTATGGCAAGCTGCCACTTTGCCAGGGTCCCATTAATGCATATCATAGTTATCTGGATACAATTATTCAATTCGCAAAACCGGATGTTCTATCGCTTGAAAAAATGGGCTCGGTTAAATTCAATGCTACTGATGTTAGTTATTCTGCTCAGCTGGGCTTTGCAGATTCTATTTTAAACCTGGCATTGAATGCATCTTTCCCCAATAAGTATGCCTATTGCCCCTTTACCAATTATACTTCGGCAGATAATATGTCTATTCTTTTTTATAATCAGAATAAGCTGGGCTTTGTTTCTATAGTTTGCTCTTACGATAATACTACCGATTTTAATACGTATAAATTATATTATAAAGACCCGAATCTTACAACCACCCATGACACCACATTTTTATATTTTACGCTCAACCATGATCAGTCCGGCAGTGATCCTACAATAAGAAATGCACAGATTCTTGGTGAGATGACAACGATCGGGTATCATTTTAAGCACCTGCCCAACATGTTGAACATGGGCGACTTCAATACAAAAAATACATCCGAAGGCTGTTATCAGATACTCACATTCCCTGCTGATACCAATTTTCGTTTTTATGAACCGGCATTCTACCCCGATAATGTGTTTACATATCCGGCAGATTTCGACAGCAGCCCCGGCTCTTACGCTGCATTTCTTACTACATCAACCCGCAGGTACGGAAACATACCAAATACATGTGGTACCAATGGTGGCGCTAAAGGATGGTACGACCATATATTTATCTCTCCCTGGATACTCAATAATGCAAACTATGTTCATTACATACCTCATTCTTACAAGGCATTTGGGAACGATGGTAGCAGGCTTGGCTTTTCGGTAAATGATGTTAGCCCGACTATAAATACTTCTGCCCCGGCTAATGTTTTGAATGCTCTTTTTCAAATGTCGGATAAGTACCCTGTAATGGTAAACCTCGAAGTCACCATGAATACTACAGGCACTGGCCCCGCAGACCCTGAAGTACCTGTTGGCGTTGGTGTAAACGAATTGAAAGCAGATGAAGAGCACGTATCTGTAGTAAATCCAATCACAAACGAGCTGGTAATGTCAATTTCCTCCGGCCTTATCAATAACGATATTTTTGTAGAATGTTTTGATGTGTATGGACATATTATATACAAACAGTCTTTGTATGTGGATAAGGATATAATGAAACTGCCTTTTCAGTACAAAGCCGGTACTTATTTTGTCAAAATATATTCACGTCAGCAATTATTATATCACGGAGCTGTTATCAAACAATGATCATAAAACAGCATTCAGTACATTTTTGTAAGAGGCGAAAGCATCATCGGAGGTGAATTGTTTGAAAGGAAAGGTTTGTATTATCCCTAATACTTTCTGCAAATCAAAATCTTTCTGCTTCATACTATAAAACATGCCGGCTTCTTGTAAATAGCTTGCCAGGTATTCTTGTTCTGTTTGTCCCGATGTGGGAATGAGAATGGCTTTCTTGTTCAGTGCAACCAGGTCCATAATGGAAGAATACCCGCTACGACATATTACTACTGCAGCTTCTTGCAGCAAGGGTAATAAGTCTGCCCTGTTTAATTGTTTGTAATAACGAACATGTTCCGGTATATCAGTTCTCGCATCAATAGCATTGCTCCCCTCCACAAACACAACTTTCCCTGTGTATGTTTTTACTTGTTCCCAAAGCATTACAGACAATAAGGTTCTTTGTGGCTCAGGCCCCGATAGTAAAACAAGAAGTTGGTTCGTCGATTCGTTGATTCGTTCTTCGGTTTGATTTGTATAAAACTGCGAAAGCGGTCCTATATATTTAGTAAGTGGCGGCAACTTTTTAGGATGCCCCAGCCTGCCGCTAAGATTCATATAACTTGCGGTATCAGGCACCCATATTTCTTTAAACCGTCCTAAGTATTTATAATGCAATTGTTGAAACAGACGATCTGTGCCATTTCCCATTCCCGTTATTAGTTCCAGCTGGTGAGTTAATATAACAGATGGTATTTCAGGATGCCAGAGCCCGTACCGGTTGTCAGATATAATAAGGTCGTATTTTTTATCGGCAGCACGCTGCAACAGCCAGTTATGTTCTGCAGCTATAGTTTTTAGCAACCCGGGCACTTGCAATAATATAGAAAACAGAAAGCCGCTTCCCCGTTTACTGTAAGAAACATTATACCCCTCAAGGTTGATAGTTTCTATGTGGGTAAAGGTTTTATTTATAAAGTGGCATTGCCATTCATTGCCTGCAAATGTTATATGATGCCCCTGGCTTAGCATATGCGCTATTATAGGTATGCAACGGGTAGTATGTCCCATTCCCCAGTCAAGCGGAGCAATTAAGATTTCTTTACAACTTGCAGATGGCAATTATGTCTATTTTTGCAAAAGTATGGCTTTTCAGACGCGGATGAAGACAGGTAAAATGTTCCTTATACTTTCAGGTATTGCTTTTGGCACGATGTTGGTATTAAATAGTTGTAAGACCACCAAAAGAGGCTGTGGTTGTGGGTCGGATATTAATAGGGTTAATAAAACCTTCAAACGCAGCTATCATACCAGATAATAAATAGTTGTATGCTAAGTAAAGATCAAAAATGGCTCCATTACATAAACAACATCATTGCTGCAGATGTTTACTCAGCTGTGTTTTTAGGAACCTACCAGCGCCATATGCGCCTAAGTAAAACATATGCACGGCATATGGAAGTGATGGACCTTCAAAAGTATACGGTTATTAGCAGGGAGCATAAGGTAAGACAGGCCATAAAAGAGCGCGCCGATATACCATTTGTATTTGTTGTGGGTAAGAACTAACTACACATCATTTATAATATATTATATGCCTCCGTTTACCGGAGGCTTATCTTTTTGTTTCATTAGGGTATTCTCCCGTTTTGTACGTTAATAATACTATAAAGCCGTACCAATTAAACCTTAGCTATAAAAGTTGGTCTGCAATTTGTACAATCTATAATAGAACAAGTTTCGTAAATAATTAAAAACAGCCCTATGAGAAAGAGTAATGAACAAAGATGGTCGCACTACATTAAGGATATTATATCTGCTGACCTGTACTCTGCCGTTTTATTGGTAAGCTACCTGCGCGAAGCAGATAAATACAAAACATACCTCTCTGCCTTAGAGATCATGGAATCCCATCCTTCTTTAGTGCGGGCCGTTAAAATGGCCAACATGCCCGAAGTATTCGTTGTGGGTAAGAACTAATGGTTCTGTATTGATTTCCCGGATATTGTCTGCCTTTACCGGTAAGGGGTTTTACCTCAAATTCCCCACCATGTTAATGATATGTAAACGTGGTATAAAAAGATTATTATGTTTGGAGGGATAGGTTTATTTGTATCAGAGTAAATGATTTTTTATCACCCCCAAATTTTTGACATCGTGGAAAATAAAGCAACTAAAAGATGGACGCTCTATAAGAACAATGTTATGGCAGCTGACATACATTCCGCAAAAGAATTGATAAACTTTCTAAAACGCGTTTTCGAAAAGAAATTATATGTGCCGGTGCTGGAAGTAATGGAAATAGACAAAGACGATCTGTTCATTTTCAGCAAGAACTAATTTTCCCCCTGCCCCTCTTATCCGTAAGGGGGGTAAACATTTTAACTCACCGGGTCCACATCAAATAGTATTTGCAGACTGGTATTTCCTTTTTGAGCGGTAATATGTTGCCGCTCTTCTTTTAAGAATTGTTTTACCCTGTCCAGTTGTTTTACATCCCTGCCTAACTTTATCCAAACCTCCTGTATATAATAATTCCGCACTCTCGATACCAGTGCGGGCACCGGCCCCTGCACTTGTATACCCTCTATTGTCTTTAATGTATTTGCCAATTGAGCGGCGGCTTGTATAGCCTTCGGTTCATCTTTATGTTTGAACATGATCTTTATAAGTCTAACAAAAGGTGGGTATGCAAATTGCTGCCTGTATTGTATCTCAGTTTCATAGAAACCTCTTACATCGTGTTCCTGTACAAAACGCAAAACAGGATGTTGTATATTATGTGCCTGTATATATACTTTGCCTGCACCATCTACACGGCCTGCGCGTCCGCTCACTTGTTCCATCAGTTGAAATGCCCGTTCATTTACCCTGAAATCAGGATAGCTCAGCAAACTATCCGCACTCAATATACCCACCATTCCTACAGATGCAAAGTCCAAACCTTTTACCACCATCTGTGTACCTACGAGTATGTCTATCTTTTGTTTCTCTAACAGATCCAGTAGTTCCTGCATGCTGTGCTTGCCCCGCATACTGTCCACATCCATTCTGGCTACCCTTGCCTTGGGAAATATCTGCTGCACCTCTTCTTCTATTTTCTCGGTTCCAAAGCTTTTGCTCACCAGTTTATTACTGCCGCATTGCGGGCAGGTATGCAGTATGGCATAGCGCATGCCACAATAATGGCA
The DNA here is from genome assembly GCA_013286485.1 of Bacteroidota bacterium. Classification (GTDB taxonomy): domain Bacteria; phylum Bacteroidota; class Bacteroidia; order Chitinophagales; family Chitinophagaceae; genus JABDFN01. Next base: position 23,085 of record JABDFN010000018.1, read on the forward strand.
ATGCAGTTTGTCAGTACTTTTATGATAGGTAAGTGATACCGAACAATTCTTACAATGCGGCACCCACCCGCATACAGTGCATAATTGAAAAGGTGCATAGCCCCTTCTGTTCTGGAAAAGTATCACCTGCTTTTTTTGCTGCAATGCTTCAACAATAGCCTGCCGCAGTTCGGGCGTGAGTAATCTAATGCCTTGCTTTCTTATTGTTTCTAAAGATTTGGCATTGATGATCTCTATCGCTGGCATGTTCACACCCAGGTAGCGCTCTTTCAGTTGCACCAATGCATACTTACCTTGCTGTGCGTTATACAGGCTTTCTACAGAAGGTGTTGCAGAGCCCAGTATTGTTTTGGCGCCATGCAACGATGCTAAATAAATTGCAGCGTCCCTTGCATGAAATCTTGGCGCCGGGTCTTTTTGTTTGTAAGAAGCATCGTGCTCTTCGTCCACTATTATCAAACCCAGTTTATCAAAAGGTAGCCACAAAGCAGACCTTGGCCCAACCACCACTTTATATTTACCACGTTGCACTTTTTCCCATATTTCCACCCGCTCATTATTGCTAAACCGCGAATGATATACGCCCAGCTCTTCCCCGAAGTAGGCGAGTAGCCTGTTTACTAATTGAGTGGTCAACCCTATTTCGGGTAAAAGGAATAATGCCTGTTTACCCACAGCCAGGTACTTTTTTATTTCGTGTATATATAAAAGTGTTTTGCCGCTTCCTGTTACGCCATGTAGCAATGTTACATTATCGTCATTAAGACTTTTCTCCAGTTCGGTATATGCTTTTTGCTGTGCAGGTGTGAATTCAATTTCTTTTACAACATTGTTACCCATATAGTTCAGCCTGTCTATATCTACTTCAGTTACTGTAAATACACCTTTATCTACCAGGCTTTTTATTTGCGCCGCTGTAGCATCGCTGCGCTCTAAAAGATCCTGTTGCCGAACCGCACTATTTTTGATGGACAGCTCCGTATAAGCCATCAGCAAATTCAGTTGTTTGGGCGCACGACTTAGCTGATCGAAGAGCTGCATCAATTCCTTTTCTTCTTTATAAGCAGCAGCAAGCGCAATTATTTTTTCTCTTCTGGGCCTGTAAGAAGGCTCTAGCGCATCGTTAATGATAATAGTTTGTGCGTCCAGCAATTCATTCAGCACAGCTGCAAAAAAACGCACACCTACTATGTTTCGCAATTCAGATATGCTCAGTTCTTTGCGCATTTCCAAGGCCTCAACTGCTACATACGCTGCATCGCTCCAATGATATATTGCCTTTTCTTCCTGTGGCGCCCATTGCACCCTTGTTTCGCCCATCAGTTTTAAATGCGCGGGCAAGGCGGCATGCATTACTTCACCGGGTGCAGCTACATAATACCCGCTTATCCAATGCCAGAATTTCAATTGCTTTTCGTTTACCACAGGCACCTCATCCAGTATAGAGCGTATAGGCTTTACATCATAAGCATCGGGTTTATCATGATGGATGCGTTCCACTACACCGCTGTATTGTTTGTTCTTGCCCAGCGATATCTCTACCCGCATGCCCGGGCGCAAAGCCTCCTGCATGTCCACTGGCACGCCATAAGTAAGCGCCTGCGGCATATTTAAAGGAAGAATGATATCGGCAAACATGGATGTAAGTTATTCAATTTGGAGAAGAGGTATTCTCAATTACTTTTTGTCATTACTTATCACTTCTTCATATATTTCATCAAAACTTTTGCCTTTGTTTTTTTGCCACATAGCAGAGTACTTGATCTCAATATTCTGCAGCAGTTGTATACACAAGTCTTTATCGTCACTACTAAGATCATGCATCATCATCATAGCGTTTTTAGTTATCCTGTACTTGCACACATCCCATATTTTATCTCCCTTGGCTGTAAGTTCTATTCTTTTAGAGCGCTTGTCTTCCTTATCATTGTACTCACGAATAATGCCTCTTTTCTTCAGGCGGGCCAGCATATCTGTTCCGCTCGACAGCTCAAATAGATTGGCATAGATAACCTCTGTTTTTTTAGGATTTCCCTCCTGCCTGATCGTGCCCAGTATGCCAAATTCTTCTATCTGGTTCAGGCCTGTGTCTTTAAGCGCCATATTGGCAAAGGCCATATTCAGTTTACTAATGCGGCCTATGATCTTTAACAAGAGCCCGTCACTAAGAACGGGAACAACACCCCCCACCTGGGTGCCTTTTGCCTTTTCCTTCTTTTGCCTTGCCAGGTAGTGCCTGCAAAACTCCTCTATAGTACCCTTGGGGTGTTTTGCTTCAAAATTCGCCCATTCATTTACCAATGCAACTGTTTGATTAGCCATAGGTTATTACGATTACGGAGCAAATGTAAGAAAAATACTACGCTCCATATTTGGATATTAATACGAAAACGTATTACATTTGTGAAATAAACAACGTAATTGTAATAAAAATAAATCAACATGAACAGTCAATTTTTCTACCACACAGCACTCGTAACGCATATTATAG
>JABDFN010000019.1 GCA_013286485.1 Bacteroidota bacterium
GTGGTAACCAACTTTACTTTTCTGTTGGTGAGGAAGTATATGACAACAAATACCAGTAATACAATGAATACGATAGCACCCAGTATATACCATATATAATCCTTCCAGTTGCTCCTGACAAGTATGATGCCTTTTATTGGCTTAAAGGCTTTAGTAGTGTCTACGGGTATTGTTTGCACCTGCAGTTGAAAAGAATCTGTTTGAATAGCATAGTTATGATTGTCTAATGTAGAAACAGGGAAGATGAATGAGGGTATTTTAAATGAGCCTGAATCAAAACCTGTAACCAGTAGTCGCTGCTTGTAAATAACCAGGTTGCCCTGTTTTATTGTATCTATCTTTCCTTTTTCTACAATTTCCAAATGATTGAAAGTGTCAGGTAATTCGGCCCAGCTAATCAGTTTATCGTGTGCCGGGTTTACCTGCAATTCTATAAATATCCTTGCCTGGTCGCCCACTAATATCAATGGTGGATCCAGGCGTGTGGTTACCTTTGCATCTTGTGCAAAAGATGCTACACTTGTGAGTGATAAAATAAGTAGTATTATCCTTCTTAGTTCGAACATTGTCAAATTATCATCTTCCTTTAAAAAATCCCTGCAGCGCTTTTACATAATCATCGTCGGTACGCACACTCAGTAAAGAAGCTCCGCTTTTTCTGAATGCCTGTACGCTATATTTTTTATGATATTCAAATGCTGCCATGTAAGCGTTTCTTATAGATGTATTATCCGTATCGAGCCATTGTGCCTTCCTGGTCTCTGCATCCATTACCTGCACCAGTCCTGCCTGCGGCAGCTCTTTGTCTGCTTTATCATATACCTGTATGCCTACCAGGTCGTGTTTACGTGCAGCCAGTTGTAAAGACTGCTCGTAGGGTGCGCTGATAAGATCGCTCAGTACAAAAGTGATGGTGCGTTTTTTCAGCACATTATTCATATAATCCAGTGCACCAGCAACATTTGTACCCGTAGTTTGTTTTGGCTCTAACGCTATCATTTCGCGAATGATGCGTAATATATGGCTGCGCCCTTTTTTAGGCGGAATAAATTTTTCCACCTTATCGCTGAAGAACAGCACACCCACTTTATCATTATTGGTAGTAGCGGAAAAAGCTATGACGGCTGCTATCTCCGTAATCAGTTCGCGTTTTAATCTTTGATGTGTTCCAAAGAGCGAACTTGCACTTACATCCACTACCAGCATCACGGTCAATTCACGTTCCTCTTCAAATACTTTTACAAAGGGGTGAGAAAAACGGGCGGTTACATTCCAGTCTATATTTTTTACGTCATCACCATAGGTGTATTCCCTTACCTCGCTGAACGACATACCCCTGCCTTTGAAAGTAGAGTGGTACTCCCCCGCAAAGATGTGATTACTCAGTCCTCGGGTTTTTATCTCTATGCGCCTTACTTTTTTTAATATTTCAGCAGTCGTTAGCATTGGCCGGTATAAAAATAGCTCCAAAATTCAGGTCGCTAAAATATTGATGAAGTTTTAAAAAAATAGTTAAAAGGTGTGCGATTTGTTGCATACATGATGATATGATTAAAATTTTTGTTACTTCCTCATATTTCCGCTTTGCTTCCGGTATAATGTTTAATAATATGAGCCATAGTAAAGGGTTTTGAGTTGTTTTCGTTCGGGATGCTTCCGCTTTTTGAGAAATTATTTGATACAATAGATAAGGTAAACCAACCCCCTCGGCTAGGCGGGGAGCTTACGAAATTGATTGAAATGGTTAGTTAAAGAGAATAAATTAAAGAATAGAAACATAAGTGATAGTATTGGTAACAAAGGTACGGCGCTGAGATAGGGGTAAACAAATATGTTTTGTTTATATGAGGATAAATAAAAAAGGTCCTATAAAGGACCTTTGGGAGGGAGACAAATGGGGGTCGAACCCACGACCTTCGGAACCACAATCCGACGCTCTAACCAGCTGAGCTATTATCTCCATGTTTTATTTGGGAGGGCAAAGATAATTAAAATTCAAAAGTTAAAAGGCAAAATTCAAAACTTGAACTGGTTATTTTTGCAGCAAACCAGGAAATATGTCTAAAAAACATAAAGGAAGAGCAGATGGTTTGGTATATAGCACCAACCAGGATTTTTATAATGATCATTCTGAAGCTAATAACGAGGCAACATTAGCAAAAAATGAACAGCGTTTGAGAGTAAAATTGGATAGTAAACAAAGGGCAGGTAAGATAGTGACATTGGTAGAAGGATTTATTGGAACAGATGAGGATATGGAAGCGTTGGGGAAGCAACTAAAAACCAAATGCGGAGCAGGCGGATCTGTAAAAGACGGGCTTATTATTATACAGGGAGATTATAAAGAAAAAATAATTGCATGGTTAAAAGACTGGGGCTATTCTTTAACCAAAGGATAAGATTATTTTTGTTCCGCAGTACACCTAACAAATATTAAATGCTTAAAGACATACAAATATTAAACGAGAAAGAAACCCGTGCAGGGTTTGGCGAAGGAATATTGGAAGCGGGCAGGCGTAATCCGAATGTAGTGGCATTGAGTGCAGACCTTGCAGGATCGCTCAAGCTGAACGCATTTATTAAAGAATTCCCGGAACGTTTTATACAATGCGGCATAGCAGAAGCAAATATGATTGGAGTGGCTGCTGGACTCACTATCGGGGGCAAGATACCTTATACAACTACGTTTGCTAATTTTTCTACTTCACGCGTATATGACCAGATAAGACAATCGGTTGCTTATAGCGGAAAGAATGTGAAAATTTGCGCTTCACATGCAGGACTTACTTTGGGCGAAGACGGCGCCACACACCAGGTACTGGAAGATATTGGTATGATGAAGATGCTGCCCGGTATGACCGTGATAGTGCCCTGCGATTTTAATCAAACAAAAGCAGCGTCTATTGCAATAGCAGATCACGAAGGGCCTGTGTATCTGCGTTTTGGACGTCCTAAATGGCCCAATTTTACAGCAGAAGACCAGAAATTTGAAATTGGTAAGGCCCAGGTACTTGCAGAAGGAAAAGATGTAAGCATTTTCGCCTGCGGACATATGGTATGGCTGGCCATAGAAGCAGCGCGTGAGTTGGAAACAAAGGGTATTTCTGTTGACCTCATTAATATACACACCATTAAACCGCTGGACGAAGCAGCGGTTATTAAGTCTATTCAAAAAACAGGTTGTATTGTTACTGCAGAAGAGCACCAAATAAATGGCGGCCTGGGTGATAGTATAGCCAATGTTGCCGGGCGACATTGCCCTGCCCCGCATGAATATGTTGCGGTGATGGATACTTTTGGTGAAAGCGGCAAGCCTATGGACCTGTTGAAAAAGTACGGCCTGACGAAGGAACACATTGTTGAAGCGGCAGAAAAAGCGGTAAATAGAAAGGGGAAATAGTAGAGATAATTCCCCAGTAGTTATTTAAGGTCGGAAAGTATTTTTTGCAGGGATTCTTTTTCCAGTGGTTTTATGTAGTAGCCCAGCACCTGTTTGTATTTCACGGCTTGCTTCTTATCTATCTCACTAGTAGAGGAAGACAGGATGATCACCTTGTTCTTCAGGCCTTTTTCTTTCATAGTATCCAGAAATGCAAAACCGCTCATATCAGGCATGTTCAGGTCTAAAAAGATAAGATCGGGGTTTAATGTAGAGATATTGTCAATTGCAGCCCGTGGGTCCATAAAGTCGATGACAGTTGCATTGGGAGCAACAATTGCTATCAGCTTTTTCATAATGAAATTAGCTATATCAGCATCATCAACTAGAAGTATTTTCATGGCAAATAAAAAAGAGAAACTAAGATAGTTGTTTTATTTTATAATCAAAGAATCGGCTAGAATTTCATTTCCATGTCTGCTAATAATTGCCTACCTGGTTGTTCAAGTACAAAGAATATGCCACTAACCAGTATTGTTTTATTTGGCTCCATATCTTTCAGATCTCCCGAAAAATCTACTACAGCTGTGTGAACAGGCGAAACCGTATATGCACTATCAACCTGTTGTATATACAGGGGATAACGGTCTATGTTGTTACTTTCACGGCAGATGACCTCTTCGCGCGAATAGAATAGTATCTGCCATTCCTGCGGTACATCGTTGCAAAAAATGTAATTGAGTTGATGCTGTTGCAAATAATTGACACAGCCAAGCAATTGTTTTTTGGAATAAGGTAGAAATTCATAATCACGGAATGTGAGCAGGGAAAAACTACCAATAATAATAAGCGGTATAGCGACGGACAGTGCATAGCGAATATGCAAGCGGTTTAAAAGAAAGAAGAGTGTTAATAAAGTACAACCCGTAAGTGGAAGCAGATAGCGTGGTGCATGATCTGTAAGGAATATACTATAAGACAGTATGAGCAAAACAGATAAGGCAGATGTGATGAATAGCTGATGTGGTTTCCAATTTTTAAATGAATACCATATGGCCATACCCAAGAGCCCAAGAATGAGTGCAGCAAATAGAACAGCGAAGACTTTACAGACAAGAGGAGCAATATAAATAAAATCGAGATAATAATAGCCGTGTAAATGATCGTAGAGCAAATGAACTGCATTAGAAATATGTGGTTGTATGCCAAACACCTTAGGCGACCACATATGGTATATTGATCGTTTAACTGTTTCGAGAAGAATGACCACAGGCATGGTCCCAACAAGGAAATTAAAACTTTTGGTATGCGCCTTCCCGTTGAATAATTGGTAGCATAGTAGAGGCGCTAAACCAGGCAACCATAGTGGTTGACTATAAAAGATAAGAGCAGACAGGAATCCCAATAAAACCCAACGAAATATGATATTGCCAGCTTTTTTGAATAATAGCCATGTGCATGTATTACTTAGGCAGAACGCAGTGAGATAGCCACCACGCGCTTTCATGGACCATACTGCCCATGCAGGAGAACAAATGAGCAAGATGGTGATAATAAGCGGTACCCATTTTTTATCGGTGCATATAATTAGTGTTTTGTAAAAAAACAGGATCCCTGTTATAAAGAGCAAGAACATCGGTAGTTTGACACTATAATCGGAATAACCGAAGAGAAAATATGCAGCGGATATGAGCAGTGTTTCTATAGCAGAGAATCCATAAGTTTGACCATAAAAAAATACAGGTATTCCTTTAGCTTCTATGGTGTGCTTTGCCATGAGGCCTAAAACACATTCATCTTCGTCTAACAGAAAGTGGGGGCTGAGCAGCTGTGGTAAACGTGTGAGTATGCACAGCAGTATTATCAACAAGATGGATGCAGGAACAAAAAATTTTGAATTTATAATACGGAGCAGCACTAAAAATTAAGATGTTTAAAGAATATGATGAATATGGAAAAACTAAGTCCAACAAACAGGCATATCATATTGATAAGAAGGGGTGGTTTGGTTCTGCGTGAAAAGAACAGGTTGATAACTGCAAGTAAAATCAAAGCATGCCATAATGTGAACCATGCAGCAGGTACCACCTCTTTTATCCATATATTCTCCCTATTATAAGGAAGGTACAAACGCAGTATGAGTGCTATCGCAGCAAAAAGCATTACAATATAAAAAAACAGATGATAGACATCGTTTTTGATCGTCATTCGGCCTGCTATGATCAAAACAATGATTAATAGAAGAGATGGGAAAAGATAATATAATATAGAATAGTCCCTGCCGAAAATATTTACGATCTCTATGTCGTCATAAGGATAATAAGGATAGGGGTGGTATGTCCACAGGCCGGTTCTTTCTCCGTTTTCATATTGGCCGTTAACAACCAAAAGACCGTGATAGTATTTTTTAAAAGAGCCTTGTTGAATTTTATTTTCGTAGTCAGTGACGATCGTAAATTCCCCTTCGTGAATGATGAGTGTATACTTTGGGACCTCATTAAAGAAATGCTCGTGCATCATCTTCCACTCGGAAATAGTAGGGGCCGGTGGTGTAAGCTCGTTGAGTGCAATTGGGGTGTCCTTACTATTGATATTGTGTTTGGCAAAAAGCTGTTGCTTAAAGGCTTTATACTCATTGGGTGTAAGGTAGATACCCGTAACCGGGTAATCGTTAAACACCGTTTTTTGCAGATCCCAGCTATAGATAGTATCTCCATTTGGTGAGATGCAAATTGTTTTTTGCACCACATCGTTCTCAAAATTCACTATATATTCTGTCTTGCCACTTGGGTAAGTAATGATGCGCTCGTATTGTGCATATGAGTGAGCAACTATCAATAATATAAATAATGTGAAAATGCAGCGCATTGTGGAGTAAAAGTAATAGGAAATATTATGTCAAGCTAAAGGAGTTAGGCTTTTTGTGTGATAAACAGGCCTCTTTAGAAGGATTATAACATGTTGTCGCGAGATTGCCGCCCATTAATGTTCAGGTGAACTTCATCGCTGAAATGCTCCTCGAAATGACGGGGATCAGTTTATAGCATTTCTGAAATAACATGCGCCAATTCGCCACGTGTAATAGGAACTCCTTTTATTTTGTTATAGGCAACGGCGTCTATCATGTATTTATCGCGGATGATCTTAATTAACTGGCCATTATTGATCTCCGGTATCAATACTTTTTTATAATTCTTCAGTATGTCGCCGAGGTTGCGCGGGAAGGGGCGTATATAACGCAAGTGGGCATGAGCCACTGATTTGCCTTTGTTTTGTAATTCGGCAACAGCGCTTTTTATAGCTCCATATGTAGAGCCCCAGCCTAATACTAACAGATCTCCTTTTTCAGGGCCGCTATCAAGTGTTTGCAAAGGAATATAATCGGCGATCTTATCTACTTTTGCCTGCCTTGTTTTTACCATGTGCTCATGGTTATCCGCTTCGTAAGAAACATTACCTGTTACGTCTTCTTTTTCGAGGCCACCAATGCGGTGTTCTAACCCTGCGCTACCTGGGATAGCCCATGGGCGAACTAATTTTTCGTCGCGTTTATAAGGAAGAAATTTTTCTTCTCCTTCATCCAATTTCGTTTTGAAATGTACTTCTATAGGATCGAGGTCAGCAGTTGTTGGATAACGCCATGGTTCGGCACCATTTGCAATATAGCCATCGCTGAGGAAGATAACGGGTGTCATATGCTGCACAGCAATTCTTGCAGCTTCATATACGGCAAAAAAGCAATCGCTTGGTGTAGAAGCAGACACAACAGGTAGCGGGCTTTCTCCATTACGGCCATAATATGCCTGCAGCAGATCGCTTTGTTCTGTTTTTGTTGGTAAACCAGTAGAAGGGCCACCGCGCTGAATATCAATTATAAGCAATGGTATCTCCAGCATGAGCGCCAAACCCATAGCTTCTGCTTTTAACGCCATACCCGGACCGGAAGTAGTAGTAATACCGAGGCTGCCGCCATAGGCTGCACCAATGGCAGAGGTAATAGCAGCAATTTCGTCTTCTGCCTGAAAAGTGCGCACACCAAAATTTTTGTAACGCGCCAGTTCGTGCAAAATATCCGAAGCAGGTGTAATGGGGTAAGAGCCTAAAAATAATGGCAACTTAGATATTTCTGAAGCTGCAATGAGTCCGTAAGTAAGAGCCGTGTTGCCGGTAATGCTGCGATAGTTACCGGGGGGTAGTTTTGCTTTTTCTACTTTATATCGGGTTGTGAACGCTTCTATAGTATCGCCATAATTATATCCTGCGTGTAATGCTTTGAGGTTGCTTTCTAATATTTCGGTTTTCTTACCAAACTTATCATTCAAAAAAGAAACCGTATGACTTATGTCCCTGTTATATAACCAATATAAAAAGCCCAGCACAAACATATTTTTTGCACGGTCTTTTTCCTTTACACCCATTTGAATATCCTTCAAGGCTTCGCGGGTGAGTTTGGTAATATCTATTGTATAAACCTGGTAATTATCTAATGAATGATCTTCGAGCGGATTAACACCTTCAGGATAATTTGCGAGTCTTAAATTTTTAGAATCAAAACCATCTGAATTGGCAATTATGATACCGCTTTTCTTCAATGATTTGATATTTACTTTCAAGGCGGCTGCGTTCATTGCTACTAACACATCACAACTATCGCCCGGTGTATAAATACGTTGGCTTGAGAAGTGTAATTGATACCCGCTAACACCCGGTAATGTTCCTTGAGGAGCACGTATCTCTGCCGGGAAGTCGGGGAATGTAGATAAGTCGTTACCTATTAATGCTGTATTGTTTGTAAACTGGCTACCTGTAAGCTGCATACCGTCTCCACTGTCGCCTGCAAATTTGATGACAACATCTTCTACTACCTGTGTAGGAACTGCCATAAACGATTGAAATTGTGAGTGTACAAAATTAGTTAAAATAGAACCCTGTAACGTATAAAGTTAACCTAAAATAGATAATAATACCAATGTTTACGGGTTTTATAAGCGTATAAGATTTATATTTGAAGCAACCGGATACCTTAGTAATATAGGGCCCGCATAGGATAGATTTTAGCATGCGTATAAGATTTTTTTTCATATCCATTTTTGTTATTTGTTGTTTCTCTCAAGCCATTGCGCAAAAGGAACTTGAGAAAAAAGAACCCCGGATTCTGATACTCCTGGATGAGTCATCGAGTATGCTGGATCAATGGCAGAACACAGCGAGATATAAAGCTGCAGGAAAGATAATACTGGACCTAATGGACAGTATTTATAAAATAAATAACAAAGTTGAATTCGGGTTGAGAGTTTTTGGCCATCAGCATGCCGCCCAGGAAAACAATTGCTATGATACCAAAAGGGAGGTGATGTTTAGCAAGGACAACCGCACACAAATGCAGTTGCGATTAGCAGATATTCACCCTGCGGGTGTTACACCAATTGCGTATTCATTGCAGGAAGCAGCAGAGAATGACCTGCTGGAAGAAAATAAATATGCATACAGCATTGTATTGATTACAGACGGCGGTGAAAGTTGTGGCGGTGATATATGTGAGGTTGTAAAAAAACTGCTTGACAAGAAGATATATTTCAAACCCTATATAGTAAGTATGGTGGATTATGCACCGCTTAAAACAGATTATGCATGCCTGGGTAATTATCTGCAAGCAACAGATGAGGTGAGTATCGCGCAATCTGTAGATAGTATTGTTACAGCTTTTCGCCCGGCACTGGTACTTACTACTGCGCAATACAAACAATACCTTGAAACTAAGGTAATGCCACCGGAGGCTTTACAGATACATAATACTACCGAAGTAAAAGTTGAAACACATGAACCTGAGCCTGTGCAAACCATTAATGTACCGGAAGTAAAAACTGAAGAACCTACCAATACTTTAGAAACAAAGAATGCAGGGGAAATAAAAACACAAACACAAGCACCTGATGTGCATGTGGTGAACGTGCCGCCTGTAATAAAGAAAGAAGAAGTGAATAAGATAAGGTCGGTGTCGGCCACTACTTTTATATTTCCTGTAGTATTTACGACAAGGGCTGTGAATAAGGTAAAGCTACCGCCAATAGTTGTTGCTCCTAAAACAATAGAGACCTTTCTGCAACCAAATAAGGGGGCTACACAAAAAACGGATGTTACGCCTAAAGACGCCCCGTTCAGCATAAAAACAGAAGACTCGAAAGAAACAACAGTGCAGATATATTTCACTGACGGAAGAGGAAAATTTTACAGCACTACCCCACAAATAGCTTTGACCGACCCGGGTACAGGAAAGGAAGTAAAAAAGTTTTTCCGCATGATCGATGCTGCTAATAATCCTGATCCGATACAATTACCTGCCGGGAAATATGATCTTGCTGTGGTAAATGGCAAAACCAAAGCACATAATATTGTTATAACACCCGGTAAGAATAATAAGATATTCCTCGAAGTGCATAATGGCAGCTTGCGTTTTTACTATATAGGAAATAAAGATCGCCCGGTATCTGAATTTAAAGCACTGGTAACACGCCGTGAAATAGGGGGCAAAGAGATCAATCAAAAATGCACAGAGGTATTGGAATATGAATCAGGCACTTACCATATACAGATCAATACATTACCGGCTACAGACTTGTATACGGATCTGGAATTTGATAAAGAATTACAGGTGGGTATTGATGAACCGGGCTGGATACAATTCACGAATACTAACAAAATTGGTAAGGTTTCTTTATATACTATTCTCGGAGACAGGTACCTGATGTTTTATAGCATGGATGTGAATGGATTTCCAGAGAGTCAGAAACTGCGTTTGAAACCTGGATTATATAAGGTGCATTATTTGAAATATTCAGGGAGCAATATAGTGATGGAAGAAAAAGTAGAAGATTTTAAAGTGAAAAGTAATGAGACCACTCAGATGGAATTAACACAAATTGAGCTGCATAAATAATGGATGATATTATTACCAGGCAAGTAAATGTGGATACACCTGAATATGAACAGGTATGGGAGCTGCGCGAAGCTTTATTGCGTAAACCGATCGGCCTATCGCTAAAAGATGAGGACCTGAGTGACGATGCGAAAGATATTATCCTGATCGCAGAGAAAGGTGGTAAGGTGGTCGGTTGCCTGATGCTGCAACCTAAAACTGATGTACTGATAAAATTCAGACAAATGGCTGTGTATCATGAATGGCAGGGCAAGGGCATTGGCGCTCAATTGATGCATGCTGCTGAACATATAGCAGTCATGCACGGTTATAAGCAGGTGGTCTTACATGCACGCATAACAGCCAAAGATTTTTATGCCGGGCTTGATTATATAGTAACCAGTGACGTATTTACAGAAGTAGGAATAGACCATGTGGTAATGGAGAAAAAACTTACAGATATGATAGCGCAATAATTTAATGTGCTTCCAGCCAATTATTGCCGACCCCTGTTTCTGCATTTATAGGTACGTGATGCGGTAATTCCATAGCAGCTTCCATACATTTTTTTACCAATTGCTGCGCATCATTTACTTCACTTACAGGCACGTCAAATACCAATTCGTCATGCACTTGCAATATCATTTTAGTTTTCATGCCGCTTTTCTTTAATTCTTTATGCACATGTATCATGGCCAGTTTTATCATGTCGGCTGCGGTGCCTTGTATAGGTGTATTAATGGCGTTACGTTCAGCATAACCGCGTACCGTGAAGTTGGCAGAATGAATATCGCGCAGCCAGCGTTTACGACCCTTCAATGTTTGTACATAGGTATGCTCTTTTGCAAAATTTACAGTACTATCCATATATTTTTTAATGGACGAATATTGTGTAAAGTAATTATCAATGATCGTCTTGGCTTCTGTGCGGTTAATACCCAGGCTTTCCGCCAGCCCGAAAGCTGATTGCCCGTATATGATACCAAAATTAACCGCCTTGGCGGCGCGACGCATTTCGAAGGTTACATCTTTTTCTTCTATGCCATATACTTTGGCCGCGGTGGCAGTGTGAATGTCTTTGTGCTCGCTGAAGGCTTGTATCATACCTTCATCGCCGCTTATAGCTGCAACGATGCGTAATTCTATTTGAGAATAATCGGCAGATAATAAACGATGTCCCGCATCTCTGGGTATAAATGCTTTTCTTATTTCGCGACCACGCTCTGTGCGTATAGGTATATTTTGCAGGTTAGGGTTGATGCTGCTTAAACGGCCCGTTACCGCAATAGTTTGGTTGAAATTAGTATGTACTCTGCCAGTACGAGGGTTTATCAGCTCTGGCAGCGAATCTACATAGGTGCTTTTTAATTTAGTCAGTTCGCGGTAAGCAAGAATATCGTCTACCACCTGGTGTTTATGGCGTAGCTTGATAAGTACATCTTCACCTGTGGCATACTGGCCCGTTTTAGTTTTTTTGGCAGTCGTATCGATCTTCATTATTTCAAACAATACTTCACCTAGTTGTTTGGGAGAGCCGAGATTGAAATTTACGCCCGCATGTTTATAAACATTGTCCTCTGCAATTTTTATTTCTCTTTCCAGTTCTTTGGAGTAGTCTTTCAAAAAGTTCACATCTATGGCTATGCCTTCAAATTCCATATCAAGCAGCACAGGCACTAACGGATTATCGATATCATAAAAAACAGTTTCCAGTTCCTGCTTTTTTATTAGAGGGGTTAATATGTGCTTCAGTTGCAGTGTTACGTCAGCATCTTCGGCTGCATATTCTTTTATCTGTTCCAAAGGAACATCGCGCATAGAGAGTTGTCCTTTACCTTTTTTGCCTATCAGTTCTTCTATAGAAACAGGTTCATAGCCGAGGTATTTTATGCTCAGCATGTCCATGCTTCGTTTGCCATCCGGCTCCAGCACATAGCTTGCAACCATGGTGTCGAAGGTTTTGCCTTTCAGTTCAAATCCATACCATTTCAGCATGGTCATATCATACTTTATATTCTGGCCTACCCATGATATATCTTCTTTATCGAATACCGGTTTGAATTTATTGAGCAATGTTATTACTTCATTTCTGTCGACCGGAGCTACTACATAATAGCCTACTCCTTTTTCCCAGGAAAAGCTGAGCCCTACAAGGTCAGCGAGGTTAGCATCAGTGCCGGTAGTTTCTGTATCGAAGCATATTTCTTTTTGTTGCAGCAGCTCTTTTACCAATTTGTCAATTGCTTCACCTGTTTGTACCAAATGGTATTGGTGAGGAATGTCTTTTATGGTTTTAAGATTGGCAGGAGGTGTTTCGTTTGCTATATCTTCCACCTCTACAGTAGTACCGGTTATTTGCGGAGCCCCGGACTGCGGCAGTGCGTTGCCGAAGAGATCTGTGGCTACTACTTTTTGTGCGGTTGCTACATCTTCACCGAGTATACGCTTGCCCAATGTTTTGAATTCCAATTCTGCGAATACTTCTATCAACGCGTCTTTATTCCAATCTTTTACACGAAAATCTTCTGCATGAAAAGGGACATTCGGAACATTGGTGATAATAGTTGCCAGTTTTTTAGACATGATAGCGCTTTCCTTGCCATTACGAATTTTCTCGCCCATGGCACCTTTTATTTTATCGGCATTTGCCAATACATTTTCCAGCGTATCGTATTCTGCTAATAATTTAGCGGCTGTTTTTTCGCCAACACCCGGTATACCCGGAATATTATCTACCGCATCGCCCATCATACCCAACATATCTATTACCTGGTCCACACGTTTGATATTCCATTTTTCACAGACCTCTTTAGGGCCCAATATCTCTGCCACACCACCGGCATAGGGAGGTTTGTACATATATATATTGTCGCGAACAATTTGCCCGTAATCTTTATCGGGGGTAACCATGTAAACGGTGTAACCGAGGTCGGCAGCTTCTAAAGCCAGTGTGCCCACGATATCATCAGCTTCGTATCCATCACTCTCTATAGTAGGCAGATTGAAACCACGTACAATTCTTTTTATATCAGGCAAGGCATCTATGAGGTCTTCAGGAGCCTCCTGGCGATTGGCTTTATAATCTGTAAAGTCGGTATGCCTTTCGGTTGGTGCAGCCGTATCGAACACAACTGCGAGGTGAGTGGGTTTTTCTTTATTGATGAGGTCGAGCAAAGTAGTGGTAAAGCCGAATTGAGCATTGGTATTCCTTCCTTTGCTGGTAATGCGCGGGTTGCGGATAAGTGCATAATAGGCGCGAAAAATGAGCGCCATTGCATCCAGCAAAAAGAGTTTTTTGTCGTTAGCAGGCATGCAGCGAAGTTAGGGAATAGGGCAGGATATTAGGTAGAGAGGGGTATATAAAATTACAAGGCCTGTAGTTATCAGGCATTAAATAATTTATAAACAACTACTTAGACCAAACACCGTTCAAGCCATTGCCATTACGGTCGTATACATTTACACAGCCATTCTGTGCTGATTCAGTACCTATGTAGCTAACCTTGGTGCCCGAAGCATTGTAAAAAGATACAGAGCCGCAATGTTCATCAGTTCCGCACATCCTTATTATATTCTGATGATTGGCATTGTAAACCCCTATCCAGCCTGAATATTCATTGCTGGTATAAGTTATCCTTACCAGGTCATTCCCATCTTCGTCCTTTGTGCCCAAATACCCTGTATTCCTGTCAGTAGAACCCACTTCTGAAATGATATTGCCTTTGGTATTATATACATCTATACATCCCGCTCCATTGCTGCAATCACCTATACGACAAGCAAGATTGCCGCTTTTCGATTCGGTTGCAATAACGCCCGTGCCCAAAGTGGATTGTAATAAATGGACAGTATTGGTGCCATCGGATGAATACATTTTCAGGTCGCCACCACTGGTGTTGGTTGAAAGTAACAAGGCTGTTGAGCCATTGCTGCCCACAATCTGTAATTCTCTTGCTTTAATAACATCAGTTATGCCATTGTTATCAAATGCTGTTATAAAAAGAAAAACCCCACCTAATAATAACAGTAAGGTTGCTGACCGGTAAAAACTGAGCCGGCGCTCCAATTTGTTTAATCTCTCTTCAACTGTAGACATAAAATAGATTTTAGTGTGTGAAGAATACAAAGTTTTCTTACTATAAAGTTAATATTGGATTTTGTTCTTTTGTATTAATTTAATAATAAAAAGCATTTTCAGCCCATTTGGGTTGTTGAGTTGGAATGGGGTACTCATCTCATTATCTTTGTCTTTATGCTTACTGCCAACGAGATACGCCGGCAATTTCTTGATTTCTTTAAGAGTAAGGGGCATCACATAGTCCCCTCTGCTCCTATTGTAGTAAAAAACGATCCGACCCTGTTGTTTACCAATGCGGGTATGAACCAGTTCAAAGATTATTTTTTGGGCAATAGGCAGGCTGAATATACCCGTGTGGCAGATACCCAAAAATGCCTGCGTGTAAGTGGCAAGCATAACGACCTGGAAGAGGTGGGTGTAGATACCTATCACCATACCATGTTTGAAATGCTGGGCAACTGGAGCTTTGGTGACTATTTTAAGAAAGAAGCTATTGAATGGAGTTGGGAATTACTCACCAATATTTACAAACTGGATACAAACAGGTTGTATGTAACGGTATTTGAAGGGGACACTAAAGAAGGGTTACCTAAAGACGAAGAGGCATATAATTTCTGGAAACTACATATTAGCGAAGACAGGATATTGCTGGGCAATAAAAAAGACAATTTTTGGGAGATGGGGGATACAGGCCCTTGCGGGCCCTGCTCAGAGATACATGTAGATTGCCGTAGTGATGAAGAGCGTAAAAAAAGAGATGGTAAGAGTTTAGTAAATGCCGATCATCCGCAGGTGATAGAGATATGGAACAATGTGTTCATGCAGTTTAACCGTATGAAAGACGGCAGCCTGCAGCCATTACCTGCCATGCATGTAGATACGGGCATGGGGCTGGAAAGACTGGTGCGTGTAATACAGGGTAAGCATAGTAATTATGATACGGACCTGTTTAGTGGTACGATAGAAGCGATAGAAAAACATACGCACAAACAATACACGAATACCGATAGTAAAAAAGACATTGCCTTTAGAGTATTGGCAGACCATATACGCGCCATAGGGTTTACTATAGCAGATGGACAACTGCCATCTAATACAGGTGCAGGGTATGTAATACGCAGAATATTACGTCGTGCTGTGCGGTATTATTATTCTTATCTCGATCATAAGCAACCTTTGCTATACCAATTAATGCCGGTGCTTGGGAAGCAATTTGAACATGTGTTTCCTGAATTGCAGAAACAAATAGAGCTTGTAAGTAAAGTAGTAAGGGAAGAAGAGGATGCTTTTTTGAGAACGTTGGATAAAGGGTTGAAAAAGATTGATGAAATAATTATTGATACATTCAATCGCAAATCGAAAGTAATTGATGGTAAGGCAGCATTTGAATTGTACGATACTTATGGATTTCCCATTGACCTGACAAGATTAATAGGGCAGGAGAATAATTTAACAGTAGATGAGCAGGCTTTCGAAGCAGAAATGCAACAACAGAAAACACGCAGCCGTGCTGCTACTGCTTTAGATACTGATGATTGGATAGTGCTGAAAGAAGGCAGTTCTAAATTTGTCGGGTATGATCATACAGAGTTCGAAGCTCACGTGCTAAAGTATAGAAGGGTAAAAACAAAAGGCAAAGAATCTTACCATGTTGTACTGGATAAAACACCTTTCTATGCAGAAAGTGGTGGACAGGTGGGTGATATTGGTGAATTCATTTTTCCGAATGATACCATACAGATAGCAGATACTAAGAAAGAGAACGATCTTATTATACATTTTGCAGAAACAATTCCTGCCGATCTGAGTAAGCCGGTACTTGCGAGAATAGATGTATCAAAAAGAATATCTACTGCAGTGCACCATAGTGCTACACATTTATTGCATGCAGCACTCAGGCAAGTGTTGGGTATACATGTAGCGCAAAAAGGTTCATTGGTAAATGAAGAGCATCTACGCTTTGACTTTTCGCATTTTGCAAAAGTGACAGAAGAGGAAATTTCAAAAATCGAAGCAATTGTAAATGAGAAGATACGCGAGAATATACCTGTGGTAATAAAAGAAATGCCGAAAGATGAAGCTGTGAAGCTGGGCGCTATGGCCTTATTTGGTGAAAAATATGGTAACATAGTTCGCGTTGTCATTATAGATCCTGGCTATTCTATTGAATTATGCGGTGGTACACATGTGGGTGCTACAGGACAATTGGGCCTTTTTAAGATAACCTCAGAAGCTGCAGTTGCGGCGGGGGTGCGACGCATAGAAGCTGTAAGCGGAAAATCTGCCGAAACATATATAAATGAAAAACTAGCACTCATAGCACAAATACAGGATCAATTAAAAAATACTAAGGACCCGGTAAAAGCTATTGAAAAACTGCAGGAAGAAAATACGCGATTGGAAAAACACGCCGAAAGCCTAGAGGCAAGACAATTAGTTGGCATCAGAAATGAGTTGCTCACAAAAGACCAGATCATTAACCAGGTAACCTTTGTGGGTGAAATAGTTTCTGTAAGTTCTGCAGATGCTTTGAAGAAACTATGCTTCGATCTGAAATCTCATCTTAATGATCATGTAATAGTGCTCTGCGCAAATATAGATGGTAAGCCGTTTGTAGCTATTGGTGTTGATGAAACTGTAGCAGTAGCAAAAGGCTTGGATGCGGGTAAACTGATAAAAGAATATGTAGCGCCATTAATAAAAGGCGGCGGCGGCGGACAGAAAACATTGGCCACAGCTGGTGGACAGGATGCGGGTAAACTACAAGCGGTAATAGATGCTATTAAGGCGTTATTATAAAACCAAAGGCCCGCTTAAAAGCAGGCCTTTTTCCCTTTATAAGATAGAATTGTACACTCCTGTAAAAAGCTACAGTTTTATAAATTTCTGAACAAATTTTCCGCTGCTGTTTTGCAAACTCAATAAGTAATTACCGGCCGCGACCCTGCTCAAGTCAATATGTGTGGTCCCATTTTGCAATATCCCTTTCATCACCGTAGGCATACCCTTCATAGATATCACTTCAAAAGTTGTTGGTTCCATGTTGGTATAGTCAACCATGATCTCTGTTTTACAAACAGTAGGATAAATATGTGCGCTCTCTATATTTACATTAGACACACCTGCCCTGATAGGGGTGTATTTAAATATTGTTCCTGAAGGTGGATAACCTAACAGACCTTCCGGCACATGCGTAATTGCGTATGAAGAAAATACCATGCTATCATCAACAGCAAGCAAGGCCGGGTTTGAAGCCGGGCCATCTACGGAATATAAAGTGCCACTACCTGTAAGGTTTTTGCGCCAGCTATATCCTACAATAGGGTCACCACCTGAATTAGTAAAATATTCTGAAGGATTGGTGATCTGTGAAGGGCCATAATGTATCTCAACAACATTAGTGCCCTCATACAACCATAACTGAATATTGGTATAATCATTTAAAGTGCTGTGAATGATCAACTCTTCTATAAAGCCGGCGTTCTTTATTTCCAGTTTAAAGATCTGGCTGCCTGGGGTGCCTGAAACAGTATAACTAATAGGCGAACTGGAACTACCGGATCCGCGATCTATTAGGGCGGCATTTATTAATTGAAAACCATGCAGTATGGGAATAGTAAATGTATCAACACAAAAAGCATGTACGCGATGCAGGTAAACATGATCAGTTACAGTGCCATCTATATTAATACTAAAACCTATCGGGACGCTGAAATTGCTGGTGCTATCCCAAGGTGTAGTAGAGGTGACAACAGTAGCTCCTGTAAGAGAGCTGTAAGTTCCGGAACTGGCTCCAAACCAATAGTGGAATGGTTGCTGTGCTCTTACAGCATTAGAAAATAAAAGGTAAAACAAAATAATGAACGGTATTGAAATTTTTCTCATAGTTTGCCCGTTAAGGTGAAAAATACACGTAAATATACCTGATTTAACATTTCATTGCTTCATATAGCCATAATTCATAACCAATTTATATAATCGGGAATTTTTAGGGCTATAAAGTAATACAATTAGCAAAGCAATCTATCAATTGGTAATTTTGCTGGTTGCAAAACCATTCCCCATACACAATAGCATTAGTTGGTAATCCCAATAGCGGTAAAAGTTCCTTGTTTAATGCACTTACGGGCCTTAACCAAAAGGTAGGCAATTTTCCGGGTGTAACAGTTGATAAAAAGACAGGGGTATCCCGTATTAATGAATCATTAACTGCACATATTCTCGATCTGCCGGGTACATACAGCCTATACCCGAAAAGCACAGATGAACTTGTTACTTACGAAGTGCTTTTAAACAACAAAACTGCAGACAAACCCCAACTGGTAATTGTAATTGCAGATGCTGCTAACCTGAAACGAAACTTGCTGTTTGTTTCGCAGATCATGGATCTGAAAGTGCCTGTTGTGATCGCGCTTACGATGATGGATATTGCGCAACGCAAGGGCATAAAGATAGACATAGCAGATCTGCAACAAATGATGGGCGTGCCTGTAGTGCCTATAAATCCAAGAAAAAATAAAGGCATAGGCCAATTAAAAAAAGTTATTGCAGATGTGCAGCATAGCGAGGAAAGAGCTTCGACAACAGAGTTTATAGATACAAAAGCACTTACAGGTGCCTGGATAGAAGAAATAAAAGAACTGTGCGGTTTGAGAAGCAATTACAGTGCGTTGCATGTAGCTTGTAATTACCTGGAACTAAAATATCTGAATGCCGCACAACGCATAAGAATTGCTGCACTGCTCGATGAAATGAAATTTCAACGCGCCAAAGTGCAGGCAGAAGAAATAATGCAGCGTTACCGCAAAATAGACCAGGTGATACAGCAATGTGTAACAGAAGTAACACCTGAGCAACGAATGCTGAAAAGTGAGAAGATAGATAAAATACTATTGCAGCCATTTTGGGGTAATGTAATACTGTTATCTGTTCTGTTCCTATTGTTTCAAAGTATATTTTGGCTGGCTAAATATCCTATGAACTGGGTAGAGGAATTGTTTAGCACTGCAAGTAACTGGCTTACTATTGTAATGCCTGATAATTTTTTCAAAGACCTTATTATTAATGGATTGCTTGCCGGCATGAGTGGTATAGCGGTTTTTATACCGCAGATCATGATATTGTTTGGCTTTATTACCATACTGGAAGATACAGGCTATATGGCGCGTATCAGTTTTCTAACAGACCGGCTCATGCGAAGTGTAGGATTGAACGGACGCTCGGTAATGCCACTTATCAGTGGTATGGCTTGTGCAGTACCGGCTATAATGGCTACACGTACTATACAAAACCGCAAGGAACGATTAATAACTATTCTTGTTACGCCATTGATGAGTTGTTCTGCGAGGCTACCTGTATACACTATATTGATAGCACTCATTATTCCCGACAAGTATGTACTGGGCATATTCAATATGCAGGGCATTGTGTTAATGGGTTTATACCTGCTCGGTTTTTTTATGGCCTTGCTGGTTTCCAAAGTAATGAGCATTATCATCAAAGTAAGCGAGCGAACTTTTTTCCTGATGGAGTTGCCGGTATATCGTGCGCCGAGGTGGAGTAATGTGGGTATTACTATGCTTGAAAAAGCAAAAATATTTGTGCGAGATGCAGGTAAAGTAATCATGATCATATCATTACTGTTATGGGCGCTTGCATCTTACGGCCCACCCGGCAGAATGAAGCATGTTGACGAAAAATATGCCTCCATGCAGTTAAAAAAATCTGTAAATAAGGTGGATATAGACAGGGCACATTCTACAGAGCGACTTGAAAACTCTTTTGCAGGTATTATGGGCCATGCATTTGAGCCTGTGATTCGACCACTCGGGTTTGACTGGAAAATAGGTATTGCATTAATAACATCTTTTGCAGCGCGCGAAGTTTTTGTAGGTACAATGGCTACATTGTATAGTGTGGGCGACGAGGAGGCAACTCATAAAACCTTGCGGCAAAAAATGGCAGCTGCCCGTAAACCTGACGGCACACCCGTGTACACGTTGGCTACAGGGCTTTCTTTATTATTGTTTTACGTGTTTGCTATGCAATGTATGAGCACGCTGGCTATTGTAAAAAGGGAAACCCACAGTTGGAAATATCCTGCTATACAATTTACATACATGTTTTGCATAGCCTATATTAGCTCTCTGATAGTATTCCAGTTATTTAAGTAGACTTTTATATTTCCTTAACAAATATTGGTCTGTGCTTTGTCTTATCAATAGCAAACAAGTGTTATGAAAAGCAAACTATTGATCGCAGGACTACTAATTTGTATTGCAACCTATTTCAGTTCATGCATAATTGCAGGACCGGGCTATTACGGACATTATGGTTATTACCATCATGGTTATTGTCATCATCACTACTATAGATAAATAAAAATGCTGGAGTGTTTATTTACAAAACCGCCCTTGTTTTTTGCCGGGCGGTTTTAATACTATCTGTAGAATAAGTAATTTACAATACATTCAAAGTATATGAAAAAATATCTTTTACCTTTTTTTGCAATAATTATTATATCAGGCTTTAGTTCTTGCGTAGTTACAGCCTATCATCCTTATCCCCCTCATCCGGTTTATTGGCACCCCTTACATTTTCATTATAGCCCTTATAGATATCGTGAAGAGCGTATGCATTATCATGGCGGAGGAGATAGAGGTAACCATGGCGGCAATAGCTATGGCCCAAGGCACGGCAATAGGGGGAATGGCGAGCACAGATAAGTGTAGATAAGATTTAATACCATATAGGCTGTTATTTTCTTTTTTTAGAAATTTTCTATAAATTGTTGCAGGTTTTAAACATGTTAAATCATAATATTTTGAAAAACATAATTTTAATTGCCATAACTTTCTCGCTTACAGCGATGTTATTGGGTTCCTGCGCAAGTGGCCATCAGCAGACCCGTTATGACCAATATTCTAAACGTTATTATAAAGGAGATGGATATTGGGATTATTATCACAAAAGGCATTTTGGAGAGTAAAGCATCTGCTTCGTATACTTTTTATGAAATACAAAGTATATCTATTATTTTAGATGCCGTATTAAAGTAGTATTATCAAATGAAAAAGAACATTATTATACTTTGCGTGTTTGCCGCTATACTTATGCAACTGGTAAGTTCCTGCAAAGTGCATTCAAAAGCATATAATAAATATCGCGAACATCCTAAGTACAGGGTGAACTAAACGCTTTTTATATTATTTAAAACCATCCTTGCATACTGTAGGGATGGTTTTTATTTATCGGCAGTTCATCAGTACAATTATGTATTTTTAGCCCGGTTATTTATTTTTTATGCAGGATCTAAGATCATTTTTTGACCCCACACATTTTATTGAAACTAAAGAAAACGATACTTACCAGGCATTGCAATGGGGAGCGAATGTGCAACGTGTTACACAACAACACTTTGACTGGGAGGATGCCGATATTGTAATAGTGGGCTGTGGTGAATGGCGTGGCGAAAAAGATAATGCCTATCATTCTGACGGGCCGGATGCGATACGGGAGCAATTATACAAATTATATAACTGGCACCCATCGGTAAAAGTAGCTGACGCAGGCAATATTCATCGTGGAGCTTCTGTAGAAGATACATACGCTGCTTTGCGGGAAGTGTTAATAGAACTTCACAAAGCAGGCAAAGTGGTAATAGTATTGGGCGGGGCGCATGACCTTACTTTACAGCAGTATGAAGCATTTAGGCGAAATAGCCAAATGATAAATGCAGCAGTGGCGGATATGCTCATAGACCTGGATGAATTAGAAATAGTTACATCGCGTAGCTTTTTAATGAAAATGCTTACTTCTCAGCCTAATTTTGTAGGGCATTTCAGTCATATCGGATTTCAAAGTTATTATGCGCACCCACGCATGTTGGAAACGCTCGATAAACTGCGTTTCGATTTTTTCAGGCTTGGGAAAGTACGTGAACATATGGAGGATATGGAGCCGGTGCTGAGAACAAGCAATCTTTTTAGTTTTGATATTAGTGCTGTTAAGTATGGCGATGCGCCAGTAAATATTAACGGGTCACCCAATGGATTTACGGGTGAAGAAGCTTGTATGCTGGCAAGATATGCAGGCATGAGTAATATTCTTACGTCGTTTGGAATATATGGTTTTGACCCTGCGCGCGACACGAATAATATGAGCGCACAATTATTGGCACAAATGATATGGTATTTTATAGATGGTTACCAGGTACGTCGCAGCGAAGCCAAATTATCTGAGCGTGATGAATTTATTTCATTTCATGTCAGTTTTACAGATAATGATACCGTATTCTTAAAAAGCAAACGCACAAACAGGTGGTGGATGAAACTGCCTAATCAAATGTTCGTACCCTGCTCCTATAATGATTACCTGGTAGCGAGCAAGGATGAGATACCCGAGCGTTGGTTGCGTGAACAGGAGCGGTTACTCTGATTATCTTCAAATAACGTAATTTTGCTGCACTAATCGTCCCGCCTACGGCGGGATGGTTTTTATAATAGATATCAATTGATAGAAAAAAAGAACATAGTAGACGAAGAACGCGCCGTTTTAGTTGGCCTGATCTATAAAGAACAGACTGAAGAGCGCGTGAATGAATACCTGACAGAATTGGCTTTTCTTGCAGAAACAGCAGGTGCAGTGGCTGTGAAGAATTTTATTCAAAAATTACCGCACCCCGATAGCCGCACCTTTTTAGGTAAAGGCAAACTCGAAGAGATAAAAAAGTATGTATCTGCACAAGGTATACGTCTCGCGATCTTTGACGATGAGCTTACGGGCTCACAGATCAGCAATATAGAAGAAGCGCTGAATATAAAAGTAATAGACCGCAGCGACCTGATATTGGACATATTTGCCCGCCGTGCTAAAACAGCGCAGGCTAAAGTGCAGGTAGAGCTGGCGCAATATCAATATTTGCTCCCAAGATTAAAAGGTATGTGGAAACACCTCGAACGCCTGGGGGGTGGTATAGGTACGCGCGGACCGGGTGAAACAGAAATAGAAACTGACCGCCGTATAGTAAAGGATAAAATTTCTTTACTGCGTAAACGTCTGGGTGAGATAGATAAGCAAGCGGCTACACAACGAAAGGAGAGAGGCACTTACATACGTGTAGCATTGGTAGGATATACTAACGTGGGCAAAAGTACTATTATGAACCTGCTCAGCAAATCAGATGTATTTGCTGAGAATAAATTGTTTGCTACACTCGACACTACCACAAGAAAAATAGTGTATGAGCAAACGCCATTTTTATTGAGCGATACAGTTGGGTTTATTCGTAAGTTGCCGCATCACCTGGTAGAAAGCTTTAAGAGTACGCTGGATGAGGTGCGCGAAGCTGATTGTTTATTGCACGTAGTAGATATTTCACATTCTGCTTATGAGGACCAAATGGGTGTTGTCAATAAAACATTGCAGGAGATAAATGCGTATGATAAACCTATTATTACTATTTTCAATAAAATGGATATCTATGAGCAGAAAACTTTCGACCCATGGTTAGATGACGCAGTAAAAAATGACCTTCTGAATCAATTGAAAAAGCGTTGGGAAGCTGAAACGCATGGAGCACAAGTATACATATCTGCTATTGAGCGTCGCAACGTAGATCAGTTACGCACATTTATATTAAATAAGGTAAAACAATTATACGAAGAGCGATATCCTTATCTGACGCAGTTTTACTAAGATACATTATGAAAATTTTGTTGAATTTTTTTCATTGATTTTCGAGTTATTCACATTTTAAATTATCGTTATTTTTTACCGCAGAAAAATTGATCTATTTTTCTAATGGTTAATGTGATGTACTTCAGTGAATAATGAAGTGCATTTTAAAAAAGACCGCCAATGAAACAACAAACACGCGAGTTGTTGGTCACGACAAAAGTTGCGCAGCACTGGCAAGGTGATTTTGAGCAGAAAGTAGATGAGCTGATGACCATTGTAAGTAAAGTTGACAATGACCAGAGAGTTCAGGATGCATCAGAAACGCTGGACGTGTATCGCAACATTACACAAAAGAAGCCGAAAGGCGGAAAGAGAAAAAAGATACTCGGCGATAAGCCATTTGAGTTTCTTGTATTCCGCAACTGATCAGTCGGCTGCCTCATTCAAAAAATCTATCAGGGGTTTCATAGTTGAGAACACCCCGGTTACCTTCGTCACCGCTGTTTTATCCATCAAGTCCTTATCATCAGCTTTAGAGCCGGCTACAAAACTCTTCAATTTCAGGTATTCCACAGCAGGGTTATCATCAGTATAACCTTTAGGCACTTTCTTCAGTTTATCTTCTTCACTTAGCTTACCAAATGTTTTTTTGAAAGCTGCACTATTTACTATTTTTTGAAAATCCTTGAAATTATAATCTACCTCCTGGCGTATTTTTTTTAGCATATCGGGCTCTGGCATCCACATGCCGCCACCTAAAAATGTTTTACCCGGTTCTACATGCAGGTAATAACCAGCAGCCATATGCTTTTTGCCTCCTTTACTAAAGGAAGCACCAAAGTTTGATTTATACGGTGACTTGTCTTTTGAGAAACGAACATCGCGGTATATTCTAAAAATACAATCCTTTGCTTTCAGCTCTTTAAACGCAGGCTCTGATTTACCAAGCTTCTCTAATACAGCAGTGACAAAATTTTCGAAATCCACTTTTGCTGATTCGTATGTTTTCTTATTCTTTTCAAACCAGGGTTTGTTATTATTTTTAGCGAGGTCTTTCAGAAATTTCAATGTTGATGGCTGTAACATATAGTTAAATTAGAAGTCAAAAGTAAATACAGTATTTTATGTATTCAATATTAATTTTCTATAGCCAGCAATTT
>JABDFN010000020.1 GCA_013286485.1 Bacteroidota bacterium
GGCGCAGACGGTTATCTACTAAAGAACTGTAATCCCCTGGAAATACGAAATGCTCTGCTTACAATTTATAAAGATGGCTTTTTCAATTCCGAAATCACTTCATCACATCTTATTCATGCCATAAAAAACAAAGAAATAAAAGACCCAATATTTACTGCAAAAGAGCTTGAATTTTTAACACATATTTGCAGCGATTTCAGCCTTGATGAGATTGCTTTGAAAATGAAGACTACTTTAAGAAGCGTTATGGGGTATCGGGATAACTTGTTTAAAAAACTACACGTTTCCAGCAGAACTACACTTGCGATATGTGCAATTCAATTAGGAATAATCCCTTTAGAAATCGCTTCCTGATCTAATTATATAAGGATAAACTAACTTCCTAATTAATAATTGAATGACTGTTTTAGAAAGTTACTTACAGCCAATATATCTATAATACAACTTCAGGCATAATCGTCTTTTATTCTCATCTATTTCATTAGGAATAATACACTTCAGATAATTATTGCTTTTTGCAGAATTATATGTAGATGTATCATTCTCCTATTCTTATACTCTAACATTTTTTAACCATAAAATTTTGTCTTTTTATACATAAAAACAACTGACAAATAGCCATTTCATAATGTATAAATGCACATACTTTTCATGTCAAAAATTGTTCACAAAAAAATCAATTAACATGAAAAGAATTAAATTGTTGATGTTCATGACACTATTTGCTATTGTTTCTTGTCAAAAAGATGAGCAACCTATTATTTCAAGTATCCGAAATATTACTCCAAACAACGGACAAATTAAATTTTCATCCAGTATGATGCGAATGACTTCAGCAGGACCATTTTCTCAGTTTATCCCAATTGATAGCGCAAACAAAATGGTCAATAGTTACTTAACCAGTATTAATTATCCAGCAAATGATAGTGACCTACAAGCGCTTATCTTTGACGCAAATGTTTTAAGAAATTATTTAAATGACAGTTCACACGGAAAGATCGTACAGATTAAGATCATGCTGGGTCACACATTAGAGTATATTAATTCTGGGCATTTTGGTATGAATGCAAAGTATCAAACGGGAGAATTAACAGTTATCATTGCAGGCTATGACCAAAACAATAATTACATTTATAATTCAGACAATATGGTTTTAGATCATGCAATGCCATGTCCGGATTGGTGTCCTACAGGGGGTACTGCACAATATTCTTCATTACGGTAATGAAGTAAATTAAATGAAAAGAGAATTTGTATCATTTTTGTATTTAGGATTTCTGCTATTTTCTTTTACTAGCGGCGTATACAGGTATAGACTATTGGACTTGGCTGCAAAAATATTCTGCATCTATCTTGGGTTTACGTTCTTAACCGAATGTATTGCATACTATTCAGCAATAAAGTTTCATACCAATTTACCAGTCTATGCAATATTTAATATAATTGAGCTGGGCTTTATTTCAATGTACTTTAACTACTGTATCGATGTCTTTAGAAAATATAATATTGGATTGTATATCCTAATTGCAGGAACATTACTTGGCACAATCAATATTATATTCATTCAACCCTTTAACAGTATGAGTTCTAATTTTTTATTTTTTGAAGGATTCTGTATAATATCAATGAGCGTTTTTTCTTTTTTCAGGGTGTTACTTAAATCAGGAAAAACCTCATTGCTCTATTATTCTCATTTTTGGATAACCTCATTAATTTTACTGTATTGGACTTGTACATATTTATATTGGGGGCTTTTTGATTATTTCATGTTCACTTTGGGCAAAAACATGTGGAAATTAGATGTATCAATATTGCTACTAAATAGCCTTATCTATTGTTCGTTTGGTATTTTCTATTTGTTATATACTAAGTTCAAAGTTGTTTATGAATAATAGTTATATCATACCGCTTTTCATTGCAGGCACTTTAATAATAATATTATTTGCCTGTTCCCTAATAGCTTTTCTTATAGTACATAAGCAAAAGCAGCAAGCTTTTCAAAATGAGATTTTACAAACACGGATAGAAGTTCAGGAACATGCAATGATTGGCATTTCTAAGGAAATTCATGACAATATTGGTCAACTATTAGGGTTAGCGCACATGAATATAAAAGCCGGCATTAATTGCTGTACCGATTCAAAACAGGCTAAATTACTTACAAATGCAAATGAATTGCTGGAAAAAGCAGTTAACGATTCTCGTAATATTAGTCACTCCTTAAATAGTGATATCATTAAAAAGATGGGGCTAGCAACAATTTTAAAAAATGAATTAGATTACATCACCTTATCGCAGGATATAAAGTGTTATTTTGAAACTGTTGGAGCCCCATTTAGTTTAACACCGGAAAAAGAATTGCTTGTGTATAGGATTGCACAAGAAGCAATCCGTAACAGCATTAAATATTCTCAGGCCACTTTATTAACTGTTAGTCTTCAATATAATATAAAAAGTAATTTTAAAATGGTAATATGTGATAATGGTATTGGATTTGATGTAAACAAAACACTAGCGTCTGGAGGCGGAATAGGATTAATAAATATGCGGGAAAGAGCATCACTTTTAAATGGAACGCTTGATATTCATGCTTCAATACCAAAAGGATGCACAATTACCTTAAATGCAAACATAGATAATGGAAGGAATATTACCGATAAAAATAGCAATAGCTGATGATCACTTAATTGTGCGAAAAGGGATTTGCGAAATCATTATGGGATTTGAGAAATTCACAATTGTTTTTGAAGCCAATAATGGTGTAGAAATGCTTGAAAAATTGACTAAAATAGCTGACCTGCCTGAAATTGTTATTCTTGATGTAAGTATGCCAAAATTAGATGGGTATGATACTTTGATAGCGATAAAAAAGAAATGGCCTTCTATAAAAGTGCTTATACTAACGATGTTCAATAATGAATTTAGTATAATAAAAATGATAAGAAACGGCGCAAATGGGTATCTATTAAAAAATTCAGACCCAAAAGAGCTAGAAAAGGCATTGCTTACAATTCATACAGAGAATTTTTATAGTTCTGTAACTGTTTCAAACCGTTTATATAAGCTTATTCATAATTCTGACATTCTTCCACAAATTTCTGAAATAGAGAAACAGTTCTTAAGTCACGTAGGTACTGATTTAACCTATGAAGAAATTGCAAAAAAAATGCATTTACCCATTCGAAGTGTAATAGGACATAAAGATACTCTTTGTGAAAAACTTGAAGTTACAAGTAGGCCAGAACTCGTTGTTTGGGCAATTAAATTAGGTTTTATACCTATAGACTAACCTAAGAAATATTTTATTTTAAGGGATAAAAAATAATTTCCCATATTTTGGAAGTATTGGATAAAATCAAAATTAAATTTCCTGACAGTAAAAAGATCGGGCTGAATAAAGAAGACGTTGCCAACATTGAAAACGCTACATTGTCTACTCTATCTGCTGAGTGAGGAAGTTGAATACCTAATTTCCATTGTGCTCATACAAGGCATATCGATTTTACAAGTTACCTGTCAGGAAAGAATATTTAAAGTATCATGATTCAAATTCCTAAGAAAAAAGCCCAGTCTAATCAATGCATTTTAGTTTTTTACATTTTTCAAATCTTCAATTTCTCTTATGAGCTCTCGTTTTTCTTCGCTATTATAAAATGTAGAGGTTTTTAATAGGAGCAAAGCCTCATTGTAATTTTTTATTGCTTCTACAGCTTTGCCTTCTTTTTATACGCCCTTCCGATATCAACGTAACTCTCAGGAAACGTCGGGAACTCCTTCATCATTATTTGCCAGGTTTCTATTGCGGCGTCATATCTTTTCTTGTTAAAGAATTTATAGCCGATGCTCCTTAACTCGGCGAGTCCAATACCTAGCTTATCGTCATAATGATGTTGTATTTTGTCAGTAAAAATAGCGTAATCACTTGTGGTAAATGAAAGACTATCGTTGTTATGTATGTTACGTACTTCCACATTCCAATATTCAAACATATCAAATAGTGAGGGCATGACCGATAGCCCCGGTGTTAGATAATGGTCTGCAAAGTAATACTCCGTTCCTTTAGAATTAAAATGGTCAACCGATTCACCTGATAGTGCAGATTTCATAAGTAAATATTCTTTAGTGTCTGTTAAAGAATCACCAGTTATGAACCTATAATATACCTCATGGTTTAAATGCGTTTTCTTCAGTTTTTCTTTTAAAGAATCAACAACGTTGATATTTTTTTCAGTGAAAAACGGGCTGCAGGAAATGACCCCACTTATATCGGTCAATCTATCCTGAAGCAAATAGGAAGAGAAGTATCCAGCTCCCACAGAATAACCTCGCATTTTGCGGTTTTTTTTATTTTATGGTGATTTATTCCTATACGAACATATTGTGTTCTATCAATAAACAATAAAGCCACCTTATTGGGTGGCTTTATTGTTTACATTTCTACCATATCTATTGGATAATTACCTTTTTAATGTATGCCTTGTCGTTAGCAATTACTTTTACAAAATATAGCCCTCTGACGATATCATTCAGATTAAAGTCTACTATCTGCTCAATTTTGCCATCTTGTATTGTTTTGCTTGCAACCATTTTACCTGTCATATCTATGATCTGCACCTGTATGCTACCATTGGTAGGTGGTATCATCACTTTGAACGTACCGGTATTCGGATTCGGATAAACATCGATGTTGAAGTCTGTAGGAGGCTCGTTATTAGTAACGATCCTTGCATTATCAGAACCGCACCCACCGAGGTAATCTCCTGATGCCAAATAACCGGCCACTGATGATGAATCTACACATAAGGTTGTATAATGGTCTCCATTAGTATGGTGACATATTTCCACTTTGTGATTATCGCTACAACGAACATCGAGCAATGTGAGCATTTGTGATCTTGTTGCTGTACATCCGTTAGCGTCTGTTACTGTTACTGTGTAGGTTGTAGTAGCAGTTGGCGTAGCTTTTACCGCTGCAACCGATGCACTACTAAGTGTTGACGATGGTGACCAGCTATAGCTGAGTGCACCTGTGCCACCACTACCCGATGCTTTAAGACTGTCTGATTTAGGACCGTAACCTATGTACAGTGTATAAGCCAAACCTCCCGGCGAAACCGCATATACAGGATTGACAGTTATAGAAGCAGTAACAGCAGATGGCTGTATGATGGTATAGCTGCCGGTTTGTGTACATCCATTAGCATCTGTTACTGTTACGCTATAAGTACCTGCTGACAGACTTGATACATTTTGTGTATGTGCGCCATTGCTCCAGTTATAGCTATAAGTTGATCCTGTGCCACCAGATGCTGACAAATTGATGGCACCATTGCTGCCACCATGACAAGTAGTATTTGTTGTAGTTGCAGACAGTACAATAGCTGATGGCTGCGTAATAGTGTAACTACCGGTTTGTGTACATCCATTAGCATCGGTTACTGTAACGGTATAAGTACCGGCAGATAAACCGGAGATATTTCTTTCATCTTCTCCATTACTCCAATTATATCTGTATGAACCAGTACCACCTGATACAGTCAGATTAACAGCACCATTGTTACCACCATTGCAACTTACATTGGTTGATGTAGCTGATAATGTAATCGCTGCCGGTTGCGTAACTGTATAGCTCGCAGATGCTATACATCCGTTAACATCGGTTACTGTTACTGTATAAGTACCTGCAGAGAGGCCGGATATATCTTGTGTATGTGCACCGTTGCTCCAGGTATAACTATAACCAGATGTACCGCCGGAGACAGAAAGGTTGATAGCCCCGCTAGCACCACCATGACAACTTGCGTTGGTAGTTACCGCACTTAAGCTGATTGTCGAAGGCGCTGTAATGGTATAACTACCAGTATTAGTGCAGCCGTTAGCATCAGTTACTGTTACAGTATAAGTACCAGCAGAGAGACCTGATATATTCTGCGTATGTGCACCGTTGCTCCAACTATAGCTATATGTTGAGCCTGTACCACCCGCTACAGTTATACTTATGGTACCATTGCTGCTACCGCTACATGTAACATTTGTTTGTGTAGCTGTTATAGCAATTTGAGTTGGTTGTGTAACCGTATAGGTTGCTGTAGATGAGCAGCCATGCCTGTCGGTAACTGTTACTGTATATGTGCCAGCTTCTATATTTGAAAGATCCTGGCTGTGACTTGATGGTGTACCTGAATGTGAGCCACACCAACTACTCCACCATGATGAACAACTATGGTAAGTGTGTCCGCCACCGGCATCGCTCCAGCTATATGTATAACCACCAGCACCGCCAGTGACTGTAATATCTATTGCGCCTGTTTCACCTTGATAACAGCGCGCATTTGTAACAATACCGGTAATAGTGATAGCTGTAGGCTGATATATGGTATAGGTAGCCGATGCTGTACATCCATTTTCGTCAGTAACATTTACCGAGTAGGTACCTGCAGGTCCATTAAAGTCGTCTGAATGACCAGTGCCACTACTCCATACATAAGAATATCCACCAGAACCACCTGTTGCATCTATATCTATATGGCCATCATTGCCGCCGTTACAAGATACAGAATCTACACTTGCGTTCAACACGAGGACTGTTGGTTGAGTTACAATATAAGTTGCAGTTTGGTTGCAACCATGGGCATCTGTAACCGTTACCGTATAGGTACCAGCCGCAAGGCTTGATATATCTTGTGTATGTGCACCGTTGCTCCAAGAGTATGTATACGGGCTTGTACCACCGGATACACTTAAGTTGATAGAACCATTGCTGCTACCATAGCAGGATGTGCCCGTGGTAGAAGCAGAAAGATCTATTGCCGATGGCTCATCGACATCAAATTCTTCATCCTGACTGCAACCATGTACATCAGTTACTGTGAGGTGATAATTACCCTTACTTAACCCACTGATATTTGCGGTAGTTGCACCATTACTCCAGCGGTACGTATAAGGCGCATTGCCACCTGTGATACTACTTGTAATGCTACCATTAGTACCACCATGACAGCTTACATTGATAGCTGTTCCGGATACATATATTCTTGAAGGATTAGTGATCGTCCAAGTATTAGAATAGGTACATCCATTAATATCTGTTATAGTAACAGTATAATTATTAGCAGACAAATCATAAATGTTCTTTGTTGTACTACCATTACTCCAGCTATAACTTAAGGTACCAATACCTCCACTGACACTCAATTCGATAGCAGCATCGTCGTTATCATGACAAGGTATTTGTGTAATAGCAGCACTCACATTGAAAGCATGTACAGTAATTACCTGTGTGCAGTTACTATGGTTGCCGCTGGCATCTGTTGCTGTCCATGTGCGGGTAATAATATAATTATAGTGTGCAGAATCTGTTACTATGGCACTATAAGTGCTCACATCACTGTAGGTAATAACAGGGCTCACATCACAATTGTCGGTGGCAGTAGCCGTACCGGTATTAGATGGTACTGTATTGCATGCAATAGTTTTATTACCCGGACAGCTGATTATCGGAGCTAAAGTATCCAATACGGTTACAGTAGCTGTATTAGCACCCATATTTCCGGAGTTATCTGTTACACTTAACGTTACCGTATTAGTGCCTTTGTTAGAACAGTTGAAGTTGGTTTTGCTTAAGCTGCGCGATGCAATCGTACAGTTATCAGTAGACCCGTTATCAATATCTGCTACTACGATGCTAGCTGTACCAGTAGCACTGAGGTATATTGTTTTGTTTTTAGTAGTAACAGTTGGCCTTGTTGTATCTACAACTGTTATTGTTGCAGTTCCTGTCTTGATGTTACCAGAATTGTCGGTAACGGTGAGGGTAACAGTGTTGCCTCCTTCATTTGAACAATTAAAGCTTGTTTTATCCAGTGTTCTAGAAGCGATTGCACAATTATCTGTTGAACCATTATCTATTTGCGCAGGTGTAATGCTTGCAGTACCACTTGCGTTGAGATAAACAGTGAGGTTTTGCGTATGCACAACCGGTTTAACTGTATCGACAACCGTTACTATTGCTGTACCTGTTTGGCTGTTACCTGAATTATCGGTAACTGTAAGCGTTACTGTATTTGCACCTTCATTTGAACAATTGAAAGATGTCTTGTTAAGTGTTCTTGAAGCGATTGCACAATTATCTGTTGAACCATTATCGATCTGTGAAGGAGTAATGCTTGCACTACCGCTTGCATTGAGATAAACAGTGAGGTTTTGTGTATGCACAACCGGCTTAACTGTGTCTACCACTGTTACGGTTGCAGTTCCTGTTTGGCTGTTACCGGAATTATCGGTTACAGTCAGTGTAACAGTGTTAGTTGTGCTTTCATTAGCACAAGTGAAACTGCTTATATCTAGTGTACGATTTGATATGGTGCAATTATCTGTTGAGCCATTATCTATTTGAGCAGGAGTAATAGTTACATGACCACTTCCATCAAGATAAACTGTGATGTTTTGCGTATGCACTACCGGCTTTAAAGTATCGAGCACTGTTATAGTTGCTGTACCTGTCTGGCTATTACCGGAATTATCAGCAACAGTAAGTGTTACTGTATTCGTCATATTCTCATTTGAACATGAGAAGCTACTAACATCCAATGTTTTGCTCGCGATCGTGCAATTATCTGTAGAACCATTATTTACCTGATCCGGTGTAATGCTTGCATGGCCACTTCCATCGAGGTATACCGTTAAGTTCTGTGTATGAACAACAGGCTTAACTGTATCCACAACAGTAACTATTGCTGTACCCGTTTGGCTGTTGTCTGAATTATCTGTTACCGTAAGAGTAACAGTATTGGTCATGTTCTCATTTGAACATGTGAAGTTGCTTACATCGAGTGTTCTTGATGAAATTGAACAATTGTCTGTTGAGCCATTGTCGATTTGTGCTGGAGTTATACTTACATTACCTGCACCATCCAAATAGGCAGTAATATTCCGAGTATGAACTACCGGCTTAACAGTATCTACAACTGTTACAATTGCAGTGCCTGTTTGACTGTTACCTGAATTATCGGTAACTGTAAACGTAACGGTATTGGTTGTGGTTTCATTGGCGCAAGTAAAGCTGTTTATATCCAACGTGCGGTTTGATATAGTGCAATTGTCTGTTGAACCATTGTCTATTTGCGCAGGAGTAATACTTACATTACCAGTACCATCCAAATATGCAGTGATATTCTGAGTAACTACTGTTGGCTTAACTGTATCCATTACTGTAACAATTGCCGTACCAGTTTGACTGTTACCTGAATTATCAGTAACTGTAAGCGTTACCGTATTGGTCATGTTCTCATTAGCACAAGTAAAGCTGCTTACATCTAATACCCTTGATGAAATAGTGCAATTATCTGTTGAGCCATTGTCGATTTGTGTTGGCGTGATACTAACATTACCGGTAGCATTAAGGTACACGGTTAAGTTCTGGGTATGAACAACCGGTTTAACAGTATCCTGGACAGTTACAATTGCTGTACCAGATTGGCTATTGCCTGAGTTGTCTGTTATTGTCAATGTAACTGTATTAGTAGTGTTCTCATTAGAACAATTGAAACTGCTTATATCTAACGTACGGTTAGATATGGTACAATTGTCTGTTGAGCCATTATCTATTTGTGTTGGAGTAATACTTGCATTACCAGTAGCGTCAAGGTAAACAGTTAAGTTCTGCGTATGAACAACAGGCTTAACTGTATCTAAAACAGTAACTGTTGCAGTACCTGTTTGGCTATTGCCCGAGTTGTCTGTTACTGTGAGCGTAACTGTATTTGTCATGTTCTCATTAGAACAAGTGAAACTTGATACATCCAGTGTTCTTGTAGAAATACTACAATTATCTGTTGAGCCATTATCTATTTGTGCAGGCGTAATGCTTGCATTACCTGTAGCATCGAGATATACCGTTAGGTTCTGTGTATGAACTATTGGTTTAACTGTATCAACAACAGTTACAATTGCCGTACCTGTTTGGCTATTGCCAACAAGATCTGCAACTGTTAAGGTAACTGTATTGTTGCCCTCATTAGAACAATTAAAGCCGATAATATCTAATGTTCTGCTTGCAATAGCGCAATTATCTGAAGAACCGTTGTCTATTTGAGCCGGAGTAATACTTACAGTACCACTTACGTTCAAATATGCTGTTATATTCTGAGTAATAACAGTTGGTTTAACAGTATCTGAAATAATTGCCGCACTACCCGACATATTAGACATGCAATGTGTAGTAGCATTAGAAGCCACAACAGTATAAGTACCATTAGTTGTGAAGTTACCAAAGCTGAATGCAGCACCTATGCCACTATGTGGGCTACCAATATTAGCTGCACTCATCATCAATTGATAATTCACTCCTGATTCTGAATTACTCAAACCGATAGCAACACCTGTCGCTCCTGTACAATTGATACCGCCACCTGTTACAGCATATTCGATTGGCAACGGATTAACAGTAAGTGTTTTTGTAGTACTATCTGTGCAACCAAATGAGGTTGTAGCAACAACTTTGTATGTTGTAGTTGAAGCTGGAGAAACCCTTATACTATCAGATGTACTACCACCAGGAGACCATACATAGGTATTTCCCGATCCGCCGGAACCGTAAGTGACAGTGACTTTAGCATAGTATCCACTCAACGTACTTGTTGGTATAAATCCAAAACAGGTAGAAAGACTGCTAACAATAAATGTATCAGCACTACCTGCATGATATATAGAAGGAGTAAAATTAAGTGTAACAAAAGGCGAACCTGAAGTATTATCACACTGGCACCAGTTAGGTGTTTGCGCAAAAGAAGGTCCGCTAGCGCCATTCAACAATGAGGTATGCGTAGCGCCAGTATGGCATTCTACGCCGACTCCAAACTGAATCTGTATATTTGTTGGAGTAGAAAATCCACTATCTATCCAACTAAAACCGACATTAGAACCACAATTATATTGGCTACCAGTAGAACCACAATTATTAAATAAATTAATAAGATTCGCAAGCGATATATTATAAATACGTGTTGTTTGAGCAGATATTTTATAGGTAGCACTATCGCCTGCACAAATAGCAGAAGGGCCGCTTATTACAGGAACAGGTAATGGATTAATTGTAACAGTTGCACTGCCGGACATATTGTTTGTGCAACCACCTATATTTCTTGAAGCAACAACTGTATAAGTGGCTGCTGTTGTTTGGTTACCAAAGCTGATAGCTGAACCCGTGCCTGCAACAGGGCTACCAACAGTTGTTGAGCCATTCATTAACTGATAGCTAAAGCCTGTGTCTGAAGAAGACAAACCTACTGTTACACCTGTACCACCGGCACAATAAGAACCAGTACCTGTTACATTATAA
Organism: Bacteroidota bacterium; assembly: GCA_013286485.1. Classification (GTDB taxonomy): domain Bacteria; phylum Bacteroidota; class Bacteroidia; order Chitinophagales; family Chitinophagaceae; genus JABDFN01. The sequence goes on from JABDFN010000020.1 coordinate 11,339, forward strand.
ACAGTTGATAAATTGTATAAGCTTACATTAACACTACCGCTCATAGTATCTGTACACCCTGTACCACCATTTGCAGCAATTACAAAATAATTGCCTGTGGTAGTTTGATTACCAAAATTGAGCGAGCTACCTGTACCTGCGAGTGTAGTAACAGACGTTGTACCTCTCATTAACTGGTAATTGATACCTGTTTGAGAATTGCTTAAACCAACCGATACTCCTGAACCTGAAGGGCAATAACTACCGCCACCTGTTACACCATATACTGTGGGCAATGGATTAACCGTTACAGTTTTAGTTGTACTATCAGAACAACCTGCTGTTGAAGTTGAAACAACTTTATAGGTAGTAGTTGATGTAGGAGAAACAGTTATGCTATCTGTTGTAGCACCACCTGGTGACCATACATAAGTAACACCTGATGCTGTTGTTGCCGGGTAGCTAACCGTAATTGCTGCATAATAACCACTTAATGAACTTGAAGTATAGAAACCTACACAAGTATTAACGTTTGTAATATAAAATGTATTTGTGCCACCAACATTATAACCCGTCGGAGAAAAATTAAGTGTAACTACAGGAGTGGTAGATGGTGGGGAACATGAACACCATCCTGAAGTCGAAGCATAAGAAGGACCTGAAACACCGTTCAATATAGAGTTATATGTATGCGAACCCGTACTGTTGCACTCAACACCAACTCCAAATTGAATTTGGATGTTGGTTGGAGTGCCAGACCCGCTATCTACCCATGTAAAGCCGGGTTGGTTTGTACCACATCCATTATAGTAACTACCTGTCCCGCAGCTGAATACACTCAAAAGACTTGCAACTGGTATATAATAAGTATGCGTATTTACGATTGCTGCTGCCAGTGTGGCATTGCTACCAAAGCAAACAGACGAAGGACCTGTAATAACTCTTGCAGGTAAAGGATTAATAGTAACTCTTGCGCCACCAGACATAGTGTCTATGCAACCACCTGTATTTCTTGTTGCAACAATAAAATATGTCGTATCCAATGTTTCATTCCCAAAGTTCAGAGCTGAACCTGTACCAGCTACAGGGCTGCCAATACTTGTAGTACCATATTTTAACTGGTAACTAAAGCCTGTATCTGAAGATGAAAGGCCTAAAGTAACTCCAGTACCGCCTGCGCAATAAGAACCCGTACCAGTTACGTTGTATACAGTTGATAACGAATAAGTATTTATTGTAGCAGTACCACTCATAGTATCGGTACAGCTTGTGCTACCATTTGTAGCCACCACGAAATAATTACCAGTTACTGTTTTAAGTCCAAAGTTCAGAGAAGAACCAGTACCCGCCATTGAACTACCGATACTACCGGAGTTATTATATAGCTGGTAATTTATTCCACTTTGTGAACTATTTAAGCCAACATTTATGCCTGATCCTCCCGGACAATAGCTACCACCACCTGTGATGTTAACCACCGTAGGTAATGGATTTATACCTATTGTTACAGAACCAGTCATTGTATCGCTACAACCACCTACTGTATTAGTAGCTACCACAAAATAGCTTCCGGAACCTGTTTGGTTGCCGAAGCTAATAGAAGAGCCAGTACCCGCAACAACGCTACCGATATTTGCGGTGCCTTGTTTTAACTGATAATTTATTCCTGTTTGTGAATTGCTTAATCCTATAGCAACGCCTGTACCACCTGAACAATAGTTTCCGCCACCTGTAACATTATACCGTGTTGGATTTGCACATGTTCCGGTACCCGCAACAGCAAAAGAGAATGTATTATGATTACATGCTGTACTTGTTACTGTCAATGTATCTTTCTCAAGACCCAATGAAGACGGCATAAATGTAACGTTGATATTTTGAGAATGACCGGCTGCAATAGTATCAGGTAATGATATCGAAGTAAAACTAAAGTCAGACGAACCTTTCATAGTTATATTGCTGATAATAAAACTGGATGTACCTGTATTATTGATACTAAAGTTGTGAGAAACGTTATTTCCCAAGTTTATATTCCCGAAATTTGTTCCGTTACTAGCTGCGGTAGTTGTATCACCCGCATTAATAGGATTAGAATTTCCTGTAGCAGCAATTACCGGACCACTTACAGTAATTGTCATACTACATGTTGCGGTATTTCCACCGCCATCTGTTGCTGTCCATATTACCGTGGTAACACCTGTAGTATATGTACCACTTGCATCAGAAGTATTGTTGAAGTTATTTATTACTGAAGCAAGGCTGCATTCATCTCCTGCAGCTGGAGCCGGCACAGAAACTGATTGCGAACATCCGGATGCACTTACGCTAATATTCGAAGGACATGTAATAGTTGGTTTCGTAGTATCATGAACCGAAATAGTAAATGTTTGCACTGCTGCAGTGCATGCATTTGCATCTCTGACTATTACGTTATAGCTTCCTGCTGAAAGATTAGTAAAGCTACTACCCGGCACATATAATATACCATTATTTATTGAGTAGCTATAAGGTGTTGTACCACCTGAAGGAGTAATATTTATAGAACCATTAGACAAGCTCGCACATGTTACATCTGTTTTTGTTTTTGTAAAGCTGAGCGCAGCTGAAGGCTGGGTTATATTAAAAGTTTGAGTACCTGTTGAACAACCAATTGAATCTTTTGTTTTTACCTGGTATGTACCTGGTGTAAGGCCCGTGAAAGAATTAGTTGACACATATGATGCACCATTATTAATAGAATATAAATATGGTGGAACGCCATTAGAAGCTGTAATAGTAATTGTGCCATTACCTGCACCATTACAAAGTACATTAGTTGCTACAATAGACTCAGCAACAGATGATACTTTAACAGCACCGGTTGTAATTGCGGGGCAACCATTCGTATCAACATAAGATAATGAAACGGTATAATTACCATTTGAAGAATAATTTTTGGAAGGATTTTTTGTGGTTGTGTTTGTAAAATCACCAAAGTTCCACAGATAACTCTTAGGGGTTGCTGCGTTTCCATTTGTATCTAATACACTACCAGCTGTAAAGTTGATAGTAGTGCCAAGGCACACATTAACTGCAGAAGCTATATAAGGGGTTGCCACTAAGTATGAAGGATAGTTTGTAACGGAGACGTTCTTGGTAACGTAACAACCTACAGAGTCTGTTACTGTAACATTATATGCACCGGGTATAAGGCTTGATATACTCTTTGTTGTCAATGTATTTGACCACAAATAAGCAAATGGTTTTGTACCGCCAATAACAGAATCAACAGAAGCGCCACCATTATTATTAGTAAGGCAACTTGCATGTGTTGTAGAAACCAATGCATCGATAACTGTTGGGGTAGATGTAAAATTCCAGCCATTATTATTTCCTGAATCAGCACTATAAGCAGCATTAAACGTAGCTCCACCCTGGGCTTTCATATCTTTAATTTTCAGGAATGAAATATTATCCGTACCACTGCTTTTACTAAAAATAGCTTGTGTCCCTGTTGTTGTAGAATGTAAACTTATAGGCAAGGCACAAGTTCCATTTGCAACGAGTGAACTCATTACCTGTGTAGATGAAGCGCTGACACCCAGATCTATACCCTGCGAAATAGTTAGTGTATTGAATGTATTGCCACCTGTTAAAGTAGATGCCAATGTAGGAATTGCTGTAAATGTTACATTATTATAAGTTAACCCATTACCAAGGAATGAAGCTGAAGAATTACCTGTAATAGTTATGGTTGATGTCCCTTCAACCAGGCTTGTATTTGTAAGTGTAGATGGATTCCATGTACCATTATTGATAGTTACATTGGAACTTCCTAATTGTAATGACCTTCCACTAAAGGAGGAACTACTATTAAAATTTGTAGTAGTAATATTTTTATTTGCTGTAACAAGTGTACCGTTGTTAAAGTTGATTGTATTGCTTACGATAAGTGGGTTTTGTAAAGTCCATTTACCGGTACTATCAAAATTCACATTAGTTAATGATTTGCTGGCAGTGTTTATAGTATGACCGGTATCATTCGCATTAAACTTCCATGTACCGGAATAATTTTGGGTCATATTATTGATCAGCTCCAGGTCGCCAAAAATATTCAGTGTACCGCTGCCGGCCAATGTAGGGCTGAAAGCAGCAGATCCCCAACGCATACTCTTACAAGATGCATTTGATACGTCAATTGTTACTGTCTGGCCTGATAATGTAAATGAGTTTGCATCGAAAAATATATTATCGTTAGGGCCAGGAGCAGCACTTTGGAAGCTTGTACCTCCTGATGTTGTTGCCCAATGGTGCGAATAATCACTCCAATTACCTGCGTCACCTACCCAGTAAAATGCGTTGCATGAAGAGAATGTCCAGTTTGTATTATCACCAAGGTTCACACTACTTGCTCCAGCAAAATATTGTGTTTGTATACCCCCATGTCCATCTGACAATCCATCACCTTTAATATCTTTTAATAATACATAGTCCAGACAAACAAGCCCTGAAGGTTTATATATCCTGGCTTGTGTGCCTGTTGTGGTTGAATTAACAATAACAGGGAAACTACCATTACCAAGTGCTAATACATCATTAACAGTTTGTGTCTGGCTAGCTCCAAGATATAACCTAGTGCCCAAACCTGATGCTATAAGGCTGCTGAATGTATTACTTGAGTTAAATGTGATGTATGGACCCCCATTACCTGTGGAATTTACGTTGAATGTATTAAATGTGTTAGACCCACTGACACCTATTGTGGGGATATTAGAACTTGTGTTTGTAAATGTGAAGTTGACATCGTTATAGGTAGCATTATTCTGCATTGTAATAACAGGCCAGCCTGCAGCTGTCATATTCACATTATTAATAGTGTTATTGCCCTGCAGGTCTATTGTAGGCGCAGCACCTGATGGTATTGTATAATTTATATTTTTGAATGTATGATTGCCACCAAGGAATTCCATATTGTTACCATTATATAGGAAATTGATGGTTGCGGTATCAATGATCAGATTAGAATTTGACTGGATCTGGAACTCGTTATATATATTGATGTTCCTTGTTCTGCTAAAATCAAATGTAATTGCATTTGAGTTGTTGTTGTTATATAAATAAGTTGTCTGGATATTGTACCCATTTGTTTGAAATTTTCCACCGTCCAGGTATAAATAATATATCGCAAGGAAACTATCAACTAATCTCCACCCTCCCTGCATTGTACCCTCTGACCTGAAATTTACATAGTACATGTTCTTATAACTACTGTTAATAGTATTTCCAGTGTCACGAGAATCAAAATAAAACCAATTAACTCCATTCCAGTTTACGTTTGGTGCAATAGCGAGTGAACCGTAACAGTCCATTTCATTTGCCTGATATAGGGAAGGACTATTGACATTATTCCAAACCATGTTTTTAAACTGTGCTGTAATATCTACATATACCTGTTGATTAGCTGCTGTAAAAGAATTCACATCGAAAAACACATTATCAACTTGTGATGGGTAACATCCTGCAGATGCCCCACCGCTAGTCAATGCCCAATGATTACCATCGCTCCAATTACCTGCACCCCCTACCCAATAATAATTGGTACCAGTACTACTTGCTGACCAGCCAGTGGCGTTTGTGCTTAAAACTGAATTGGTAGAAGTAAATGTACCACCTCCGGTGGTTTTAATATCTTTGAAAATACAATTGTCTGCTGTAGCAGTTCCTGTACAGGTAATAGTCGATTGCGTGCCAGCATTTCCACCGCGTACTATCGTTTTTCCCTGGCATGTACCTGCTACAGTGATATTACCATATGTCTTTACTGCGTAATCATACGTATCCCATTCAGCAAAATTTTGCAAGTAAAAATTACTGGCATAATAATTATAATAAGTGTACAATTTCGGATGCACTCCGTTAATTGCCTTTGTAGTAAAATTATTTATTGTATCCCCTTGCGCACTGAAACTATAGGTATTATTATTAGAATTGCTTGATGCAGTAAATGTTGTTGTTAATGAATCATAACTGGTAAAATTCAAACTATTAGTAAATTGGTAAGGCCCGGCATATGTTATATTCAAATTTGCAAAATGCGCATACTGCCCATATATTTGTTGTGTGTAATAATTATTTGTGGTACTATTAATTGTCACTTTACCATACTTCTTCCTGTCCGCAAAACCATTACTATAAGAATAGAAAGTAACATCAGCAGGCGCCTCAAAATGCAATTCGCATGTGGAAGGCATTACCAATGTATCGTTATAATAGATACCCCAAAGGTTTTGAACTTTCACTAAAGTAGTGCCTGTAAGGTCTAATTTAGCACCAGAACCTTGAAAATTAATACTATAGACAGCTATGTTATTCCCGGAAGTAATAAGCTTACCATAATAGATATACATGTTGTTTGTAGTAGTAAGATTATCAACTAATGTGTATTTACCGTTGTTAGAATTCTGGCATTGGAAATACACAACCGAAGGCAGCGTTTTGCCACTTGTTTGTATGGTATTTGATGAAGTATTAGATTGAAAATAAAGATTACCACTATGCTGGTAATTCATATTAGCATCTAACTTCAAAGAACCATAAATACTCAAGTTTTGGCTTCCATTCATACCTCCGCCGACAGTGATGCCATTCCATATCATATTCTTACACTCAGCTGTTACGTCTATAGTGCAATATTGACCTGAGGCAGTAAATGAGTTAGCGTCAAAAAATACGCTGTCAATCCTCGAAGGAATAGCACAACCTGCTGTACCGCCTGAAGTTAATGACCAGTGATTAGGATCACTCCAATTACCTGCGCCACCTACCCAGTAAAATTTCTGAGCTGGTACACCCGTAATGGTCCAACCTGTGTTATTTCCAAGATCAGTAGCGTCAGTTGCAGTATATGTTGCACCGCCCTGACCTCTTATATCTCCCAATAAAACCCAGTCTCCAGTAACACTGCCACTGCTTTGCGAAAGAATCGCCTGGCTACCTGAACTTGTTGAGTGAATTAATATTTTCTTTGAACAAGAACCATTAAACGCAGCAAGAGTACCAATTATTTGAACAGAGCCTGCACCAAATTGTACCTCAGATATAGCACTTGTAAAATCAAGCGTTCCAAATGTGTTTCCGGACGTAAATGCCCAAACAGGGCGCATATCAGAACTAGCGGAAGTGTATTTAAAAGTACCTGTAAATGTATTGTTGCCATTTACGGTCATAGTAGGAAGGCTTGCGCTTGATACAGTTGCACTACGATTATTATAAGTAAAATTATGGATGTAGTTGTTGTCGTATTTAGTTAAGTACTGTTGCCCGTATGTATTAAAAGTTACATCATGCAGTGTGTCTCCATATTCCATCAATATCTGTTCTTGCCCTCCGGTATATGTACAATTAAATATCACATCGTTGAATTTGTGACTACCACCACCAAGAAAATATATATTACTCCCATTAGGGCCATTCACATCTGCATTCTTAAATACTATAGCCGCCGTTCCCCCTATATAAGTAACATTGTTGGGATATATCCTGAACTCATATTTTACATAAATACTGTCAGATCCTGTAAAGTCAATAGTAGTTGGACTACCTGACCATGCGTAGAAACGCCCAGCAAAAAGTCTGTTCCCGTTCGTTACAAATTTATTTACATAAGGATAAACACCTTCAGTAGCTGTAAGACTATCCTGTAAAACATATCTTGAATTATAGTTTGAGCCATTTAGCTCAACATGGTATAAATCTCTTTTACCACTTTTTATAGATATAGTATCGGTATGAGTTGAATAAAAATACAGGTAGTTATTATTTGCATAAACTGTAGCGATTGATGAAGGATCTATTTTAAAACTCGCATCATTCATTGTCCATTGGCCACCAATAAGCCCTTTTGAACCCGCTTGTATATCTATTCCACCATTATTAAATACTTTAGTAGAATAGCAATTAAATGTGGCACCACTTGGTACTGTCATTAATGCATTTACAGTAAGTGTACCAGAATTTTCATTATAAGTCGACGTTCCGTCTATCGCAATGGTTGTTGCTGTTACAGTATTATTATTGCTTGTGCTGAATGTAAAAGTGGTGCTATTGCTAAGACCTAATGTACCGGTAATAGCAACATTACCAGAGCTCATATTATAAGTAACTTTATTGAAATTTACTCCACTACCTGCTTGTAATAAAGAAGCCTGGTTCCATGTAAGATTTCCCGTTTGCGCAGTAGAAATTGTTCCGCTTGAAACTAAACCGGAATTAAACTGGAAAGTAATGTTAGACCCAACTGCAGATGTTACAGTAAAGTTGTTACATAATGCCTGGAAGTTGACAGTAACAGTAGCTCCAGAAGAGCTAAATGAGTTACCATCAAATATTACGTTGTCTATCGGCGTAGGTACAACCGTGGGGTGTGTAGAACCACCTGATGTTGTTGCCCAGTTTGACAAGTTTGACCAAACGCCGGTACCACCCACCCAATAATAGTCGGTAGCCTTAGCTAAATTGCTTACAAGAATAAATGCGACACTTAAAAAAGCTAATCGCATAGTATGGAGTAGAGTAACATTTTTCATTTGTAGAAAAATTTATGTTATGGGTAATTTTTTATTGTACATCAATGATAAAAACACACTGATGTTCACTTATTATGTTATTATCTTTTATTTCTTTGATTGTTATTGCAGCGAGGTATTTGCCAATCTGATTTCTTGCTTCATACTTAAACATGCCTGTATTCTTGTCTATGGAAAATATTTTAGCATTAATAGGGTTATCGATGCTATATCCGCTTTTGTACTGCACTGTTTTTAAGGGTGATTTACCCGTAATAATGGATCCTTGTTTTAATACAGGTATATTATTGTTCTGCATATTTTTATTTGAAGAATTACTAAGCAACGAATATGGAGCGCTTATTTCAACACTTGACATATCACCATCAGGGTCTATCGGTTTGATCACCATAGATCCATTTGTATTAGGCTTAAGAATAAAAGTGGGTAACGCAGATAGCGACGGCATTGCATTTTTAGGCATCATCCTCCCTTCATTAGTTACATGAGTAGCTAGTGCAAATCCCTGGTTAACCTTATCATCGAGGTTTGCAAATTCAGATTTATTCATAAATACGTACCCCCATGTAATGTCATAATTAGCATGAGCCGTTCCAAGGTCAATTTCCGTAGAATATATAACCATTGTGGTGCGCCCGCTATTTGAACTAGTTGATGATTGTGCGCCCAGGTTCTCTATATGCACTATACTATCTTTATTTAAAACAATTTTTTTACTCATCATCAATTCTGATTCTTGCAGTGATACTGCTTCAGTTTCAGAAAATTGATTAGCACCATAATCAAAATATTCTTTCAGAAATATTTTGATCTTGTCGGATCCCAAAAAATTCGCATACAATTCCGCTCCTCTAAATGAAGCGGGATTTTCCAATGCAGATGGACTCCCCTGTTCCGTTACATTACTACCGCCTTTGCCGCCTGCAAAGGCATTTGTACCCATACATAACAGCAGAGAAAATATCCACGAAAGCGAACAAATCTGTTTCATATTGCGTTTAAATAAAATTTGGAATTGCTGCCAAACTATAATGCAATAATTATATTTTATTGCAAATGTTGTGAACAAGCGATTTTTTGTTGTGAAGCAGTTACTTTCTGTTGAGAAAGGATATCTAGTTGGTATACTATGTGTTATGTGAATGTTGCCAATAAAAAACACAAAGGCAGAAATGGAAAAACAGAAAACTATTTTTCTGATAAATGGCCGACAAATACACACATATCATATTCAATTGCCATTCGCAATACCTGTAATTCGGAAATGCTGCAATTTGTTGCAGGCTTATTATTCAAGGCTAGCTGTATTCCTTGTTCTAATGCAAAAAGAAATTCTTCCCAAGCCATGGTTAGCTTGTAATCTTCATATAAATATTTTGCTGTTGAAATATTTATCATGCTCTTCTATCCATATTTCTCTAAAAACTATTTTCGGTCTATCCCTTAAAGACTGAGAATAAACCCGAAGCTATTAAGCCCCTTAACGTTTTTTAGAAAAATGTTGTGAAATGCATGTTTTTTGTTGTGAACCCTTATTTTTTTGTTGTGAAAGTGTCAGTATAATTTACACCCGACTTAAGCTAATCTCAAAGACGCTAAAAGTTCATCACGATAGGCTTTACCTATTGGTATTTTTTTATCGGAGATAATAACATAATCCGAATTGATTGTTTGTATATGATGTATGTTCACTGCATAGCTGCGATGCACTCTGAAAAAATTCTTTGAATCAATGATATCCAGGTAGTTTTGTATGGTACTCCTTACCAATAATTTATTGTCAGCTGTGTATACATATATATACACATTATCACTTTCCAGGTACAGAACATCATCCAGTTTAACTTTCTGAAAATATTGTCCTTGCTTGATGAATACTGAGTCCTTAATAATATAGTTTCCTTCAGCGGGTTTGTTTTTTTCTTGGGTATAATTATGCAGGCAAATCTCAATTGAGCTATACAATTCCTGTTTATTAAAAGGCTTTACCAGGTAAGCCGGTGGAAATATTTTTTTGGCCCTATCAATAGTAGCCGAATCTGAATTTGCTGTAAGAAATATAAAGGGGATATTGTAATCTTCCCGTACTTTCCAAGCAAGGTCTATACCATCTTTTTTACCACTAAGATTAATATCCAGAAGCAAAATATCCGGCTTCTCATCCTCAATCATGGCCAGTGCTTCCGTATAGCTAATAGCCGGTTCTGTAACTGAATATCCGAGTTCTGTAAGTGCATCAGAAATACCCCTTCCTATAATCATTTCATCTTCTACAATCCCTACCTTAGTATTTATCATATTCATATAATGGTGAATGGATTAAAGATATAAAAAAATATTAATAAAACAAATACTTAGAGATAAAAATATTAATTGACATCATTAATCCTATTAGAAAATAATGCGAATAACAAAGAGATAACATTTTAGATATGGTAGGCCGGAGCTTTAATCGGTTAGCCTTCTTCCTGTAGCATCCATAAAGGTTATGATAAAAGTACATTTACCAAAGTTTGTATAAGATAGTTTCCCTCCTAATTGTTTAGTAAGGCTATTTATCACTATCATTCCAAGACTCTTTGCATTTTTCAGATCAAAATCCTCGGGTAATCCGGGACCGCTATCACTATATTGTAAAATATATCCTTCAATATCTTTAGTCAAATTAACTTCAATGTTCCCATTCTTACCTATCGAAAATGCATACTTAAATGAATTCGTAATTAGCTCATTTAATATTAAGCCAACAGGTACTGCGGTATCAATATCAAGCCACGTCTCGGTAATATTATTTTTAAGCTCTGTTTTCCGTTCAGGCTTATTATAAATAGAATTTACCAGGTAAAACAAATCATTTACAAAAGCCGATATTTCTATAGCAGTTATATTTTCATTTTGGTATAGTTGCTGGTGTATCAATGCTATTGAATGTACCCTTGTCCTACCCTCTGTCATTGCTTTTTGTGCCTCTTCATCCGTAGTCCTTGCTAATTGTAAATCCAAAAGTGTACTGATTACTTGCAGGTTATTCTTTACCCTGTGATGAATTTCCTTCATCAATATGTCCTTCTGCTGTAAAGACACTTCAATGTCTTTTGTTTTTTCTTTTACAATTCTGTCAAGACGCTCATTTTCACGTCTCAGCCTAGTAGTTCTCGAGCTTAACCATACCCATACAATTAATATAATAACAAATGCAGCACATCCCATAAATTGCCAACGTAAGTAAAAAGGTTTTATTACATCTATAGTGTATACCAACTCATTCTTACTCCATGTACCATCACCTGCCTGGGCTTTAATATGCAATACCTTTTTGCCGTATGAAAGTCTACCAAATCGCAATGTTCTTTCAGTTTGCATATTCCAACCACTATCAATTCCATCAATCTTATAAAAATAAACAGTCTGTTCAGGATCATCATAATTCAGTAAAGCAAAATCAAATCTTAAAAACTGATCTCCAGAATTTATTGAAATATAATTATCTGCAAATAAATTAGAAGTACCGTCAATCAATTTATTTTGCTTACCATCAAACTTTTGAAAAAGTGTAAGCACAATAAAAGCACAGTCTTTTCTATCATTTTCATCACTAACAAAATTCTTGGGGTGTATAACAGTAATACCATTCAACGTACCAAAATAAATATTTCCAGCACTGTCTTTAGAATGAGATACTCTGTTAAACTCATTATGTGTAATACCATCTTCAGTAAGGTATGTTTTTACACGCCCTGTTTTTTTATCAAATTCCATTATACCATAGTCGCTGCTTAACCATAACTTGTTGTAATCATCTTCATAAACTGCATAAATATTATTATTACTTAAGCCGTCTATGCGTGTATATAAAACAGATTTACTAGTTTTCTTATTCCATTTTATCAACCCATCTGTTGTTGCCAACCAATAAACCCCATCTTTGTCCTGATAAAAATGTTGTATCTCTTTAGAAGGGATATAGTGGCTTCCGGTATCGTCAGAAGAATAACGGTCTGTAATACCATTTGTAGTATCATAATTATAAAAGCCCTTATTGGTGCACAACCAAAGATGATGATTATTATCAGGTAGTATTTGTAAAATAGTTGCAGATGCTAGCTCAGGATAACTGTTATATTGTTTAAATGGAGCAATCATTTCAGTGTTCAGATCAAACCATTTTAATCCCATATAGGTTGTTAATAGAAATCTATTTTGTTGTATTTCAACTATATCCCAAGTACAATCTCTTAATCTGAATGTATCAAACTCGGCTAGTTTTAATTTTTTTACGTTATATGGCAAGGGTGCATAATAGTATCCAATATTGCATGATCCTATAAGATAGTTACTTCTTGTTCTTTTAAGCGCATAATTGGCGTTGGGTTTTCTATATTTTTCAGGTATAAGGAAATGTATAGAATCCTTGCCATCAATATTAGTTTTTACCCAGCCTTTTGATTCATTATTAGCGTATATCTCATTTTTATAAATTAAAATATTACGATAGCTATTCCCATACCCAATGAAAGAAGGTTTACAAAAAAATTGTTTAAACTTATTCCTGGTTATTGTAAGCATATACAAACCAAAATCATTACACAGCCATATATGGCCTCTGTTATCAACTATATAATCTGCTGGCTGATATCTCAACTCACCAAAACCTTCCTTTACAAAATCGCGTATCAAGCCTTTTTGGGGATGATACAATTTACCCTGACGCCAGGCAATCCCGTCTACACCGGTGTTAAAAATAACATCAGACACTATACTATCTAATTTTGGTAATTTATCTGTAACATCAGTTATCCCTATGTCAGTAGATATATAGTAACAATGCTTTGTTTTTGGGTCTGTTATATACATGCCCCTATCTGGCAAATACATCCCATTATCAACGGCTTTAAATGAAATGTTTAGTTTCTTTAAAACTTTATAATCCATGTCAGTAAAACATAATTCTCCCTGATCATTTAAAATAAGATGTGCATTTTTTTGTTCTATAGTTGTTATACCAACATACCCGCGAGGTGACACTATTTTCCTAAGCCCTTTTTGGGGGTGCCATATAAAGTAATAATCATCACTATTACTTCCCATTGATATACTGCTGTCCTGCATGGTATGCAAGTACGATATGTGGATGTTACTTGC
>JABDFN010000021.1 GCA_013286485.1 Bacteroidota bacterium
GAATACGTGGCAAACTAATTTTTTTTACGTGATCTGAAAATACGAAGCGCCACAGTGCCATGCTGTTTTATAATATCCCGCTCCATTTGTTTTAACTCAATATGCTTTGCCTGCAATTGTTTTTCTTTTATGGGGTCTTTTTCCTGCATGATCTTCTCACTCAGGTCTTCCTGCATCACCATTAACTTCTTCAGTTCAAAATAATTCAATGTGCTATCCACATCATTTATGTAATTGAACTCGTCATGAATAGTTTCAATATTATGCCGCTCTTTCCAGTTATGGCTTATTTCGTTTTTGGCATAGAGCAGACCCGCCATTTTTTGTTGTATGCTCTCATCGGCATGGTTAATAAAATAAGCAGCATCCGGTAGCTTATTAAATTTTTCAGAGAAGTTAAAATACATGTCATACAATCTTCTCACCATAGCGTTGTCCAGCAATTCAGGATCTATACGCTCATACACCAGTGCAGAAACATTTGCGTAGCCCTCATATGATTTTGCACCATATTCTACTAATATGCTCATCAGTTGCCATTCCTGGTCTTCGCCATTCACCTGCGGCGGTTGCATCACAGGTTCGTCTGTAACAGGTATGGTATTTGCTTCGGGTAATACTTCGTCGCGCCTGTTTTGCCTGCGCTCCATCTCTACACGCTCGCGAATATATTTATTTACAAGGTTGATAAGCCCTGTTTCGTCAACATCCAATTTTTGTGATGCCTCACGTATATAATGGTGTTGTAAAGAAAAATCTTCGGCTTTATTTATACGCGATATGCTTTCGGCTATCTCATTTACCAGCTTCGATTTTTTTACCGGGTCTTTCCCTGCTTCACTCAGTCCTACTTCCAACCTGAAACCTATAACATCCTGCTTATGTGCTTTTATATATTCAGTAAACTTTGCACCGCCCTCTTTTTGAATATAGCTGTCGGGGTCTTCACCACCAGGGAATAATACCAGCTGCACATTAAAGCTCTGGGCAAGCGCCATATCAAGGCCGCGTAAAGCTGCTTTGATTCCCGCCGGGTCGCCATCATATAATATGGTAAGGTTTTTTGTTAGCTGCCCGATCAATCGCAACTGGTCTTCCGTAAGAGAAGTACCGCTACTTGCTACCACATTTTCTACTCCGCCCTGGTGCAAAGAAATTACATCGGTATATCCTTCTACCAAATAACATTCATCTTGTTTTCCTATTGCCTGCCTCGACTGGTGCATACCATACAAGACCCTGCTCTTTACGTACAATTCATTTTCGGGGGAATTAATATATTTAGGGGCCTTGTCATTCGTCTTTAATATCCGGGCACCAAATCCTAATATGCGGCCCGTCATGCTTTGAATGGGAAATATCACCCGCCCCCTGTACACATCATAATAACTGCCGTTGCGGTTTTTTACAAGCCCTGCCTGCTCTAACAATTCAGCACTATAGCCTTTTTGGGTAGCAGCTTTATAAAAATCATCACCAGTTTCGGGATCATAACCCAGTTTGAACCGGTCTATAATTTCTTTTCTGAATCCGCGCTGCTTAAAATAAGACAGCCCTATTGCCTGCCCCTCATCTGTATTCAGTAATGTATCCTGAAAATATTGTGCAGCAAATTCATTGAGTATGCGCAAACCTTCTTCTGCCAATTGACGTTGCTGCTGTTCGGGGCTGCGTTCTGTTTCTTCTAATATTATCTTATAATAATCTGCCAGCCAGCGAATAGCTTCAGGATAAGAAAGTTTTTCATGCTCCTGTATGAAAGTGACCACATTGCCACCCTTACCGCAACCAAAACACTTATAAATTCCTTTAGGCTGAGATACATGAAAGGAAGGTGTCTTCTCATTATGAAAAGGGCAATTAGCAATAAAATTGGCTCCTCTTTTTTTAAGACGTACAAATTGCCCGATTATCTCAACAATATCAGCACGGGTCAAAACTTCCTGTATCGAGGCAGCAGCGATCATACCGCTAAGTTACTCGATTAGTAGAAAAGATAATAAGCAATATTTAAAGTATTGTTACTTAGAAGAATAGAAAAGCAAGTGAACTATTTTTTACTTTTCCCGGGTCGGTTATACTTATAATCTTTAGAATATCTTCTCACGTAAAACTTCACCAGGCGCCTTCCGAAAAGACGGATAAATGCAGTAGAAACTATTGAACAAACAAGCGCCTTAACAGAAAGTACTAACCACGGGTCTCTAATACTTCTATAAAGAAATATCTCTAACCATATAAAGAAGGATAGAACAAATAAAATAATTGTCTGCCTTATAGCAGATCTCTTTTTTGGAAGAACCATGGCGATAAACGGTGATAGCCGTAAAGTAAAATTAGTAATACATTTTATCTTTTATGCTAAGATTATAACATTAATTATACAATAAAGAAAACTTAATAATTAAATATAGACGTGAATTTTACTTTTTCCCTTCTCTTTGTGAACACATGCCAATTACCATCATAATATATGGATGTTGGTAGTAATTTACTCCCAATTGGGGCTGTTCTCACCTTCATGTGCACGTTAAAATCGTATAATATGGTATGATATGAAAGTGAGTAATCTCTTGCAACAATGGAGTAATCACTTTTTCTAAACCATGTGCTTAGTTCATTATAAACCACACTCTTCTCTTCTCCTTTTTTAAGTATTACTTTAAACAGATAACAATCTTCCCCGGCATAATTTTCTGACAATAATTTAAAATCATAATGCCTGGCGATATTGTCATCGAAAATGGCTGCTTTATCGCCCATCAACGGAACGCCACTGATATGTGAGCCCGGATTGAATATTAATTGCTTTAATTCGGCCTTACTTTTTTCCAATTTGCCTTTACCTTGTTCATTCATATGCCCTGCTACTATATCATCTTCGCCACAAATGGTACCTTTTGTAAAAAACAGGTAGGCGTACAACTCAGCAGTATAATAATTATACTCCTTGTTCTTTTTATAAAAATCTCCTGTTGTTTTTTCATCCAGCACCTGCATACCGCGGCACCCTTTTCGCTCTGTTTGTTTGGTATGACTGTATAGTGAAGCAACTACTTTATCATCCTTACCCAATACTTTTATATCATTGGTAGCAGTAAATGAAACAATATGCAAGCTGCGAAATGCTTTGTAAAAAGTAGTATCAGTCTGCACACGCCGAATAAACCCTTTTACATCCCACCCTTTTCTTGCAGCCATTATTACGACTGTATCCATTTGTATGGGATACTTAAAAACACTTGTATCTTGCTGAGCTGTAGCGCTCAAAAACAAACAGCAATAAATAAGTATCAAAAATTGTTTTGGCATTTTTATTGATTTGCCTTCAGCAATGCTTCCGCTATGAGCATATCCTCAACTGTAGTTAGTTTTATATTACTACGCTCACCTTCTGCCAAGTATACTGTTGTGCCCGTATTCTCTACAACGGTTGCTTCATCAGTAAATGCCTGCTGGTATTCCTGTTCAAAGGCTGGTAAAACAATATCTGAACGAAAGGTTTGGGGTGTTTGAATAATGCGCATGTATTCCCTGTCAAGCGGACGGGAATCATCATCTTCAATAATGCGCATACTGTCTGTTACCCGGATCGCAGGTATGGCGCTACCTAATTCAACAGCCTGCCAATAGCATCTCCTCACCAGGTCAACTGACACCAAAGGCCTTACCCCGTCATGTATAAATACAATACTGTTGCCATGTACTAATTGCAGCCCGTTCTGTACACTATGAAACCTTGTTTCACCACCAGCAACAATTGTAACATCCAGCCTTGGGGTAAATTCTTTTAATACCATTTGCGCATAACTCAGTTGATCGTTGGGTAATACCAATATCAATTTTATATCTTCAAAAGCATCTATAAATGCTTTAACAGCATAGTACAAAACAGGCTTGCCTGATAAAGGGAGAAATTGCTTGGGCATTGCATTACCCATACGAAGGCCTTTACCACCGGCAACTATTATCGCATATTTAGCACTATAATTATTGGCCATGACTGGTGTAAAAGTAAAAAAAGAAGCAGTATTACTTCTTTTTGGCCGGCTTTTTAGTGGGCTTTGGTTTCAGCGAGCTTACATATTCATAGCTCAACTTAAAGTATGGTTTCAGCTCTTTGGTATTCTTAAACAAACTCTCAGGAACAGTTACATATTCTTTCTGTACTATGCCATACGCTTCCATCAATTTTGTTTTATACTTCTTTAAAAAGGGCTCTCTTTCTTTTTCAGGTAGCCTCAAGGCATAGGTACCGTCTTTTGATAAATAGGAGAACATATGCCCGTTCAGGGAAGTATAAGGTATGGTATCTCCTTTCTTTTCTACACCGGGAATCGCTTCAACAAGCTTCTCTAATAAGGCTAATTTTTCGGCAGGAACGTTTGAAGATTTTTTAGATGGCATACGACTGGTTTGTTATAGCAATTTACAAAAAGTTTAATGCACCTCCTGCATCAGCTTTTTTACTATTGGCGAAATGGCAATAAGCACTATACCTAATACCAAAGCATAAATGCCTAACTGTTTATAGCCATCAGTAAATGCTATCAGTTTTTCAGTGGCAGTAGCATTTTCTTTGGCTACGGACATACCTGCACCCAACAAACCCGCCGCATACTGACCGTATGCACTTGCCAGGAACCACATACCCATCATCAGTCCCTGCATGGGCTTGGGGGACAATTTGGTCATTATAGACAAACCGATCGGCGATAAACAAAGCTCTCCGAACGTAATAACAAAATAAGCTATCGTAAAAACATTCAGCGACGTTTTACCATCTGCATCTGCAAAAAAACGTGTGGCATAAAAAATATAAAATGCGCCTGCGAGAAACAGAAAACCCAGGCCAAACTTGATAAGTGTATTAGGTTCTATTTTTTTCCTGCTCATAGCCAGCCATATAATACCTACTATCGGGCTGAAGATGATAATAAATACAGAATTGAAACTATTATTCACCACATTCGGGTCAATAGGTATGCCCAATAATTTATCATGCAGATTATACAGTGCAAATAAGCTTAAAGAGCCGCCGCTCTGTTCGTAAAAAGCCCAAAAGAAAATGGAGAAAATAATAAACACCAGCGCCGCTATTAGTTTTTTCCTTTCAGCAGCAGAATATTTTGTCATTTCGTAAAAGACATATAGCAACGCCACAGGCCCCACTATATACATGAACATATCCGTATAGTTAGTGTTCTTCACCAACAACAATATCAATGGCAGCGATATTAATGAACCGATATACACAGCCATTTCATACCCTCTTCTTTTAGACCTTGGCATATCCGGATGCAGAGGAGATATTCCTATCGGGCCTAATTTTCTCTGGGTGAATACAAATGTGCACAAACTGATGATCATTACTATACCCGCTAAAGCAAATGCCAGGCTCCATGAATAGTCTTTACCTACCCATACCATCAATATACCACCCAGCAATGCACCAATATTAATACCGGAATAAAACAATCCAAAACCTGCGTCTCTTCTTGGGTCTCCTTCTTTATATAAAAAGCCGACCATTGTAGATATGTTGGGCTTAAAGAACCCTGTACCTATAATGGAGAAACAAATGCCTATATAAAAGAATTTTTCAGGAGAAGCAGCAATAATAAAGTTGCCTATTATCATCATCAATCCGCCCCAATACAAAGACTTACGAAAGCCTAATATTTTATCCGCAAACAAACCGCCTATAAATGTGAACGCGTATACAAAAGCCTGTATGGCGCCATATTGTAAATTGGCTACGGCATCCTTATTCACCAATGTTGGAAAAAGTCTGGACACCATGAAAACCGTAAGCATACCGCGCATACCATAAAAGCAAAAACGCTCCCACATTTCACTCATAAAGAGCAACCATATCTGCTTTGGAAATTTGCCTCTAAAATTCTGTATCGCTTCTAAAGAAGCCGCATCGGGGGATATAGACATATGCTGTTCAGGTTCCATGTTTATATTTTATTATTGCCAAAATAGTCTTTATTTTTTATTCCCCCATTTTCTATCCCGGGCAAAAAAAGCCCTCCGTCTTAGGCGGAGGGCTCCATTAAAATATTTTTATTTAGCGCACACCGTGCATCATTTTCTTCAGCTTGGGTGTAAGCATGAAAAGCACAATTGATGCTACGCCACACAATACAACAAATACAGTGAAGAACTCGTACAGGTTATGAATAGTAAAACCTACAAACTTCGGATACTCAGACGAGATCAGGTTGTCCTTTAGTATTTTCAATTGTTCTGCAGTCGGTGTTATTGTTTTGTTCAATACAGCTTGCAGATCAATACCCAGCTTGCTTGCTTTTTCAAATTTATCACCCGTTGGCGGCAGTATAGAGCCTAAGGTGCCTGCTAATGCATAGCCCGAAGCATTTGACAAGAAGAACACACCATACAATAAAGAAGCAAAACGTTTAGGGGCCAGCTTACCTACTAACGAAAGGCCGATCGGTGATAAACAAAGCTCACCACAGGTATGTATCATATACAGCAATATCAGCCACTTAACAGCCAGCAATCCTGAATTGCCCAGGTCTTTTACATTATGAGATATAATGAAATAACCCAGCGCCATCAATGCCAAACCAAAAGCCTGCTTCACAGGTGAGATAGGCTCTTTGCCGCGCTTTCTCAAATAATCCCAAAACATACTGAAAGGCACCGCCAGTGTAACTACAAATATCCCGTTAAATATCTGCACCATGGAAGGCGGTATCAGCCATCCGAGGAAATGCCTGTCTGTCTGATTGTCTGCAATAAATGTGAGCGATGAACCGGCTTGCTCAAATGCAGCCCAGAAGAAGATAACAAAGAAAGAAACTATATAGATAACCAATACCCTTTGAGTTTCTACTTTCGTCAACGATTTATCACTTAATATCAACCCTGCCAATGTAAGACCACTTGAATAAATAAATGAGTAGATCAAATTAAGGCCGATACCAAAATAAAAAACACAAAACAATGCGGCTAATGTCACAAAAGCAAATGCTATCGCCCTGGATGTAAAATGAGCTTGCTGAGCCTCACCTTCTTCATAGTCAGCTGCTTCTCTTTTAGAAGGCAATCCCCCTATTGGTCTTCCTTCAGGTGTACGTACATATTTGTTTTTCAGGAACAGGAATACTAATGTTCCTAATGTCATCGCAATACCGGCTGCAAGAAAACCCCATTTGAAAGCATGAATATCGCGCACGCCATTAGCATCCTTCACATCGCCGATGATCGGGCATATAAACTGTCCCATCAGCGCACCCAGGTTGATGCCCATGTAAAAAATCGTAAATGCTGTATCCAATTTGCTTTTTTCCTGCTTAGGATACAGGCTACCCACCATAGATGATATATTAGGTTTGAAGAAACCGTTACCAAATATTAATATACCTAAAGCAACCCACATGATAGTGGTAGCTGTTGGCAGGCTGGTGCCAAAGATGCTGGCGCTTGTAAAAAGCAACAATTGCCCAATTGCCATCATGGAGCCTCCCATCAATATGCAGTTGCGATTGCCCAGGTATTTATCAGCAATAAAGCCACCCAGCATAGGTGTTAAATAACAGAGCCCTAAAAACGCACCATATATTATGGATACATTAGCTTCTTTCATCATCAACGAGTTAACCAGGAAAAGGGCTAACAGTGCCCGCATACCGTAGAAGTTGAACCTTTCCCACATTTCAGTTCCAAAAAGTACCCAAAGCCCTTTAGGGTGGCCTTTACGTGGCGCTTGCATATTTAATTCGCTCATGTTGTAATATTGCTTAGTCCGCCAAAATAATAATTTTTTTGAGCTATGCCTTCAATTTTTGTTTTTTTGCACCAAAATCACCCGATTCATGCCTTCATATAATATTTTACTGTTGGGTTCCGGTGGCCGCGAATCTGCTATTGCATGGAAACTGCAACAAAGCCCGCTTTGTAAAAATTTATTTATTGCACCCGGCAATCCCGGCACTGCACAATACGGTACAAATATTACATTATCGGTAATGGACTTTGAAGCGATCAAAAAAACCTGTCTCGATAATAAAATTGATATTGTTTTTTCCGGCCCGGAAGATCCATTGGTGGCAGGATTCTATGATTTTTTTCAAAACGATTCAGCACTTCGTCACATATTTGTTGCAGGCCCATCAAAAGAAGGTGCACAACTGGAAGGCAGTAAAGCATTTTCTAAAAAGTTTATGCAAAGACACCATATTCCGACAGCCGCATATAGAGAATTTACAGAAGCAAATTTTGAAGAAGGCATTAATTACTTAAAGCAACATGCTCTTCCAATAGTATTAAAGGCAGATGGCCTTGCGGCTGGGAAAGGCGTAGTAATAGCCCAAACAACAAATGAAGCTGTTGAAGCTTTTACTGCCATGATCAAAGAATCACAATTTGGAGATGCAAGCAAAAAAGTAGTGGTTGAAGAATTTTTAGACGGTATAGAGCTTTCGGTATTTGTAATGACTGATGGCACCCATTATATTTTATTGCCTGAAGCAAAAGATTATAAACGTATAGGCGAAGGTGATACCGGCCCTAATACCGGCGGCATGGGGGCGGTTTCACCCGTACCATTTGCTGATAACAATTTCATGAAAAAAGTAATTCAGCAGATAGTAGAACCCACTGTAAATGGATTGCAAAAAGAAAATATTACTTACAAAGGAATTATTTTCATCGGTCTTATCAAAGTAAATGGTGATCCTTATGTAATAGAATATAATTGCCGTATGGGTGACCCTGAGACCGAAGTTGTAATGCCCCGTTTACAAAACGACCTGGTAGATCTGTTAGTAAAAATGAAAGAGGGTAAATTAAACGAAGCAATTCCCCAACATGATGCACGCACTGCATGCACGGTTATGTTGGTTTCAGAAGGCTACCCGGGTAATTATCCCAAAGGCAGGATAATGACAGGATTTGAAAAAGTACAAAACAGTATTTTGTTTCATGCAGGGACTACAAAAAAAGAAAACGAGATTGTTACAAACGGCGGCAGAGTATTAGCCATCACATCATTGGGTAATAATATAAAAGAGGCTTTAGCTACATCTTATTCAAACGCAGAATTGATTGAATACGAAGGAAAATATTACCGTAAGGATATAGGATATGAATTTCTTTAAATAAGTGTCAGCTTCTTATGAATTGAAATGCTTTCCCGAGATTTTTAATAATATCTCCTGCTATCATTGCTTCCTGCGAAGATTTGGCAGCAGCATAATCTCCCGCCATGCCGTGCAAATAAACACCTAATAATGCAGCTTCTTTAGGAGTATACCCTTGCGCAAGCAAACTGGTTATAACACCTGTCAATACATCACCCGCGCCACCGGTTGCCATACCTGCATTGCCTGTTGTATTATACCAGCAATCACCTTCGGGTGTAACTATTGCAGTATTATGTCCCTTCAATACGATATATATATTATACCGCATGGCCTGTGCCCTTGCCTGCTCCAGTTGCATCATGCTGTCTGCTGCTGCACCAAAAATGCGTTCAAACTCTTTAGGATGTGGTGTTAAAATAGAATCAGCCGGTATCTTAGCTAAAAGATCATGTTGTTTTGCTAATAGATTCAGTGCGTCCGCGTCTATTACAACCGGTTGTTTACACGCGTCTATAAAATCTTCAAATGCGCGTGCTGTATTAGTAACCGTATTCAAACCCGGCCCTATGCCGATAGCTGTTGCGTTTTGCCACTCGGTTATTTTTTCTATCTGCCTTTCGCCATTAGTTCTGCACATGGCTTCGGGTACGTATGTTTGTATGATCTCGTATCCACACTGTGGTACCAATGCGGTGACCAATCCCGCCCCGGCGCGCAATGCAGCTTTAGTGCTGAGAGAAATAGCACCCATCTTACCAAAACTACCTCCAATCAATAATACATTTCCATAACTCCCTTTATGACTAAAAGGATCACGTGGTTTATAAATATTAGTTACTGTTTCTTTGTCTATAGTATGATAATGGGTATGCGTAGCTTTTATATAAGCTGCTGCAAGGCCAATATCAAGTATATGAGTAGTGCCAACACAAATTCCGGTTTCCGGATGCAGAAAACTACGCTTATAAAACTGGAAACTTAAAGTATGATCTGCTTTTATTACTGCCGCATTTTCTCCCGGCACATTATCTGCGGGCAACCCGCTGGGTATATCAATGGCAATTTTTGTGTTGGGTAATTGGTTGATATGCCTGATGAAATTCTCTATCCAACCTTGCGCAGGCCTGTTCAATCCTGTGCCCAGTATAGCATCTATGATAACAATATGAGAAGGAATATCTGCTATCAAACTTCCCGGATCTATTTCAGTGACGAGTTCCGGATCAATGTTTTTTAATCTTTGCAGGTTAGCACTGCAATCTGCTGATAGTTCACCAAATGGCAATAAAAAAGATTTTACGCCATATCCCGAATAGTGCAGTTGCCTTGCTATTGCAAGCCCGTCGCCTCCGTTATTGCCACTACCACACAATACTATAAAAAGAACATCTTTTGAAAAATGATGCATCATCCACCCTGTTGACCTTTCTGCTGCACGTTCCATCAGCTCCGTAGAGGTGATACCCTGCGTATGTATTGTATAAGCATCGCAAGCTTTTATTTGTGCACCGGAAAATATTTTCATCTGGTATCTTTTAATTTTTATATAAGACGGGTGGAACTTCGTTTCATACCACCAATATAAGCATTTACCATTTTGATTTAATGAATAGAAAATGGCATTTATTTTTACTATATATAATGTCAAAAACTTTCATTGCCAGTTGGGCTGCTATAGGGTATTCCCTATCTTTGTCCGTCTTTACCAAAGTTCATAACATCATTATCGTCTTTACGCCAAAATTTTAAATTATTTAAACATATACCCCATGCGAATAAAAGGCATAGGCCTCGTTATTGTATTGCTTCTCATTTCCATAAGTACTTTAGCCCAAACAACCGGTGCTATAAAAGGGTTCGTTTACGATAAAAAAACAGGCGAACCAATGATATATATAAATGTTCGTTTATTAGGAACTAAGTTGGGCGGCCAAACCGATGTGAATGGTTACTTTACTATCAGCCAGTTGGCTCCCGGCACCTATACAATATCTACTACTCAATTAGGTTATGATTCTGCTACAGTTACTGTTACAGTAAAAGCAGGCCAGGTAGCAACAGAAAAATTATTTATACATGAAAGAGAGGTGCAGTTGGGTGATGTGGAAATAAATGCTAAAAAAACAGAAAAAATAACACATATAGATGCAGGTACTACAACAATCGCCCCACGCGATATAAAATTATTACCCAGCACAGGTGGCGAGCCTGATGTTACTCAGTTCTTACAAGTAGTACCGGGGGTTGTATTTACAGGCGACCAGGGTGGGCAGTTATATATTCGTGGTGGTTCACCTGCGCAAACCGGTATATTATTAGATGGTGTTACTATTTACAATCCGTTTCACTCTATTGGTTTGTTCTCCGTGTTCGAAACGGAAACCATACGAAACGTAGATGTGCAAACAGCTGCATTTAATGCTGAGTATGGCAACCGCACATCTGCCATGATGGAGGTACATACTGTTGACGGCAACAAAAATCATACAAGCGGACTACTTTCCATATCGCCATTAATGGCAAGAGCCGTATTGGATGGACCTATTGTAAAACCAACAAGAGATAACGGCGCAAGTATTACTTATGTACTCTCTGTAAAAGATTGCTTCCTTGACCAAACTTCAAAATCAATATATGGAGGCCTGGGTGAACCTTTCAAAAGTGGTTTACCTTATACCTTTACTGATGTGTATGGGAAAATAACTGTGAATGGCGACAATGGTAGCAAGTTCAACATATTTGGTTTTAATTTTAACGACGACGCAAAATTGCTCGATCCTGCTACCTATGCAACCACGGCCGATTTTAGCTGGCAGGCAGTAGGTGCCGGAACAACCTTCATTATTTCTCCTTCGGGTTCATCCACATTAATAGATGGTAAGTTTGCCTATTCAAAGTATAATATAACTGATAATGAATATGGCTTTTTACCACGCGGTAGCGGCATCAATGGTTTTGAAACGGGTCTTAATTTTACCAATTACCTGCCCGGCTATAGTGAAGTAAAGTACGGACTTGAAGTAAGTGGCTTTCATACTTCATTAAATTATTATAATGGTTTTAATGTACCTACGTCACTCGACCGTCAAAATACATTAGCGGGTTTATATTTCACCTGGAGAAAAGACTTCAGTGATAAATTTATTATGGAACCCAGCGTCCGCTTTCAGTATTATTCAGAATTGTCAAAAGTATCACCTGAGCCGCGCATTGGCGTCAAATATAATATTTCCGAAAATGTTCGTCTAAAGGCAGCTGCGGGTATATATACACAGGATATCATCAGCACTAAAGGCGACCGCGATATAGTTAACTTCTTCACCGGATTTCTGTTGAGTCCGGATGAAACAGTTAAAAATCCTGATGGGAATAATGTTAACTCAAACCTTCAAACTGCCTATCATTTACTTACCGGCATTGAAGTGGATATTAACAACGTGGAATTGAACCTGGAACCATGGATGAAAGTTTTTAGTGAGGATATAATATTAAATAGAGATAAACTATTAGATACAGACCCGAACTTTATTGCAGGATCAGGAAAAGCATATGGTGTAGACCTTTCTGCCAAGTACAATTATAACCGCATATATATATGGTCAGTCGTATCTTACCAATCGGTTAATTACACCAATTTAGGTCCTGATGGTAATAAGCAAACATATCCTGCTCCATTCGATCGCCGGTTGAACATAAATTTTGTTGGCTCTT
This sequence comes from Bacteroidota bacterium, assembly GCA_013286485.1. Taxonomy (GTDB): domain Bacteria; phylum Bacteroidota; class Bacteroidia; order Chitinophagales; family Chitinophagaceae; genus JABDFN01. Next base: position 12,831 of record JABDFN010000021.1, read on the forward strand.
ATACTGCCGGCCACAAAAAAGATTGGGAATTGTCTGCCCGTTTCAATCTCGGCTCCCCTTTTCCTTTTACACAAACACAAGGATTTTATGAATCCTCAAATCCAACGGCAAATGGTATAGCTACCAATGGCTTAACCCAGGCCGGTACAATTGGTATTTTATATTCAAATGAAATAAATGCAGGCCGTTTATCCTGGTATCACAGGTTGGATGTATCAGCGAAAAAAATATTTACCTTAAAAAACAATACTAAACTCGATGCTACGGTTAGTGTTTTAAATGATTATGATCGTAACAATATTTTCTATGTAAATCGGTTAACAAATACACGCGTTTATCAATTACCTTTATTCCCAAGCGCGAACCTGACGTTACATTTTTAGTAGCATGAGCCTTTGGCATAAAAATTATAAACAACTTACCTGTTATTTTTACTGCTTAGTTCTAAGCATATGTACTGCACTCTCCACATCTGCGCAGATTCATAATGCAGAACTCGTGCATAACAAATGGCTATTGCTTACCAAAGAGCAATATGCACAGGGCAATTACAGACTGGCTACTACTTGCGCACGCAATTATTTAAACATTTCGCCACTAGCTATAAATGCTGCACAAAACGCCGAAGCTGATGAGGTGAGATACTATTTATATTCCTCTTTAATAAGGTCCAACGCTATGAGTTGTGCCGACTCTGCTATGTTAGTAATTAAACATAGTTCTGACAAGGCGCGCTGTGAAAGGATAGCCTACGACCTGGGACAATACTATTTTTCACACAATCGCCTCGAAGATGCTATCACTTATTATCAAATGGCAGGTGTAAGCAATCTGAACAATAGGGAAATCATAGATGAGAAATTCGAACTAGCTTATTGTTATTTCAGCACTAAACAATTCGACAGAGCAGAGCCCTTATTGGCAACCATAAAAGAATTAAAAGAAGGTAAATATTATTCTGCAGGAAATTATTATTATGGCTTACTCGCTTATAATGAAAACAATTATAAAGATGCATTACAAAGCTTCGACAGGATAAAAGCATTGCCTCAATACAGAAATATTGTCCCTTATTATATTGCCGAGATATACTATTACACTTCCGAACGTCAAAAAGCTTTGGACTATACAAAAGAATTAATAGCATCTAAAGACAAATTATATTATGATAATGAATTGCATTTACTGGCGGCCCAATGCCTGTTCGAAGTTCAGAAATACGACGAAGCCCTCCCCTATTTTGAATACTACTACGACCATACAGATAAAATAAGAAAAGAAGATCTGTATGAGATGTCTTATTGCTATTATAAAGAAAGCCAATGGGATAATGCTATCAGTAAATTCAAACAGCTCAGCAATACCCGCGACTCTCTTGGGCAAACATCCATGTACCTCTTAAGCGATTGCTATCTGAAAACAAATGATAAGAAAAGCGCCCGCAATGCTTTAGGGTTATGTGCGGAAATGCCCTTCAATCCCGGCCAGCAGGAGGCATCTATGATCTTATATGCTCGTCTTTCTTACGAAATGGGCTATAACGATGATGCAGTCAACCAGCTCAACAACCTTTTATCTGCATACTCTGCTTCCAAATACCGCGACGAAGCAAAAACTTTATTATCAGATCTTCTTATAAAAACCGGCGACTACGCAGAAGCGCTAGATCATATAGATGCAGTGGAGAAAAAGAACAAACAGTTTGAGAAGGTATATCAAAAGGTAACCTACGGATATGCCATACAGATGTACGAAAAAGGAGACATAAAAAAAGCGGATAGCTTCTTTACGCTTTCCTTGCAAACACCTGTAGATGAAAATTATATAGCTGTTGCCAGTTTCTGGAAAGGTGAAGTATCTTATAAGCTGCACAACTATCACGATGCTATAAAATACTCACAGGAATTTCTGAATGACAATAAAAACAAAGAAACAATACAGCATATATCTACTGCCGCTACAGCGCAACACGCTTACCTGAACATTGGTTATGCATCCATGGAACAGAATGACTTCCCATATGCGCAGGCTTCTTTTAATCATGCAAAAACTACTGAATCAGAAGACACTACCTCTTCGGAAGTTGCAACGGTGCGTGAAGCAGATGCTGTGTTCATGCAAAAAGATTATGCAAAAGCTATCAGCCTGTATGACCAGATCATTACTTCAGGAGGTGCAGATGCAGACTATGCAAGATTCCAGAAAAGTAAATTATTGGGGTTGCAGGGAAAGAAAGCAGATAAAATAGCCTTGTTGCAATCATTGGTGAGCGCTGTACCCACTTCAAAATTTGCAAATAGTGCACGCTATGAATTAGCACTTGAATATATAGATGAGAACAAATATGCTGCTGCTATCCCTGTATTACAACCACTTACCGAAAATATAGATGCACGTGCCTTTGCTGCCCGGGCATGGGTGAAGATCGCTTTTGCTTACCAGCAGACCAACAACATGGAAAAAGCAATTGAAGCCTACAAGCATGTGGTTACAGAATATCCTTCTTTCGACGATGTGCCTGCCGCACTCGATGCCATTAAAAGCATTTACATCCAGTTGGGCCAACCTGAGGTCTACAACGATTTTCTGCGTCATAATAACATGCAATCCGGCGATAGTACTGAAATGGACTCTACTTATTATTCAGCTGCAGAATCACAATTCGCATCATCAGATTGGAATAAGGCCAAAACTTCTTTCACACTATATCTTCATTCTTATCCCAAAGGCATATTTACTCTAAAAGCGCATTATTACCGTGCAGAGAGTAATTACCAATTAAAGAATTATGCTGATGCGTTATCTGACTATGATACTGTATTGCAGTATGCCTGGAACGATTTCTCTGAAAACAGTGCATTGCGTGCAGCAACCATAACCTACTCACAAAAGAACTACGATGCAGCCCTAACATATTATAAGATGCTGCGCAATAGCGCCATGAGCCAGGACAAATTAAAAGATGCATACAAAGGGCTCGTTCAAACACATTTTGATTCGAAGAAGTACCCCGAAGCAATTAATTATGCAGATACCCTGATCAACTTCCCGGGTGTGGATGATGCAAGTATGGGCGAAGCTATGTTGTATAAAGCTAAAGCCTTGCAAGTAACCAATAAAGAAGAAGACGCCCTGAACATCTACAGGCAATTAGACAATACCAAATTCGGCGCAGCGGCTCCTGAAGCGCGGTATGCCATTGCAAACATATACTATAGGCAGGACAAATTAAAAGACGCCGAATCTGCTGCCAATAATAATATCAAATTATCTGGTGGCTATGATTACTGGATCGTAAAATCATATATACTGCTAGCTGACATACTGACTAAAGAAAAAGATTACTTCAATGCGAAGGCTACTTTGCAAAGCGTTGTAAAAAACACAAAAATACCTGATCTGAAAGACGAAGCCATCAAAAAATTAGAAAAAGTAAAGAAAGCAGAGAAGCAAAAAAGCAAGCTGGAAGACCAATGAGCCGCATACAAAACATATTGATCATAGCACTGGTTTTTATTACAATGAATGCGTTTGCACAAAATGCTGACACAGTAATAAAAAACAATACTATTGAAATAACCCAATCTTACCAGCCGGAAATAAAACAAAACCCCAAGCCTGTTCTGCATCCAATTCTTCCGCCGGCAGATACCACGCATCCTGTATTTACCTATGATGTGCCTCAACAAACACTCTTATACACTTACAACTCTACTCCGCTGCGGCCATTAGCACTGGGCAAAGACAGTTCTGTAAATGAGTATAACCATTATCTAAAGCTGGGTGGCGGCAATCTTTCTACCCTCTTATTTGATTATGGCGAAGATTCAAAAGGCAAAAACATTTTCAATACACCTGGCGATGGCATTGTTCACTTGCGCAGCCTTTCACAAAAAGGCGATATTGCCAATATGCAAACATGGTTGCTGGACGGAGAAATATCGGGCACCGTGTATGGTAAAGACAAATTATGGCGCCCTACTCTCAGCTTTTTAAGAAACCAGTTTTACGATTATGGTTATGATCATGCTATATACCAATACGATGCAGGCCAGGTGATACAAACTTACACAGGCGTGCGTGCAGGTGTGGATATGCGCAATACGGACGAAGCCTTATTTAACTACGCTCCCGGTATATTTTTCAGTTCATATTCAGGTACAAACAACAATACAACGCTATCAGAAGGCACACTATATATAACCGTACCTGTATCTTATGCGCTTGATACCACTATACAATTAAAAGCATCTGTTAATGCTACTGTCACTCAAAACAAGATCGCTTCTGCCTCTACAACCAACAACATATTCCAGTTTTCACCCGGTATAGAATTTCATAAAGATGCTATCAGCGCTCATGCTTATATATGCCCTACCGCCGGTAAAGACAAAAGCTATATACTCCCCGATATTGCCGCTGCATACAAAATACCATCCGGGCCATTTGTTATTAGTGCAGGGTGGAAAGGCGCTTTGATACAAAACAGTTACCAACAACTTAGCACCGAGAACCCCTATTTGAGCCCGTTATACACCATCGCGCAAACGCGCAGCAATGAAGTGTTTGGCAATGTAAACCTCGGGCTGGGGCCACACATTACACTTACAGGGCGCATCAGTTTTTGGCAGTATGACCAAATGCCACTCTTTGTCAACGACTTTGCCGACCCCAAACACTTCGATGTAGTGTACGACAGCCAACTGAATGCAACCTCTATACTGCTTGCAGCCAAATACCAGGTAGGTAATACTTTTTCTGCCGACCTCAGCATTACTTCTTTTAGCTTTAGCAATGGCACATTGCCCCAGACATGGCATGTACCTACCCAACGCATAAAAGGCAGCGTATCTTATCGTCCTGTAAAAGAACTATATATCACAGCCTATTTCAATGTACTAGGGGGTATCAATGCCGTTGACAGTACCGGCAAAACAGTAGCGCTCAATAATACACTTGACCTTGGTTTTTATTCTGAATATAACTTTATTAACCGCCTGTCAGTATTTGTTCAGGCCAATAACTTGCTGAATAATAAGAACGAACGCTGGCTGGGATATGCCTCATACGGATTTAATATTTTTGGGGGCGTACGCCTTAAATTTTAATATTCAGCACTACCTTCCTATTTTAGCAGCCATTACTTAAATACAGCGACACAACAGCATGAATATTGCGAGGTATATCGGTTTGTTTTTAATGAAGAACCACTCCTGCTATGTAGAAGGGCTGGGCACTTTGCGTTTGCGCGAACAACCCGCTCGTTTCGACGGACAACTGCTGCATGCTAGCAGGGCCGATATACAGCTTGAGCATACACAAACACCCGATGATCTTGCCAATTTCATTGCAACTAATGAACATACCAGCTTATCGAATGTGTTTAACGCCATCCATAATTTTACAACTTCTGCAAAAGCAGCGCTGGATGCGGGACAAGAGGTAATAATACCACATACCGGCAAGTTCATACGTATGAATGGGAAAGTACATTTTACCACCAGCGCCGAACTACAATACATACCCACGTCCCTGCCATCTGCTTTTACCGGCATCTCCACGATTGAAACTGTTTTGCCCGAGACAAAAAAGAAAACTACATGGCAGCAAGTGTTATTAGCAATCGCGTTGCTGGCCATACTTATTGGCAGCGGCATATACATATACGATATGTACCTGGAGCAAACAGCTATCTTTATTTCTACACAAGACGATCAACCTAAGGACACAGTTGCTAATCACCTACCTATAGCAGCACCTGCATCACCTGTTGATACAGTAAAGAAAGATACTGCCAGCACTCAACCTGTTGTGACCCCTGCTGTTACCACAAAGCCAAGAGTGTACAAGTATAACGTGGTGCTCAAAAACTTCTACAACCTGGGAAAAGCTAACGAAAGTCTAGAAGCGCTGAAGAGCAAAGGCAACAATGTGCATATTGAAACAAAAGATTCGCTGAAGTATTCTGTTGTAATGACAGTAAGAACTAACAGGAGAGATACAGCCCGCGTACTCGATTCGCTGGGTACACTGTTCAACCCAGGCGGCGTGTATATACGCTAAACATCCATCGTCAATAATTTTTCCAGTACAGTAAATGCTGCCGGACAGATAGTGGAATTCTTCAAAGTCAGGTTCACGCGCTTTAGAAATACATCTTCATCTGTATATGGATATCGACGGCAATCACTTGGCCTGTCCTCATAAATACTGCAGTCATTATCAGCGCCCAGAAAAGAGCATGGGCTTTGCTTTACCACATAATCGCCCTCCTCATCCAGCCTCAGGTATTTATCAATGAACGCGCCTTCCTTCATGTTCATCACCTTTGCTATGCGCCTGATATCGGGATTTTTAAAACGGGGAGAATAATTTTTGCAACAATTGGCACATTGGAGGCAATCAATTTTACTAAATGCTTCTTCATGTAGCACCGGCAAGGCTTTGAGTATTTTATTCTTATTGCCCTTCTCCAATAAGCGCTTGTAAGCTTTTTGCTGCTCTTTAGACCGTTTCTCCCAATCCTCTATCATTACAATTTCATTTTGTCCATAATGCGCTCCAGGTCCCCATCACTGTAAAATTCTATATGCACCACCCCGTTGCCATCTTTCTTTCTTTCCAGCTTTACTCTTGTAGAAAAATGCGAAGCCATATTATCTTCTATGCGTTTGTAAGAAGGTGGTAATCCTGTTTTCGTTGATGCCGTTTTAGATGCAGGCATTCTTTCCTCCAGCATATTCTTCACCAGTTGTTCTACTTGCCTTACTGACAAAGTTTTCTCCAGCGTTTCACGATAGACATATAATTGCTGATCTACCTGGTCCAATCCTAATATAGCACGTGCATGGCCCATGCTTAATTTTCCTTCGCGTATAGCATTCTGTATATCCGGCGGCAACTTGGCGAGGCGTATGTAGTTAGCAACTGTGCTGCGCTCTTTCTTCATACGCTCTGCTACTTGTTCCTGCGTAAGTCCACATTCTTCCATCAGGCGCTGATAGCTTACAGAGATTTCCATAGCATTCAGATCTTCACGCTGCAGGTTTTCGAGCAAAGCCATTTCCAGCATTTGCTGGCTATCTGCCGTGCGTATATAAGCGGGTATGTCTTTCAGCCCGGCCATTTTGCTTGCGCGCAAACGGCGCTCGCCTGATATCAATTGGTATTTACCCGGGTTGATGCGCACCACAGTTATCGGTTGAATAACGTCGTGGAGCTGTATACTTTCTGAAAGTTCTTTCAATGCCTGTTCATCAAAATCACGACGTGGTTGTTTGGGATTCACTACTACCTGCTCCACCGGCACACGCATAATAGAACCAACATTGTTTCCAGAAGCAGCAGGTACAGCGCCAGTGCTGGTTTTCAGCTCTTCATCTATCGTATTCAGCAAGGCACGAATGCCCTTACCTAATTCCTGTTTTTTATTTATCTGAGACATGCTCCTCAAAAATTTTATCCTCGTTCTTTATTTTGGTAAGATTGTTTTTCTGCAATATTTCTTTGGCAAGATTCAGATAGTTGATAGAACCTGTGCTTTCCGCATCATAGAGCAAAACAGGTTTGCCAAAGCTGGGAGCCTCGCCCAAACGTGTATTACGGTGAATGATGGTATTAAATACCAGCTCACCAAAATGGTTCTTTATTTCTTCTACCACCTGGTTCGACAAACGCAAACGCCCGTCGTACATCGTCATTAATATACCTTCTATTTTCAGTTTGTCGTTAATGCGTGTCTGCACAATCTTTATCGTGTTCAGCAATTTGCCCAAACCTTCTAACGCAAAATACTCGCACTGCACCGGTATCATCACGCTGCCTGCAGCGGTGAGCGAATTAATAGTGATCAAACCCAGCGAAGGCGAACAATCGATGATAATGAAATCATACATCGCGTCCAGCGGCTCCAGTATTTTTTTCATTACATGCTCACGGCTGGGGTGATTGATCAATTCTATTTCAGCACCCACCAGATCTAAATGCGATGGTATCAAACTCAGGTTAGGAGTTTCGGTAGCGAGTATTGCCTGCTGCACAGGTGTATCATTCACCATGCAATCATAGAGGCTGAGTTGTATATTCTTCAGATCAAAACCGTTGCCAGTTGTGCTGTTGGCCTGCGGGTCGGCATCTACCAATAATGTTTTGTATTCCAGCACAGCAAGGCTGGCAGCAACATTTATTGCTGTTGTGGTCTTGCCTACTCCACCTTTCTGATTTGCTATTGCTATAATTTTTGCCATTCTCTATATTAAGTTCCCGCTATTTATTTTACAAACTAATGGTTTCTCCGATAGCAGGCAAGAGCAATTCGTATCCTGCTGCCATAAATTTTTCCCTTGCCGTTTCTTTATCAATGATTATCGCCGGAAAAGTATCGTAATGAACACCGATTATTTTTTTGCACTGTATCATCTGCGCCGCCATTACCGCATCATCCACGTCCATAGTAAAGTTACCGCCAATAGGCAATGCAGCCACATTTAATTTTGCATAATGAGGAATCAATTGCAGGTCCATACACAAACTGGTATCACCACTATAATAAAAATTACCCTCATCATTATCTATCAGAAAACCACCCGGATTACCACCATTAGACCCGTCTGGTAAAGCGCTGCTATGTGCAGCAGGTGTAAACCGCAATTTGCCGAATTCAAAATTATACGGCCCAAAATTCATCGGGTGTGTTTTTTCCACACCTTGTTGTTGCACCCAACCCACTATTTCGTAGACACCTATTACCATAGCCCCTGTCCTTTTTGCTATATTCACCAAATCAGCTACATGATCGCCATGCCCATGGGATACTAAAATATAATCTGCTGCTATGGCATCAATATCTATGTGCTTAGCCAGGGGGTTGCCTGTGATAAAAGGGTCGAACAGCAATTTTTTGCCCATGGTCTCTAAAGCAAAGCAGGCATGTCCGTAATAGGTAAATTGCATTGTCAAATACTTTGTAATATTTAGTTATATATACTGTTTACAAATTTACTACTCAAGAGCCGATTTTAGGGGCTGAATACAGGAATGTGGATAATTCAGTTCACATTGTTGAAATAGCTGATTTGAGAGGGTGAACGTCTGAAAGCTATGGTAACAAAAGAGTACTTATACATATCTAAAAGCCATTATTAATTCATATCATTCCAAAGCTTTATTCCAAAAATCCTAAAATATCACTGCTTACTTTTTGTTGCCCGGCTTCGATATATATAAATTTAGTACCGAGCAATATTTTTCCATCTAATGTTTTGCCAACAGATATTTGTACCAACGAATAATTCAAATGTTGATCAAATGCATTTTCCGCACTACCTTCTTCCCATTTCCAGCCATAGCCTTTCCATTCTCCTATAGATGAATTTGTCTTCGAATCTATAGACATGTAATAAGGAATAGTTTGCTCTCCTATAAAAAGTTTGGGGCTATTAAGATTAAAAACAATTTTGTCAAAAAACACAAAGGGGTATTCTCCTTTAAATTGTATCATACCATCTCGCTTTATTATTTCCAACTCTACTTTTTTTACAACCTTAAACTTTTGCTTATCTAAGATCAGCTTTGTCATTTGTTGATATTCTGACTCACTCAGACCTAATCTTTTATCATATGGTAGTGATTTTTCTTTAGCATGTTCTTTTGTGTAATTTATAAACCAATCCTTATTTTCACTAACTGCTTTTTGAAAACGCAACAATAACGCCTTATAATCATCACTTGCATCTATATCTAGTACACTGAAATGATGCATACCCGTAGTTAATACTTTATCAGCAAACTTCATAGCTGCCTTTTCATCCTTACCGGTTTGTGCTTGGGAAATAATAGAGATAAAAAGTAATACAGGTATTAAATACTTAGACCGCATGCTACAAGAAACGCATTTTATTACAATCTTCAAACAATAACTCAAACCCCATACCGATTTCTCGAAATTCTCTTCAAAAAACCCCCGTAATTACACCTCCATATATCACTCCATAATTATCAATTAGTTGCACTCAAAGATTCTGGTAAGCTACCACAGATAAAAGGGTAAGTTACCGCAGTTGCAAGGGTAAGTTATCAATTCAATTTGTTCAGAATAAAAACCTGCACCAATTTTACATCAAAAAAGCCCGTCATTGCGAGGCAAGTCCGATAGGAGTAACGAAGTAACCTTGTGAAATAAGTACCCGCAAAGTCACCCTTTAAGGACGGAACATTCCATATAGAAGGCAAAAAAAGAAATAATAAAAGGTAAAAATTGTAATCAAAGAAGAAGACAGCTCTAACTTTTTCTATCGCGGGCTAAAGGATAGTGTTTTAAAATACCCATTTGATATCCGGCTAAAATGCTGCCGCAGGCAACCAGCATGATATCTGATTTTATATAGCCTAATACCAGTATGGCCGCAAAAAAAAGAAACGACAATATACTTCTTACTAATCCGCGCATCTTATGTACAGGTATTTGATCCAGTATCATAAAATTAGAAACTTGCAATAAGACAGAAAAGGGTATTTTTCACGTATGGGTGCGAAGGAACACTTTTTATACTGTATATATACTAAAATTCTTTAACAAATTAAACCCTGTAAAGTAAATTTGGAAGGTTATTTTTGTAACAAAGCAGAATTGTAGCTATCTGAAGCGGTTTTTAAAGATATTAAAATATGTGGGGCTGTCGTTAATTGGGCTTATACTTTTACTATATATATTAGTAAGCCTGCCGCCTGTGCAAAATTATATGGCCCGTAAGGCCACTGAAGTATTGTCAAAGAAACTGCAAACCACCGTCAGCATACAATCAATACGTTTCACCCTGCTGAACCATATACAACTGCGTGGTTTATATATAGAGGACCATAACAAAGACACATTACTGTACGCAGGTAATGCAGAAGTGCGCATAACGGACTGGTTTATATTAAAAAATAAGATTCCGGTATTGCACTATATAGGGCTAAGCGATGCTTATGCTCATTTGTATCGCACACGCGCATCCGGCGAATGGAACTACCAGTTCATAGCAGACATGTTGAACAGCAAATCATCTTCAAAAAAACAGAGTGACATTAAGGTAGATCTTAAAAAAGTATCGCTGGAACAGGTGCGCTTTCATATGGACGATGCATGGGTGGGCAGCGATATGGATTTTGGCCTGAGCGATTTTACGGTGACTGCAGATGATATAGACTTTGATAAAAAGATCATCAACCTCGATAAGCTTTCGGGTTCGGGAGTTAGCGTTTACATGCGCGATTATATAGGGGGCCGACCGGTAGACAGCACGCTTCGCCACAGACAAAAAGTAGTAGATACTATAGTTTTTAACCCAGACAAATGGGTAGTGAACCTGAATAGTTTTAAACTCGACAAAAGTTATTTCGACCTGGAGTCTGCAACAGACACACCCGTAAAAGGCGTATTTGACGCCACGCACCTGCTGGTAAAAAATATTGCACTGCATGCTTCGCATATTCATATACTGGGCGATACATTGCGGGCAGAATTAGATCACCTCGCAGCAGAAGAAAGAAGCGGGCTGACCGTGAAAGAAATGAAATGCTCGGTAACCGTATCTCCTAACCTGGCTATATGCAAAAATGTGATGCTGCAAACCAAATACAGCAGCATGAAAAATTGCTACTATGCCATGTTCTATAAACGTTTCCCGGATTTTGAATCGTACATAACCAACGTAGTGATGGATATGAAGCTGAAAGATGCAGTAATAGACGAAAGGGACGTTGGCTATTTTGCACCACAGCTGAGCAAATACACTACTGTACTAAAAGTGAGCGGTGAAGCACATGGCACGGTAGCAGATATTACTGCTAAGCATATGCTGATAACAGATGGTAAGTCTATCATTTCTGGTGATATAAAAATGAAAGGGCTACCTGATATTTATACTACTAAGATTAGTTATACTAATGGAAAGATGATGACAACAGGGGCGGGCATTATTAAATATGTGCCTTCTCTTAAAGACAATCCCAATATTGCAATAGAGAAGCTCAGCTATTTTTATTTCAACGGTGACTACGAGGGCTATATAGAAAACTTTGCGGTGAACGGTGTCATCAA
>JABDFN010000022.1 GCA_013286485.1 Bacteroidota bacterium
CGAATAGCACAGGTCCACCGTAGTAGGCTCTGGAATACCCTGGCAGTCACGGTAAAAATGGTAAAATATCTGGAAGGTAGAATCATGCAACCACACATACGTGATCTCTGCTCCCGCTGCGTGCGTTGCTTTTACCTTCATAGGTACAAAAGCCAGCAATAAGCCGACTATAAGAGTGAGATAAGGAGTAACTTTTTTCATTTTTAGTTAAGATTTAACTATCGGTTTTGATAGCAGGGTTAACAATCTAGGTTTAAAAACACAGAAATACCTTTACTGTAATGTAATATTACAATGCAGTTTTTGCAGGCTTTTAGGGTATTTGCCGAATGGCAGGTTTTATGTATTAAAAGGCACTTTTCATTGGAGGAACGGAAAACGGCAAATTGATGAGAAAAACAACTATATCAGCAGAAAATCACTTAACCGGAGGCGTTGATGATGCGGGCGGAACGGGCTTCTTATTGGCTTTACCAAACCACAATTCACACCATGCTTTATCTTCTTTTATCTGCAACGCATCTTTAGCTGCATAAGTAATAGCCAATGTACTGTTATAATATTGTTTACTGTCGGGTATAGCACCTATTACTTTTACTAAAATTGTTTTTTGAGAATTTGAGTTATACACTTTTATCACTGTACCTCTCTCAGTAGTATTGCTGAAAGCATAAAACATATTTTTAGTTGCACTCACTTTCGCGTCAAAAAAAACAGTTGCTCCTTTTTCAGAATCTAACGACCTGCCGCTATCTGTTTGTTGCAAATACAATTTCCCAAAAGGTGATGTGAAATATAAACTGTCAACTATTTTGGGTGTATCTACCGGTTCGGGAACATATACAGCAGTAAGCGTACCATCTTTATTTTGTACATACTTCTTTTTCAGGTTTTGCAATGTAGCAGGGTTAGGTGTAATAGCATTTTTTGTTACGGCTGTTGTTGCTTGTTTGCTTGGATTGGTATTTGCAGATGACACAGATATTGTTTGTTTTGCCGTTGGCGTATAGCCCGTAGCATCAAACAACACCCAGCCTACAAACAAAGTCTGCCCACGCTTTACAGTGTTCCGTGAGATATGGTTCCAATCTGCCAGTTCACTCTCTGTTGCAACCGAATATTTACTCACCTTATACAGGTCATCTTCATCACGCACATGATAGTATAAAGCCTTTGCATCTCCCATATGAGCAGGTTTATCTTTTAGTTGATTATACGCACCCAATGGTATTATCAGCAATGTATTATTAGCTATGCCACTCTGGTAAGTCAACCCGTTAGCGTCAGCAAGTATAGCCGGAGGTACATGAAACCTGCGTGATAAAGTAAAGATCGTTTCACCATTTTGAGAGGTGTACATAATAGAAAAACTATTGCTGTGCGGAAAAACAAATAAACTATCTTCCTGCGCCATTAATTGTGCACAAACAAAAACCAAACCAATCGTAAGAATATATTTCATCAACAACCTATTGAAACGAGTGTGAAAAATACAATTTTTATTTCCAATCAGCATCAGTTATCTCCATTCTTATCCGCCATTGCTTAGGCAAGTAATTATTTATGCGATTACCTATGTTTTTTATCCAACCTATTCCCAATCCATTATACTTTACAATATTCCATCCCATTTTCATATCCGGTACACGCATTTCTTCTTTTTTTAAAAAACGCAAAGCCTGCTCCTTATCCACATCAACAGAGGGTAATTCATCACCGGCATCTATACTTAATGCAATATCATGTGCATATAGCCAATCCTTAGTAGTGGGCATACCTGCATGCACACCTGCTTTACGTATATATAGTGTATCCTTTAGCAAATACATATCTGCCTCATGTTGTTTGTAAATAACAGCATATTGATCATCACCGGCATCAACAAAACATACTCCCTCTGTTTTAAACAAATCCCCCATTGCTTTTTGCATATTCATTTTTGCAGGTTTCAATTTTGGATATTTTACCTGGCTGGTGACTTCCTTTTTTCTTATTGCTGCAATATAAAAACCTTCTCCTTTTACCTTATCAGGAAAAAACCGGTAACCATTTATTGTATTTATGTTTGATTGGGTGCGCACAATACCCCACTTTTCAGGCACATGTAGCGAAATGCTTTCCACGTCGAATGTTTCTGCCAGCCAATCCATTATATGTTCATCTTCCTGCGGAGAATAAGAACAGGTAGCATATACCAACATACCATCTTCTTTTAGCGCAGGCCATACATCAGCTAATATTCTTTGCTGCCGCTGACTGCATAGCTGCACATTACCTTCACTCCATTCTTCCAATGCTTTTTTATCTTTCCTGAACAATCCGGAACCACTGCAGGGTGCATCAACTACTACTATATCAAAATATCCCTCCAACCTTGAAAAAGCTGCAGGATCATTACTGGTCACCCATGTATTCATATATCCCCAGCGTGTCATATTTTCTTCTAATACAGATGCACGGCTTCTTATCACTTCATTCGATATCAGCAAACTGCTTTTATTAAGCAGCGAAGCAATAAGTGTGCTCTTCCCTCCCGGTGCCGCACACAAGTCAAGCACTCTCAGGTTTTCTTTTGTCGGTAATATCTGTTCTAACACATGCTGCAGAAACATAGAAGAGGCTTCCTGCACATAATATGCGCCTGCATGATATAATGGGTCTAGTGTAAACACCGGCCGGCTCTTCAAATAGCGCCCTTCTTTACACCAGGGAACATGTTCATCACCAATAAATGCAGTGGATTTTTTTACTGGGTGTAATCTTATAGACGTAACAGCGTGTTGTTGATGTGCATCAATAAACGCCTGCTTATCAAAACCATTGATTCCTTCCAGTTGATGTAAAAACGATGGTGGTAATGCTATCACTTTAGAATTGCTGAATTTACATTAAATCCACACCCGTATAATTATGTGGTGTTATGGCTTTCAGTTCTTTCTTCACTTTTGCCGACACTTTTAATGAGTCAACAAAATTGTGAATATCTTTTTTAGTGATGCTTGCTTTGCCCCTCGTAAGTGTCTTGAGCGCTTCATAAGGCTTCGGATATTTTTCTCTGCGCAATATGGTTTGTATTGCTTCTGCAACTACCGCCCAGTTATTTTCAAGGTCGGCTTCCATTTTTTCTTTATTCAGCACCAGCTTCTCAAGTCCCTTCTCCAATGATCGCAACGCAAGACAACTATGTGCCATAGGTACACCTATATTACGCAATACAGTACTGTCAGTAAGATCGCGTTGTAAGCGGCTTATCGGGAGCTTTGCTGACAAATGCTCATACAGTGCATTGCCGATTCCAAAATTCCCTTCTGCATTTTCAAAATCTATTGGGTTCACTTTGTGTGGCATTGCCGATGAACCTATTTCATCTTTTTTTGTTTTCTGTTTAAAATAATCTAAAGAAATATAGGTCCAGACATCGCGGCATACGTCTATAAAAATGGTATTGATTCTTTTCAATGCATCAAACTGTGCAGCAAGATTATCATAATGTTCTATTTGCGTAGTGTATTGCATACGCTCCAGGCCCAGCCTGCCATTTACAAATTCATTGGCAAATTTTACCCAATCAGTTTTCGGAAACGCAACATGATGTGCGTTAAAATTTCCGGTTGCTCCGCCAAACTTTGCTGCATAAGGCACATGCCACAATTGCACTATCTGTCCTTCCAGTCTTTCTACAAATACCATCAATTCTTTTCCAAGCATTGTAGGCGATGCAGGTTGTCCATGTGTGCGTGCAAGCATAGGTACATCCTTCCAGATTATCGAAAGTTTACGTAGTCTTGCTAAAACGTTCAGCAATGCGGGCATATATACTTGCTCCATTGCATCTTTCCATAGTAGTGGTATTGCTGTATTATTTATATCCTGTGATGTAAGTCCAAAGTGCACCCATTCGGCGCTGTCACCTGCTCCCATTGTTACCAGTTGTTCTTTCAAAAAATACTCAACTGCTTTTACATCATGGTTGGTTATCTTTTCTGTGGCTTTTATTTGTTGCCCATCTGTTTCAGTAAAATTTTCATAGACCTCCCTTAGTTTTGCAGGCTTCACTTTTGCCGGTAGTGAAAAAACCTTCTTTTCAGCAAGAAATAGAAAATATTCTACTTCTACCAATACCCTGTAACGCATCAGGCCATATTCAGAAAAATAAGATGCTAAGGGTGTTAATTGTGAACGATAGCGCCCATCTATGGGGCTTATGGCGCTGAGGCTGGTTAATTCCATACTACAAATATATAAAAACAATAGGGCTGGTTTTTATCCCACTTCACATATCTCAGTTAAACATATGGCAATTTAATGCAATAATAATGTTGAATATGATATAAAAATTTGTATTTTTAAAATCATATTAAAAGAGAGGGGTATTTTTTAATCTATTAGAGAGGATGGACAATTCATTTATTACAAGTACGCCGCGTATTGTGCGTGTAGCTATTGCTGACGATTCGGGTCTCGTGCGGTTTAGCCTCAACAGGCTTATTTCTTCTTTTGAGAATTTCAAAGTAGACTACGAAGCATCTAACGGCAAAGAATTAGTAGATTATTTAAAGGAAGCATCTCGTAAACCCGAAATTGTAATACTTGATATCGGCATGCCTGTTATGAATGGCTACGAAACATTAGCATCAATACGAAAGGATTGGCCGCATATAAAAATACTCGTGCTCTCTTTATATAGCCAGGAATACAGTGTTAACTTTATGATAAGTAAAGGAGCTAATTGCTTTTTAGCAAAAGACGGCGCCATGGCTGTTATGGAAGAAGCCCTTAAATCCGTTATCACAAAAGGGTATTACTACTCTGATGTAGCTCCGAAAGAATTATTTGAAAAAATAAAAACAAGCCCTTCCCGTCTTTTCGATATTTCTGGAAAACAAAGAGAAGTGCTTACATATATTCACCTCGGTTATAGCAGCAAGGAAATAGCAGAGAAAATGGGCATTGCCAAAAGCACTGTAGAAGATTACAGAAATGTCTTATGCGCAAAGCTCAATCTAAAGAGCCGCTCCGAGCTCATCACATTCGCTATTAAGAACGAACTGGTTTAAATTATTTACCAAACCTCGGATGGTATTTTTCTAAGGTCTGCCGCAGGTAGCCCCTGTCTAAATGTGTATATATTTCAGTGGTGGTAATGCTTTTATGCCCCATCATTTCTTGCACAGCACGCAGGTCTGCACCCCGTTCTACCAAATGCGTAGCAAAAGAATGTCTTAGTGTATGCGGGTGAATATTTTTTTTCAAACCGACTTTAGCTGCAAGGTCTTTTAAAATCATAAACACCATTACTCTCGACAAGGCGGTCCCTCTGCGGTTTACAAATAATATATCTTCATTGCCTTTTTTTATAGGCACATGTACACGCACATGGTCCTTGTATAGTTGTATTTGTTTCACAGCTTCCCCGCCTATTGGTGTCAGCCTTTCCTTATTTCCTTTACCTATCACCCTCACAAATCCCACTTCAAGATGCAGGTTAGATATTTTAAGTGCCGTTAATTCGCTTACGCGCAACCCGCAGCTATACATGGTTTCCAGCATCGCCCTGTTTCGCTGCCCTTCAGGCTTACTATGATCTATTGCAGCGAATAATAGTTCTATTTCTTCCAGGCTCAATACAGAAGGTAATATCCTTTTTAACTTCGGAGCATCCAATAACTCAGTTGGATTTTTCTTTATCACTTCTTCCAGCAGCAGGTATCTGAAAAAAGATTTAATACCACTCAGCACACGTGCCTGTGTGCCCTCTGTAAATTCAAACTCATTAATATAAGCAACAAACGCCTGCAGTTGAGACAGCTGAATATCCTGTATCTTAATTTCTTTAAAACGCTCCTGTAAAAAAGCCGCCAACAATGATACATCATGCAGGTAGGCATCTACCGTATTGTCCGACATAGACCGCTCCAACTGCAAATAAGCCTTAAATCCTTTCAAATATGCTTCCCACATTACTCAGCAAATTTAAGCAACCTGGTTCACTAACAAGCGTTATGCAATACCATATTACCAAATTGTCGAATTGCCGAATTAACTTTACACCATGCTCAACATCGCCATCATCAACGGCCCAAATCTTAACTTGCTTGGTACAAGAGAAACAGATATTTACGGCAATGAATCTTTTGAAACATTTTTACCCAAGCTCAAAAGCCGTTTCCCGAATGTGAATATCAGCTACTATCAAAGCAATGTAGAAGGTGAGCTTATCAACCAATTGCAGGCTTGTAATGGCAAAGTGAATGGCATTGTGTTTAACGGTGCCGGGTATACGCATACAAGTGTTGCTATTGCCGATGCTATTGCTGCAATTAAAACCCCTGTTGTAGAAGTGCATATATCTAACATTATGGCGCGCGAAGATTATCGAAAAATATCTTTATCAGCCGCAAAATGTGTGGGTTCTATCAGCGGTCTCAGATTAGACGGTTACGCCCTTGCTATTCAATATTTTTTAGACACAAAGAAGTAACACTTATGCCCTTTAGGGGTTGGGATTCCTGAATCCACGTAAAAAATCTCCTATCCCCATTCGCTTCTTGCCCTCTTGTTGCAGCTCATCTATATATACCCATCCATCCGGTGTAGCAAAACGCAAATAACTAGAATGATCCGTTTCATACACCACATCCTTATACGGACTACCGAAAATAACATTGCTATACCGGCCATGTGCTTCAATTACAAAATGCGAGTGGTACACTTTTATCATCTTTCCTTCCAGCATTGTAAATGCAGCCGGGTAGGGAGATAATCCTCTTATAAAATTCTGCACATCTCTTGCGCTCTGTTTCCAGTTAATTCGTGTATCCTCTTTAAATATTTTAGGCGCATGTTTCAATTCCCCACTATCTCTCTGCGGCTGTTCCTGCAAAGTACCGTTCGTTATCCCTTTTATCGTATCAACTAATAATTGGGCGCCGGCTGTCATCAGTTTATCATGCAGTGTGCCTGCAGTATCCTCATCTGCAATAGCTACTTTTTTTTGCAATAAAACATTCCCTGTATCTATAGCATGTTGCAATTTAAAAGTGGTCACCCCACTCTCTTGCTCACCATTCATGATCGCCCAATTAATAGGCGCTGCACCTCTATACTGTGGCAATAAAGAAGCGTGAACATTAATAGTACCCATTGGCGGCATATTCCATACTGCTTCCGGCAACATTCTAAAAGCAACTACCACCTGTATATCTGCATTATAAGATCGCAATGTTTCTATAAATCCGGCATCTTTCAGTTTTTCAGGTTGCAATACTGGTATTTCATGTGCCGTTGCATATACTTTCACTGCCGGCTGCTGCAATTGCATACCTCTGCCTGCAGGCTTGTCCGGTGCGGTTACTACAGCCACTACATTCGCTCCTGCCTGTACAAGCGCATCCAAAGATGCCACCGCAAAATCAGGTGTACCCAAAAATACAATTCTTAATTGTTCAAAATTCATCAGCTTGCAAAGCTAATCGTTATCACGATTACTCGCTCTCCCCTCGCCTTCGTAGAGGGGCCGGGGGTGAGGCCCTATACACTTTTTTTAGAAAAGCTTCCTAATGATTTCTTTTTGCTCCGCGCATTGATCATGAACTGGGTATCCTTAGGTTCCCGCGGCATAGCCTCACTTACTTCTATCAGCTGATTCATAAACTTTGCGTTATTCAGCTTTTCTATGGCTGCAGCACCTTCCTGTTGTTCATCCATCTCCACAAATCCAAAGCCTCTCGAATTTCCGCTATGCAAGTCTACGATGATCTTTACTGACTCAACACTCCCATATTTTTTAAACAGGTTACTTACCTGCTCCTCCGATGCATTCGCATTCAGATTACCAATGTATATATTCATACGCTTTTTTTTAAATAAAAAACAGACCCGGTACTTATTACTTCTTTATCGCTATCGTTTTCTCTGCACGCTTCACTTTTGCCTCGTTCACAACAATAGATTGAAAATTCAGCATCGTATTATTCAAACCCTCAATGGCTTTCTCACCATTTTCATCCATCTCCACAAATGCAAAACCACGTGAGCGGTTCGAAAAACGGTCAGTTACTATTTTTACAGATTTTACCTCTCCAAATGGAGCAAAGATGGTCTGCAATTGTTGTTCAGTTGTCTGGAAACTAATATTGCCTACAAAAATGTTCATAGAAAAAAATGAAATTTAAGAATGAAAGAATATGGGAACCGGAGAGTGAGAACTGAAGAGAAAGACTAAAATTATTGCAGATCAGGAAGCTGGCAGGTGACCATTGTCTTGGTGAAGGTAGGTTTAATATATGGTTATTTCAAATAAAACAATGCTGGGGAGTAAAAGCGCCATAGAATAATAATAAAAAGTTTGGCTGTTAAATAGTCTACCTTCATACAAATCAGTGAAGAAGATGGACCTTAACGAGATATATTATAAGATAAAGGAAATGAGTGAGCGCATGGTCAATCCCCGTCCCAGGATACCGATAATTTCTTTAGCTGATGAACTGGTCTTGGCAAGAGAGCAGGTGCTTCCATATCTTATAGAATTAAAACGCCTCCATCTTATCCGCTTCGAAAATCCTACCGCCGCTTACGTCAACCTCACTTTGTTGGGCTATAATGTAAGCAGGTAAGTTTCTGCCTCACCTCAACAAAAATATTTTTGAAACGCTATTTAAAAATATCTTTCGACGAACCAACTAAATTCAAAAATTCCTGTTTAGGTGGCGCTTCAAATCCATTCGCCTTTAGTTGCTCTTGAAAATGCAGGAACGATGGCAACTCGTTCAGTACTTTAAGCTCTTCTTCCGATTTAAAGAACGCGGTATGTGTAAACGTTTTACCATCTGCACTTACACAGGCATGATAATAGATACCAGCATTATTCAGCTTTTGCAGGTCAGCCATCACATTTCTTATATTAGCCTGGTTTTGCTCCGCATATTTTTCCGTTGTTGTATATATTACTCTTACTATTTTCATGTCGTTTTATTTTAGCACAAACAAATATAGCTCTATCTTTAGTCTGTTTAGAATAGCTCATTATTGCATTTCTCTATTACATCTAAAATTTACTTCCGTGTGTATTATTAATGAGTATATCTGTTACAAATGGAACTCTTTTGAGTATTGCAATCACTGTATTTGTTAATAGTTTCCTCCCAAAGAGATATTGTATGTATTCATTAGTTTTTATTCTTTTTGAAAATAGGCTATTCCATTTATTGTGATATAATACTTCAAGATTCTGGCGGGAAATATTCTCATCCAGGTATTGTTCAATCAATTGAAAGGCTTTCAATGAAGCATGCATGGCCATGCTCATGCCATTTCCGCATAATGGGACTATACTTCCTGCTGAATCACCTAACATCAATATATGATCTTCTACAGCTGATCTTTTATTGAATGTAATTTGAGAAATAGTAAGTGGTTGTTCGTATAAGAAAACTGCTTCAGTAAAATATTTTTTTAAAAAAGGGTTTTTCATCAATACATTCTGCTCCATTTTTTTTATATCATTATTATTATCTCTTAGATTTTTTGATTTAGTTAAATAACAAAGGCAATAGTTACCCCCATCTACTTTTGAAATTCCACAATAGCCATTATCGAAATTGTGTAATTCAATACGATTAGGAGGTAATTCTACTTTTACATGATACTTTATCGCAACGTAATTTTTCTCAGAAGAAACATGTTTTACACGTCTTTGATTTATTATTTTATCAACAACTGATCTTTTGCCATAAGCACCTATGGCAATTTTTGCCTGGTATATATCTTGTGCAGCACTAATTAAGAACAAATTTTTTTCAAATAAAATGCCTGTGACTTTTGTTTCCTGTAATAATGTTACTCCTTTGTTTTTTGCAATATCCGCTAATGTTGAATCAAGTGTATAACGACTAATTCCAAACCCTCCTAAATCTAATTTTCGTGTAAATGAATTTCCATTCACAGATGATATCTTCACTTCATTAATTATTGGGATATCCATGGCTGAAAGCGGCATCCCAACCCGCTCCAAAAAATCATAACTCTCCATGGAAACATATTCACCACATACTTTATGAAA
This sequence comes from Bacteroidota bacterium, assembly GCA_013286485.1. Lineage (GTDB taxonomy): Bacteria > Bacteroidota > Bacteroidia > Chitinophagales > Chitinophagaceae > JABDFN01. The sequence goes on from JABDFN010000022.1 coordinate 10,061, forward strand.
CGGGTACTGTTCTTTCTCAAATAAAATAACTGTACGTCCGGCACCTGCCAACTGAATTGCAAGTGTTAGTCCACCTACCCCGCCACCAATAATTGCACAATCATATACATTATTATTCATTTGGATAGACGATGACTAAATGCCGGAAAGCCCAGCATTTTTTGATTAAATAATTATTGACACCTGCATTTTGCAATATTTGCTGCCATTCTATCACTTTAAATCCTCGACGCACAGATAATGGGGCATCATTTTTTACCAATGGTGATCTTGAAAGAAAATAAGTGAGTATTTTAATAGCATAGTAGGCTACTGAGTTTCTTTCCAGATCATTGATCACAAATATGGCCTTATTTTTATTGCAGATTTTTATGAAGTCTGCTATCTCACCTTCCGTAAAATGATGACAAAATAAAGATGCATGAACAACATCAATATTGTTTTTTTTGGAAAATATATTTCTGAAATCATCACAACTAAAATTAATTTCATCATACTCTTTACTAATATTCTGAGCATAATTGATACAGTCTTTATTTAGATCAATGCCGGTTAAATTGACCTTATATCTTTTATTTCTTGACCATTTTGCTATTGCCCTTAAAGAATCACCGCCACCACATCCAATATCAATAACAGAATATGTTTTAATTTTATCAACTATTATTTTTTTAAACCCTTTTAAAGAAATAGCATGTCCTCCCAAATACTTGTTGATGATCTCTAACTCTTTTAAGTTTTGGTATAACAATCCCTTTTCTATTGCAGGCATGTCCAACAACTCCTTTTCACTTGATCGCTGTTTAAACATTTTCAAGAATTACTGATTCCATAGTAAGGCCTGGGCCAAATGCCACAGCATATGTAAGTTCTTTCTTACCCATAGTTACCTTATTATCCCAAATATCTTTTAATACAAATAGAATAGTCGGCGATGACATGTTGCCATAATTTTTTAATATCTTATACGAGCTTTCCAGGTCATCTTGTTTTAATTCAAGTTCCTTTTGAATGACTTCTAATATTCTTCTTCCTCCCGGATGTATTGCCCAATGAGTAATATCTTGCTTATTTATTTTAAGTTGATCTATTGATCTGTCAAACAGGTTTTTAAACCCCTTCTCTATCAATTGCGGTACAGATGCGCTAAGTTTCATTAAAAACCCCGTAGATGATAATTGCCACATCATATCAGTTTTTCCATTCAACTCAATTTGAGAATTAAACTTTTTTATCTCTAACCCATTGATACCTTTTTCCAACGCAAAATTACTAGCCATAACTAAAATCGCCGCAGCTCCATCAGCAAAAAGCAAATTAGCTATTGTATTGTCAGCATCGTCAATTTTTTGAAAATGAATGGTGCATAATTCAACACAAACAATCAATACAATTGCATCTGGTTCAATTTTGCAGATATAATCCGCTTGTTTTAACGCGTGAATTGCAGCATAACAGCCCATAAAATTGATGGACGTACGATTAATGTCAGGTTTAAGCTTTAGGTACTGGGTAATGTCGATATCCAATCCCGGGGCAGACATACCAGTACACGAAACCGTAATAAGATGGGTAATTTGGCTATAGTCAATTTTTCCTTTTATACAAGCGTCAATTGCAGAAATACAAAGAGGTAGCGCAGCATCATTATAATATTGCATCCTATATTCGATGGTCGGGAATGGTTCTAAGTCACTTGTTTTGGGAAAAAAGGATCTTTGATTTTTACTTAAGGAATAGTCAGGAATTACAGAATACCTGGTTTCAATTCCGCTTTTGGCGTACAAAAATTTCAATTTTTCTTTCTGCCGATCTGAATACTGTAGTAACTCACACATAAATTCCGCTAAGTCTGATTGCTTATGTTTATAGGCAGGAAGCACTGTTGATACGCTTGTTATAACGCTCATTTCATCGTATTTAAAACTAACAGAGTAATAAAAAGCAAATTCATACATGTAGCGGCAATGAAATTCATGCGCATGGTATTTTTAAACGACGCTTGCCCGTCATCTTTAAGTACTTTAAGGAACCATCGAATAAAAAAAATAATTACAGGCAATAAAAACAACTGAAATAAAAGAAAATGTCTTGTTTGTTGTTTTGAACTAAAATACCAATAGAGTAATTCATTAGAAACCAAAAACATAATTGCACAAAAAATAAAAGTTCCTTTTATTCCAAGTTTATAACTAATGGTAATATCTCCGCTTGCTTTGTCTGCTTTGTGTTGATATATCTGCGTTAGTGGATAAAATCCTCCTATAAGAAACAAACAAGCTGTTAACACTAATAGTATTTTATTGTCAACTACGACCACATTTTTACTTATTCCGTGATAAACCATCCAAAACGTAAAGGCGCCTTGAAAAAATACAACAGTTAAAAAGCCAGCTATGGGGTACTTTTTTAGTCTAATACCTTTATAACTATATGCTCTTGAAGCGAGCATATATGCTAAAACACAGATAAAAAAATAAAGCCCGATAAATAAGGATAAACCTAACCCTATGGCATCAAATAATATGGACACATAAAATAGCTGCTTAGTTGGCTTGGGAGGATTTTCTAATCCCCCAATGCTGGATTCATCCTGATCCATATAGCTGTTGTAACCATTACTTGCAGGATATATGAAGAGATGTAAAACAAAAAAGCAGATAATAGCATTTACCCAATCTATTTCACTCACCTGGCTAAGTGCAAAAAAGAACGTAGGCATTAAGAAATAAGAAAATCGTATTCGGAGTAACTTAACAGTATCTTTATCTATGCTGTACAAACCTGGTGTAAAAAAAATAGTTTTCATCAACGATAATTTTTTTAAATGGTCTGATTATAAATTTTCTTGAGTTACATGTACGCTGGCATAAATCAAATCGTCTTTTGTGCGAAAACTATTCGCTGCATCAACGTTAAATAAATAATGAGTGCTATTGCTTTCATTAGTGAATAATTTATTTGCTACCCGCTTTTTTTGCTTTTATTTCAATGCTTACATCAGCATTATCTGCCATGGTAAGGGTTTCACCGCCTACTCCAAAATTCCCGCGGTCAATAGTAAAATTGCCATTAAATTTCGCTTCATTTCCATTCTGGGTAAATTCAAATGGTATTTCTACTTGTTTGGTTATTCCTTTTATGGTTACATTAAAAAGCCCTGCATATTGCGTTCCTTTCTTATAGAGCTTTGAAGATTTTACTTCTATCAATTTATATTTCACTTCGTTAAAATAGTTCTCACCCTTCAGATCTTGATCCCTTTTATTGATACCGGTTTTGATGGTGGCTACCTCTACTGATCCCTTCAATGATGAAGACTCAAGTTTATCGGGGCTGAAAACCAAACTTGAATTAAAGCCTCCAAACCTCCCTGTTACAGTAATACCAGCATTTTTTATTTTAAATAAGATTTCGCTTGAGTTTGCAGTCCAGGTTGTTTGGCCAAAAATAATCATAGGGTAAAAAAAACCTGCGCTAAGGACAAATAATATTTTTTTCATATTTTTATTTTATGTTGTTAATTCTTATAATTCCAATATATACTTATGTCTGTTATTATGAGAAGAGAAGTATTGACTAAGTATAATTGCAACGCCTAAAAATTATGCCATGATATTATTTTGATTGATATTTCTTTTATGCCCACCCATATATTTAAACAAATATTTGTTTACCCCTTCTTCAGAATAGTACCTTTGTATCCAACCTTATCATTTATTACATGTTTTTAAATTTATTCTTTTCTTTTCAGCGTCATTTCTAGGAGAGTATTTCTGCAGAGCCTGCCGTAGGGCCCGGTCCAAATGTTCAGATATTTGGGATTCTACAAGTACCCGTCCGCATGGATCTGCTAGCACTATATTTATCTTAAAATCCTTATATCTTATGAATCTTAGTTCAGACAAAAAGCAATTTCTCCTCACCGCAATCTCTGCTTCCGCTTTTTCTTTTTTTCCCAAAAAGCGGAAGTAAAACAGGAACTCACCGCCCGAACACAGCCACTATGGCTTATATTATAAATTTCACATGCGGAAGCAAACCGGAACCAAGAGGAATAAAACACACAACTCTTTTCAGATTTAACAATTTACCTACAGGGAAATATGAGGTTTCGTTAAACTATACTAACTTACTATTGTCATTGTATAAACACACTCATGCCGGTAATGACCGAACTAACAGATGATGTTTTATTAGCATCATTCAAAACAGAATCTACCCGTGAACAGGCCTTCACCCAATTGGTAAGAAAATACCAGGAACGATTGTATTGGCATATACGGCGTATGGTAGTAGAACATGAAGACACAAATGACATATTGCAGAATGTATTTATCAAAATATGGAAAAGCCTGGCAGATTTCAGGCAAGAGTCTAACTTATATACCTGGATGTACCGTATAGCCACCAACGAAACCCTTAGTTGGATAGATGCGCAAAAACGCCGCAGCTCCGTATCTATAAGCGACAATGAAGATTTTTTTTCAGAGAAGCTGGTGGCACAGAAAGGATTTGATGGTAAAAAAATAGAATGGAAATTGCAGAAAGCCATACAATTATTACCCGAAAAACAACGTATCGTATTTAATTTGCGATATTATGATGAGATGCCATATGAGAAAATGGCAGAGGTGCTGGATACCTCCGTAGGAGCACTGAAAGCTTCTTATCATCATGCGGTTAAGAAGGTAGAAGCTTATCTTCTAAATGATTAAACTTTTAAGAAATATACAAGTCGAACATACGTGAGCGAAATAAATAACATATTACAGGAATTAAAGGATATTAATAGCCCTCTGGCTGCTATATCCCGCTCTATGCCATACTCGCTCCCCGCAGATTATTTTAACAACCTGGAGAACGATATACTTGCCAACATCCATCTTGCACAGGCCCCCATCATTCATTTCAGTAAAGAAATGCCATTCGAGGTTCCTGAAAATTATTTTGCATCTTTCGAAACACATATACAAAAGAGGATAAGTGAGATTGAAGAAACGGTATTGCCAAACACCATATTGCCTTATGCAGTGCCTGCTAACTATTTCGATAATTTACCATCGCAGATATTAAGCAAAGCAAAAGCATCCGGGCAGCCTGTGGTAAAAACAACAACCATTCCTTTGGGCAGGGAAATATGGAAACAGGTACGTTGGGCAGCTGCAGCTATTTTAATATTAGGTATAGGCTTAGGTTCATCAAAAATGTTCATACAACCAAGGCCAATATCACAAGGGCTTTCTGTTTCGCAATTATCTAAAACAGAAATAACCAATTATGTAGAAACAAACATAGATGATTTTGATACCGACCTGATAGTAGATAATTTATCGTCAACCGATATAAACATACTTACCGGTCAACTCGATGAAAAAGAAATAACTGAATACCTCGACGAAAACTAAAAAACAAACTGAATAAAAGCAAACAGATAGAATGAATATGAAAACGAAACAATTTCTTACAACCATTGTAATTACATTACTTTTTTGCACAGGCACTTATGCGCAAATGCATCGCACCCCTATGCGCGGGCCAAGGCCTAACCATCCTAACAGGGCCCATGCCCAGGAACGTATACATGCCATTAAGGTAGCTTATATAACAGACAAGTTGCACTTTACATCGCAGCAGTCAGCCAGCTTCTGGCCCATATACGATAAGTATGAACAGGAAGTACAGGAAACACACAGGCAATTTGTAGAAAAATATGCAAAAACAAATCCTGGCTTTGCTGACGATAATACTTCCCGCCAGTTTATAGATGATAATCTCGATTACCAGCAGGAGGTGCTTAATATCAGGCGCAAGTATAACGATGAGTTCTTAAAAGTAATAACACCGCAGCAAGCTGCTCAGTTATATAAAACAGAAAGAGAGTTCAAACAATTATTGATGCAGCAATTGAAAGAAAAACGCAACGAGTGGAACAATGGCAATAATGGCAATAATGGCAACAACCAGGATGCACCACCGGCAGATAGATAATTACGCCCCTATAAATAGGCTATTGGCACCTTAACATCATGATAAAATAAAAACTGCCAGCCTTCTTTGTGGCCTTGCTCAGCATATTGCTCACGCAGGGCCATAGCTTTTTTACCATCAAAATCATACTTGGCAATATATTTCATCTTCATCTGCTTCAGTTGTGGTGCTTCATCTCCGCCAAAAAATATTTTATCAACCCCGTCATCCAGTAAATAAACAATATGCTGCGGACTATGTCCACCCGAATGTGTAAACCGTATATACCCGTCTATCATTCCTTCTTCACTGTCAAGCCATTTCACCTGTGTAGACGCCAGCAACGGTTCTATATCAGCAGTGTGATAAGATGGATAACCCGTTTGCAACGCAAAGTCCGCTTCGGCTCTATAAATATAATAGTCCGCATTCGGAAAGGTCAGCTTCACTACGCCGTTTTCATCTTTGTATGTTACACCTCCTGCATGATCCTTATGCAAATGCGAGAGCAATACTTTTGTAACATTGCCGGCATAGTATCCGCATTTTTCAATGTTCTCGTGTACCTGCATCTCGCCATTATTGTTCTTAAACCCAAGCCCCGTATCAAAAACGATCAGGTCACTTTCAGTCATTACCAAAAATGGCTGCACCTCTACCAACAAAGACCCAATAGATCTCTCGGTCAACACATCTTGCCCTATATGAAATGGAACAAAATTTTTGTCATGCCCAACAGTGAAAACACCTTCTGATAATGGAAATACTTTTGCCATGTGTCTGTAAAATTAACGTATCATCGCCTGCCTGTCCGTATCAAATTTAATGAGGATGAAAATGAGCACACTAAATGATAATAATGATGAACCACCATAACTAAGCAATGGCAGGGTAATACCAATTACCGGCGCCAGCCCTATGGTCATAGAGATATTAATAGCAAAATGGAAAAATAAAATGCTTGCCACACAATAACCATATATACGGCTTAGCGATGACCGTTGTCGCTCCGCCAGGTAAATGATGCGCAGCATAAGCAATATATAAATACCTATAAGCAAAGCACTGCCAAAAAAGCCGAACTGTTCACCAATGGCACAAAAAATAAAGTCGGTATTCTGTTCAGGAACAAATTCGTTTTTAGTAGAGGTACCATTTAAAAAACCCTTGCCCCAAAAACCTCCCGAACCAATAGCGATCTTAGATTGTTTAACATTGTAATCCGATGTATTACCTTTCCGCTCCTCACCGTTTTCTTCTTTCATATATTCCTTCGGCACATCTTGTCCAATGGTAGAAAAGATACGGTCTATCTGGTGCTTTTGCAGTACATGCTTAAACGCAAAGGGCACAGCAACTTGAGAGAACAATATACATGCACCCCAAATAGCAATAAGCGTTACCCATAAAGCAACATTTCTTTTTAAACCTTCCCGCAAAATGATTGCTACCAATATGCCAAGCACAGTAAGTATAATGAACAACACTTTACGGTCTATCAGCAATGTCATCAAAGCCAGGGCCACTAATGAAAAGCCAATAATAAGAATACTGTTAGGCAAGCCCTCCCGATACATAACCAGGAAGAAGCAAAAATATACCAACGCCAAACCCGTTTCCTTCTGCAACACGATCAATATAGCAGGCACCAACGCAATTGCAACACCAACAAGACGATGCTTCAATGTTTTAAAATTAGTTTCGGGAGATGAAAGGAATTTTGCTAAAGCCAGCGAGGTAAATATTTTACACACTTCCCCCGGCTGAAAGCGAATACTACCCACACCCAGCCACGAATGTGAGCCTTTCACATCTATACCCAAAAATATAGTGATAAACAAAATAAATAAACCAAAAGCGTAAGACAAGTAAGCAATGTTGGAGAAGAATTTACTGTCGGTAAGTATAATGATCAGGCCGAGAAATAAGGATATACCAAGCCATATCAATTGCTTCATATACCCCTTGTTCATCATAATGATAGACGGGTCGGTACTGCGGTGTTCAACAGAAAACACAGCCATCATACCAATGATCACCAACAACAGGTATAAGAATAGTGTCACACCATCTATCCTGCTGAAAATGCTTTTATGTGTTGATGTTGCGTTCATTATTTTTTCTTTAATACTTCATGTATCCATTGTATATATAAAGTTGAATCGTGTGCCCTTTGTGCGCTTACATCCATACGCTTCTTCTCAATTTTTTCCTGGTATACTTGCTTATCATGCAACCTGCGGACAGAATCTATTATGTACGTATACTTATTTATCAAATGGCCATTTATCATTTTTTCTTCCAATGGCTTCCTATTGGAGGCTATTGAATCTTTTAAATATTTTTCTATGAGCAAACTTGCTATTGGTGCGGCCCACGCGGCTCCGTACCCTGCATTTTCTACTGCTACCACTATTGCTATTTTGGGGTCTTCTCTGGGTGCAAAGGCTACGAACATAGAGTGGTTTGGCATTTTTATTGCCTGGCCACCAACGATCGCTTTGTTTTCTACAGTACCGGTTTTAGCGCAAATATTTATACCCGGAACTTTAACAGCTGCTGCAGTACCACTCTCTACCACATTCTGCATGGCGTCCTGTATAATATCAAAAGTGGTGTCTGAGATACTGGTAACAACATGCCTTTGCAAATAAGCTTGCAGCCTGGTATCTTTTGTGCTTTTGCCGATTGCATGCACAAAATGCGGAGTGTAATAATATCCTTTATTGGCAATTATGCACATACCATTTGCCATTTGCAAAGGCGTAAGCGCCAGCTCACCCTGTCCCATGCCCACAAAAACGATGGTACAGGAATTCCAGGAACCATTATACCGTTTATTATAATACGCAGAATCCGGCAACAGACCCTTGCCTTCAAACGGAATGTCTACACCGGTAGCATGCCCGTAACCAAAGCTGGAAAAATAATTACTCCATACCTGCAAACCATTTTTTACACCGCCAAATTTTTTATCATCAACAGTAAGCCGAAAAGCATGACAGAAATAAGAGTTACAGGAATGCGATAACGCTAATTTAAAATTAGCAGCATGGCCCGCATCTTTATGGTCGCAAGCTATGGGGCGGCTGCATAAATTATAACTGCCCCTGCAGGGAAACCCGTATGATGGTGTTATTGCTCCCACGTCCAGTGCAACAAGGCCTGTCATGGGTTTGATGGTTGACCCGGGCTGGTATGTCGCCTGCATAGCACGATTAAACAAAGGATGTGTGGCATCCATAAACAGTTTGCCATAGTTCTTAGTACGTTCGCTGCCACTCAGCAGATTAGGATTATATCCGGGGCTACTGACCATAGCAATAATACCACCTGTTTTAGGCTCTATTGCTACTATACTCCCTATCTTATTCGACATTAATTTCTCTGCATATAGCTGCAGCTCTGCATCCATATATAAACTCAGGCTGTCACCTGCTACAGCAGGAGTATCCAGCGCGCCATTCATATACGGGTCACGGGGACGGTTAAAATTATCACGCTCTAAATAATACACACCACGCTGTCCCCTCAATGCTTCTTCATAACTACGCTCCAAACCATTCATACCAGTATAGTCGCCTTGCTGGTAAGAACTATACCGAGGATTCTTCAACATATCAGGAGACACTTCACCAATATAACCTAGCACAAGACCGGCACTTGCATGCGGGTAGGCTCGCATATACCGTTGTCTTAATTCAAACGGCGTGAATTGATAAACATTTTCCTGGAAACGCGCTGCCTGTTCCTGACTCAACTCTTCCATAAAACTACTTTGCCGCATGCCCCCATTTCTAAATCTTACACGATCAATAGTCTTAACAAAAGTGGTTTTATCAATGCCAAGTGCCTGGCAAAACTGTACAGTATCAAACCCTTTGAGGATACTATTGGGTGTTACCACCAGGTCGTATACCACCTGGTTATACAACATCACTTTCCCCTTTCTATCATAAATAATACCGCGTGGCGGATACACTATTTTTCGATAAATAGTAATATCATTTGCCATTACTTTATACTTGCTTTCGAAGAGTTGTAAAAACAAAAGCCTTGTCAGTATAATGCAGGCAATACCGATAAAAATGATCCTTATTACATATTGACGCGGATTTGCCGCATTGGACATGATTGCTACTCCGTATTAAATTGGGAACCCCGCACAAACCTAATAGAAAATAACGGAATTAGAAGTGTGAAGATTCGTAATTATGGAAAAAATATTTGAAAAACAGGTAGTATAATTTCATTTTGGGATTTGGCTTTTACGCCCTATTTTTGCAACCCAAATTAAAGGATAGTCCGATTGTGTAAAGGTAGCACAATAGATTTTGGTTCTATTAGTCCTGGTTCGAATCCAGGTCGGACTACTCAAATAAAAGAAAAGCCTCAAGTAATTGAGGCTTTATTCATATAGGAAATACTACAGCTTAGTAAATTTTCTAACTTCTATCCCCTTGACCTTTATAAAACGTACCCATTTCAGTAAGCTTTTATATCTATACCATTATCTCTTTGCTTTAACTCACCTTTGTTGATTGTAGTACCTACCAAGACTAATGTAGCTTGTATTTTAACTGTACCTGCATATAGTTGCGGTCAAAATAATTGTTACCCGGAGCGACTAGGTTGTTAGCACCTAAACGATAAGATAATCCGGCTTTAAGATGGGAAGACATAGAATACTCTGTTCTCAGTAACATTCCTATATCTATGGGTGGTGCAACCTTGGCATTATCACTATACAATACGGTAACACCTTGTTCCTGTAGTAATCTTTGCAGGTCGGCGCCTGCAGATAAAGTAATTTTTTTAGAAAGGTTATAATCTGCCATTGGGGCAAATTGCAAATAATTTAGAGGTGAGGTAACTATTATCAATGGCTTGGTTGGCGGGAAGTAACCACCCGGGATGAAGGGAGAAGAAGGATATTGACCACCGGATGTCGAAGCAGCATTTCCTACATAAGCTACTGTAACCTCAACGCCAAACTTTTTGCTCAGCTTCTTATCTACTGCAGCACCTATTGCATATTCTGTATTTACTGTCCCTAAATTAATCCCACCTGCAAGGCTAATGTTCATTCTCCTGTGGTCAGATTTTTTTTCTGTTTCAATGTCAGTCAATGTAACAGGCTCTTCATAGCCATGCTGCCTGATTTGTTGTTCAAGACCAGAGGTATCTACCTGTTTTTTTGTTGGTTGTCTTGATGTATTTACAGGCAAATTATTATATGCAACAGCGGGAATATTATAAGTAATTGTATCGGGTGCCAGATGCTTTTGTTTTTTATGAGAAATTACCACTGAAGAGTTATAATTGCCAATATGCTGTGCACCCGGTAATTGCATGTTGATGCCGTTATTAACTGATAGAGCCGAAGGGGCTGGTTGAGGCGTGCGTGTTTTGGATGCATATTGCGCGGCAGGTGCGCCTTTTTTAGAGAACATGACAGCGACAATAAGAAAAATAGTGACAGATGCAGCAATACCTGATGAGAGGTATGCAAACACTACGGCACGCTTTTTCCCCCTTGCAGCCGCAAGCTGTATGGTAAGCTTTTCCCAATCGCTGGTGTCGTACTCATACGATATATTGCTCACTTTTTTCGCGATGAGCCAATCAAATTCATTTGTGCTCATAAAGCTTGTTTTTTATCATCATTTTCCGTTGTAAAATGCTCCTGGCATTGTGCACATGCCACGACGACGTGCCAATGCTAATATTGAGTAATGCCGCGATCTCATTGTGACTATATCCTTCAAAAGCAAAAAGGTTAAATACTACACGTGTGACTTGGGGTAACGCCTGCAACATAGCAATCAACTCATGTGCATCTATATTTTTCTGGGCTTCGTTATATACAACCATATTCTCTTCTTCATCTATAACACCGGTATACACCGTCTGGCTGTTTTTTTTGAAATCGCTGCTCTTTATATATTCCAGGCAAGTATTTACTATTATCTTTCTCATCCAGCCTTCAAACGAACCTTCATTTCTAAAGCTTTCAATTGACATAAATATCCTCACAAATCCATCGTTCAATAATTGTTTGGCATTCTGAACGTCTTTCGCATAACGCATGCAGATAGCCAGAAACATGCTATAATATTGTTTATATAGATGTTCTTCATATACCCTGTCTTTTTTAAGACAGCCTTTTATTATTTCCTGCTCGGCATATACTGCCATATCACATAGTAGTCCCCGCTATATTACAACTGATCCATTATCATTCCAGCCTTCCATATATATTGTCTCAGCTCTACCGGCAATCTTGAAGTATCTGTACTGATCAGCCAACCTCTTGTCGTAGTATCTGAGAGCACAGAAAGTGTTATGATTTGCTCGTCTGTACAGCCTGGACAACCAATAGAGCTATCTTTAGGATGCTGCATCAGATAAGACGGAAAATTGTCTATAAGATACCTGGCAATAAGGTATAGGCTATCCGGTAATTTTTGTTTCAGCATCTGTGTACCTGCCGGAATAAATAAAATAGGATAAGCGTACAGCGCGTTATTTTCCAATTCATAAAACTGACCATGTGGTACCGGTGTCATACTCATGGAATTATATCTTCCAAAAGCGATACTATCAGGTTTTGTGTACCCAGTAGGACTTGGATCGTTATTTTTCTTACAGGAGAGCGATATCGAGATTATTGTTATAACGAAAAAACTCAAGGCAATTACACTTTTCATATGTTAGATTTTATATTTAATCATTACTAATCGAAGATCGTTTATGATAACCTTCTCTTATACAGATGACAATTGTTACTCAAATCTTGGGTAACTCTCAATTTTTTTTACTCTTGCCGATAACTTGGTAGAAGCTATCAAATTAGAAATTTATTTTTTTTCTGCTCACCCAAGATTTGAATTGTTAGTGTCATCTATATAGGCAAAAACCAAATTAAAATCAAAAAAAATGAACCCTAAAAACGCTATGCTTGCAACCACCCTTTTCCTTGTAAACTTATCTTACGGACAAATAACCAACCCTTCTCCTTATTGTGCTGCGGGATATGATGACGGTGGCGGCGGCCCGGTTCCACATTATATCTCCAACGTTACTTTGGGAAGTCTGAACAATACTTCCGGCGATACACAATTTGCTGCTCCACATTATGTGTACTATAATAATTTAGCTGCTCCAAACCTGGTTGCAGGTAATACTTATACTTTATCGGTTTCACACGATCCGGTAAGCATACAATATGTGGCAGTATATATTGATTATAATCAGAATAACAGTTTTTATGATCCCGGAGAGAGAGTTTTGCAGCAGACGGAAATGTCACTCACTGTCACAAACCCCTCTGTTGCGTCCCTAACGATACCGGCAACTGCCAAGCAGGGTATAACAAGAATGCGGGTGATGGTTTTTGAAGACGATACATATACTTCACCGAATGCTACTCCCTGCACAGCTGATGCTACTGGCTACTTGAATTGGGGAGAAACCGAAGATTATAATGTAAAGATAATTCCATCAACAGGCATTACTGAAATAAATAAAAGCAATGCTGATATATTTTATCCTAACCCATCGAATGGCGCTATATACGTATCTGAAAGTATGATAGGTAGTGAAATTGCGATCTTCAATATAGAAGGAAAACTGAAACAGCACAGCATAATAACTAATAAAAAAATTGACATTTCTAACATGGCTCCCGGACAATATATCATTAAAGCGATAAGTAACAATAATGTTTATTCACAGCATCTTACTGTTATTAAACAGTAAGCCTGTACCATCTCTTATAAAAAACATCGCAACTACTAAAAAAATATATTTTATACTTCCTTTTGTTCAATAATTTTCGTCTATCAATTTTTTTTAAAAAAAACCTATGCGGCCCTATATTCTATTTCTATTTACCCTTGTTATCAGCCTTCATGCCTATGCTGGTAAAAAGCTAAAAGTCTTATTTATTGGCAACAGCTATACTTACGTGAACAATCTGCCCCAAATTACCGCCGACGTGGCTACGTCTATGGGAGATACCTTAATCTTTGATAGTTATGCCGTCAGTGGTTATACCTGGTACGATCACTGCAATGATACGCTTTGCGCCCAAAAGATAACATCCGCGCAATGGGACTATGTGATACTCCAGGAATCAAGCATGGGGCCATCGGCGCAAACCTTTGAATGGATGACCGGCTCTTATTATGAGGCAAAATGCCTGGATAATATGATAAAAGCAAATGACTCATGCACTAAAGACATTTATTATATGACCTGGGGGTACCAAAATGGCGATACATCATACTGCTCTAATATGGCGTGGCCATATCCATGCACTTACGACGGGATGGATAGTCTTACCAATCTCAGGTACAGAGCATATGCAGATTCGGCGGTAATGCCAATAGTAGATTCTGTGGCAGCTGCTAATGGTATCGCATATGTAAGAAACTCACTCATATCCCCCGTGGGCGCGGTAAGGCATTACATCAGGAATCAATACCCCTCGATTGAATTATACCAGTCTGACGGCGCCCACCCCACACCCATAGCGTCTTATGCAGCCGCCTGTGCCTTCTATGTAACTCTATTCCGTAAAGACCCTACATTGATATCCTATAACTACACACTCAGCGCCACAGACGCAACCAACATAAGAACAGCCACCAAAATAGTTGCTTACGATAGTATGGGTTACTGGCATATTGGTCAGCACGATCTTAGAGCACAATTTACTTATGCAGCCGGCCCAGGCAATACAGTGGAATTCACCAATACTTCAACTAACGCTACAACATACACATGGTATTTCGGAGATAGCAATACAACTACTGCCACCCACCCATCACACACCTATACTACTGCCGGTATTTATCTTGTAAGGCTT
>JABDFN010000023.1 GCA_013286485.1 Bacteroidota bacterium
TCAGAAGGATAGTTGGCTGGGAGTGTGCCGACTTTATTTCCTGAATCATGGCTATAAGATTTTTCAGGTGCGAACATTTCAACTATTGATTTGGCACTATATTCTTTGCCTAAATCACTGCCATTAAAAACAACTTTGTCTTTGTGGTTGACATAAGTAATGCCATAAATAAACCCTTCCGCATTCTGTCGAAATACAGGCTCAATACCACTTATTTTTAGTTGCTGTGTGAATTTTTCCTTAGAAATTGAATTTGGGCTATTCAGGATTTTGGCAATGATTGTCTTGCTCTTTCCTTTTAAATCTTTTCTTAGCCCTTCGTTAGCAGCAAATTTTGCTTCCAGATTTTTAAGAGTTGGCTTTGAAAAGAAACTACTTGCTTTAATTGGCAAGCCTACTTTTTTTCCTTCCTTATCTACGATAGAATAGATAATCCCTCTTTTATCGTACAAAACCGTTCCTTCCTGTCCGCGTTCTGCCTGAACATTAAAACAGGAAAGCGCTGCATTATATTCTGCCAAAGAAATGAAATTATATTGGTGCATCACATGACCTACAATGTTCGATATGGTCCTTTTAGTTTCCGATTTTGAGTAAATGGCACTGTTGATTTCTGCCGGTTTCAAAATCCAGTCAAGTGCTGTTTTTTTACTGTCTGCTTTTACTAAACCATACTTTTCTTCAATTTCCTTTCTGGCCGTTTCAGATTGATTTCGGCCAATATTATGCAGGTCTATTCGCTTGCCATCTTCCTGAATATTGGTTGTTATGATGTGGATATGTGGGTGAGCTGCATCAAAGTGTTGATATGCCAGATAGGGTTGTTCGCCAAAGCCAATTCTTTCCATGTACTCTATAGAAATCTCCTGAAGGGTACTTACCGGAATTGACTCTCCCAAGTCAAAATTTAAAGAAATATGAATGGCATTTGATTTAGACCTGGCATTATTCATCGTCATATTTTCAAACCGGTGCAGCTTACTATTAAAGGAAAGATCATCAGCTTCACAAGCAAATTGATTGGCTAAAATAAGGTCGGCTACATGCTCCTTAACCTTATTTTCATTGTAGTTTAAAATCCTACTAATGCTTTTTCCATAGCCTATTCTTGCAACCATTTTACAGCAATTTTTGACACGAGTTCAAGCAATTGATTTACCTTTTCATCTACTTTTTTGTATTGCTCCGACACTTTCAATGTGTGAAACATTTTTTGATTCCCATCTGAGGTGCTATTAAACTGCCGGGTGATTTGATTGATATTCACCCCTATAGCTTTCAGTTCTTTTCTTATACCTGCCAATTGTTCCATAGGTCCGTTCAGTGAAATGTCCTTATGATAAAGGGTTACTTTCCCGTGATTCAGGACGGCTCTTACAGCATCTCCGATATTACTGCAGCTACCTTCTGTGACAAATTTGTTCAACTTGGTAAATTCTGTTTCAGTAATTCGTACCGTTATAGGATGGCTTAACAAATCTTCCCGCACCTCTTCTTTCTTCCTTGCCATTTCTAATCCTTTTTAATAAATAAATGCGAGTTCCGAAGCATTTATCCCCCCCGGACTGACTTTGGAAGGGAGGGCAAGATCATTTTTGTATACAAAAATACATCTTGCCGTATGCGACAGACCGCGTACAAGTTTCATGTCAGCTGCCTTTTTTATGGTACTTGCTTCAGCCTTTTATTTATAAGTCTTTGAATGGGGCTTTTAGTTATGTTGCAATTATTTTAATAGGCCCTTTCAACGGTTAGTTACCAATGCCGCCTATTGGTGCCCACACGTTGGATCGACTTGATAAACCTTCGGTATTTTGCTATCAATAATCCTATTAATATGCATATCATAAATCATTTTTTTTGATCGGCTTCTGTTTCCCTTTTAGTAGAATCTTTAGCCTTTGTATATAATTGCTTTCATTGGAACTTTATCTTCTCTGCCAGTTTGTCGCTATGATTTCTGACCACTCTTATTAGCAAGGAATACGTTTTGAATATCCTTGTAGTCATAATAAATCACACCTCCAATCCTGGTATAGGGTAGCGTCCCTGATACTCTCAGGTTTTGTAATGTGCCACGAGAAATGTTAAGAAGGTTTCTAACTTCAAGCGATTTAAGCCACTTTTTTTCAGTATTTCCCATTTGATCGCTCAGCAGTTTCCGTATTTCAGAGATAAGCTGATCTTTAAATTCTACCAGGTCAGCAATCGTTAACAATGGATCTCTGTACTGTCTGGATTGAGAGAATTCGTTAGTTTTACCGTTATTCACACTCATAACTTAATTTTTTTTCAGTTACGAATTTGGCCCTATTTAGAAGCGATTTTTCACACTTTCACCCGACTACGGTAGAAAATTCATGTTAAAATTGTAAGTGAGGGCTATGTTGAAAAGATTTAATTGATGCACGTATGATAGGATTAGCACAGGAAATCTCATTAAAAAACCTCTTGGGAATGGAGTTATCCATCCCTGTCTATCAGCGTCCCTATAAATGGACAACAGAACACACAGAGGCTCTTCTTAATGACATTTATAAGGCAATGAATGAACG
Organism: Bacteroidota bacterium; assembly: GCA_013286485.1. Classification (GTDB taxonomy): domain Bacteria; phylum Bacteroidota; class Bacteroidia; order Chitinophagales; family Chitinophagaceae; genus JABDFN01. The sequence goes on from JABDFN010000023.1 coordinate 2,556, forward strand.
GGAGAACATTCCCTATGTAATGGGAACTATTATTGCATCGAACAATTTAAATACAGGTAAGTATGAAATTGTTGATGGGCAGCAAAGGCTGACAACCCTCTCTATTTTATTGTACGTTTTAAAATGCGAATTTTCAAATGGGCTATTAAACCAGGAATACAGACACGTAGCTTCGAAGAAAAATATTATTGATAATGCAGCACATATTTCTAATTGGCTTTACAAAAAGAATATTGATGAGGACGGCTATTTAACGTGGATAAAATATTTAAGTGAAAAGCTTTATTTTGTTTTAGTTATTCCACGTTCAATGGATGATGCATTTGTGTTTTTTGACAGTCAAAATAGTAAAGGCAAGAGACTGGAAGATTATGATTTGCTGAAGGCAAGTCATCTGCGATGTATCCCTAAAGAAACGGGTGATTTAACAGCAATACGATGTAGTCAGCAATGGGAGAAATTGGACAAAAAAAATGTCCTCTTATATCTCTTGCATAATCTTTGGGGTAGAACAAGAACGATTTCGAGGAAGGACCCAACTGAAGTACAAATTAAACGTGAGTTTAAAGCAATAGATTCCTTATCAAAGGAATTTTCTTTAAATAATTATATTCAGCCCCCACTATTTTCAGGATGGAATATCAACACCATAAGAGGTGAATTAATCTATATAACTAAAGCAAAATGCACAATTAATGGGAATGGCTCTATATCTATTTTGAGCTTTGGTCAAGAATGGATGCCATTTCAGATCACTAAAACGATAGAAAGCGGAGAGTTATTTTTCTTGTTTACTGAGAAATATTATAACCTATATGACCTGCTATTCCAGAGTAAAAATAATGACAGAATTTTCAGAAATCTGTATGTCTTATTATCTGAATTTAACAATACAGGGATTGGCTTTTTGCTTGAGGCTTTCGAAGCTTCTTTAATTTTTTATTTTGATAAATTTGGTGACAATAGTAAACTTGATGAAGTTGCGATGTGGTTAGAGCATGTTCTTTTTTACAAAAGACTTGAGATGTATTCTCTAAGGTATAATACCGTAAACAACCACTTATTAAGTGTCAATCCGTTTGAAGTAATTGATTTATCATCATCACCATTGCACGTCATTGATAAATTAATGGACATAAGTGAAAAATTGTATCAGAAGAATAATGTTCTTGGATTTAATTTGGCGAAGGGGATCAGACGAGATTATTACAAATCATTTTATGGAGATAAAGGCTTTTACAGGAAGATAGATGTTGGAAAGCATCCCCGTCTATTTAATGCAAAAAATATGTTGATAAAATTAGATAATATTTAATGATTGAATTAGATATGGACGAATTCAAATTAACAGTAGGGACTTTTACCCCGGAAACTGTAGACGAGATGGTTTTTTCCATTCCAGTCTATCAACGTTTGTATGCTTGGGAGGATAAACAGATTACAGATTTGCTCAATGACTTTAAGAGTAGTTTGGAAGACGAGGTTTATTATTTAGGAAATATCACGACAGACTTAAATGAGGCGTCAAGAAGGAATGATCTAATAGACGGTCAGCAGAGGATAACAACCCTATTCCTAATTGCCACGTTGCTGGTACAATATGATGAACGATGGAATCGGTTCTTAAATTCATCTGAAGTTGAACGATTGATTTTTCCTTCAAGAAATGAGGATATGAAGTATTTGCGGAGTATAGCTGATGGGGAACAGTTTGATGACGATGAGGTTAATAGAAGACTACCAGCCGCAAGGAAAATAATATTGGATTTCATTCAAAATCAACTAACCTCCGATAGTGTCCGTACTACTTTTTCACGCTTTATTTATGAAAAAGTTACTCTTGTTTATGTAATACTACCAAAAGGTACTGACATGAATTGGTATTTTGAAGTCATGAATAGCAGGGGCGAACAATTAGAAAAACATGAGATTTTAAAAGCAAGAATATTAGATAAAGTCCCCCAGGAGAAACGTTTCGCTTATTCAAGAATATGGAACGCTTGTAGCCAAATGGACAACTATCTTGAAGATGTACTTGATGACAAGGCTGCTCAATTAATCTTATCTTATAATGGGACAGATACATCCCTGCACAATATTATAAGCCATTTTGATACAGATAATTATGAAGGTGAAGAACCTCATACGTTGGTAGAAATATTAAAAGCAAATAAAAAATACAACTCTAAAGAAGAAAAAAGACATGAGGTAAAAATCAGCTCCATTATTAGTTTTTCAGAACTGTTATTAACAACCTTTTGTACATGCGAGGATACTATTTCTGATAACTATTCAGAAAAAAATCTCCTACAGATTATTGATTTTGCGGGCAAAAACCAAGACATGCCGGTTTATTTTATAGAGCATCTACTAAAAACAAGATTGCTTTTTGACAGTTTTGTTATTAAGAGTTTATTCGTTGATAATCTTTATAAGTGGGACATTTCTTTTAACGCGCGGAATGAAGAAGCCTCCGATAAGAGCTACATGAGAAAAAAAATGAAGGGCATGTTAACTGATCTACAGGCAATGTTAAATGTAAGCGTTACTCAATCAGAATTATGGTTAGTTCCATTAATTCATTACATACAGAAAAATGCAGTGACGCTTTATCAGTCCAACGAAGAATATGCCAGTTCATCTATTTTGAGTTGGTTAGAGAAGCTTGATGACCAGATGGCTGAATCAAGGATTTCAGGCAATAAAACCTTCAAACAAATTGCGATTGACAACATGAAGAATCACTATGTTAAGAAAAAGTCGTTTGAGGTACCTAAAGATGTTTTATCAAGGGGGACTGGCACTGAAAGATATTGGTTCTTTAAATTGGACTACTGTCTATTAAAAATATGGCGTGATGATATTCCCCAAAAACATATAAAGAACGAAAAATTAATTAAAAGGTTCCAATTTAGACAAAGCAGATCAGTAGAACATGTTTATCCTCAAAATCCCGAACAACAATATGAAATATGGCCGGATGATAATTTACATTCGTTTGGAAACCTTGCGTTAATCACAAACAGTACCAACTCATCTTATAATCACTTTCAACCGGCTGCTAAAAAGATTCAATTTCAGTTGCATAATGAAAAATGGGGAGTTGAGAGTCTTAAATTACTTGAAATTTATAACAATGATAGTTGGAATATGGAAGATGCATTAATTCATGAATCAGAAATGATTAATATCTTAAACCAACACAGTTCAGAGAATTGATTGATATTATTTCTGATTAATACTTCAAACAATGGGCATTTTATGAGACTTAGTGCTTTTTGTTGGAACTAACCTTTCTTATTAACGTAACCCAAAGAGGGACATTGCACAATCTTAGGACAATTAAAGAGTGCTTTCAAAATATTTCTGGACTTCGGCAATGACAGTATTATAGTCTGCTAATTGATCTTTTGCTATTTGATGTCCTAAGCTGTTTTGCCAGTTATGTTTTAGGATGCGCTTATTCTTCTCATTTATTAATTGATCTATTCCTGTAAAAGCAAGATTTTTGTACTTCATTTTTTCAAGAAAAGCACTTGCTATCTTAGCATGGTTTAGTTCTTTGTAATTCTTGGTTAAGTACCAAATATCATAGTAATCTCGTGGAGCTGTGTACTTTCGCTGTACTAAAGCACGGATTTTTTCCGCTATAACTTCTTCTATGGAATAACAGGGGATTTTACTTGCGTTTATTGAAAGTTTATCGGAATAGGGGTGTATTAGCTCGTTGATAACTGGGGGAAATAGAAGCAATTCGTAAAGAATAATTTCAACTTTTATACTTGTTTGCCACCGTTCAACGGGTGGTATGGCCGCATTAATTTGGTGGTCCGATCCCCAATATTTGACAATTATCTCATAACCAGTTTTTACATCTTTAAAAATCAAATCCCGAAAGGATGATATTTGACAGTTCATACCAGTCCTTTCCGTAACTAATGTGATTACATTTTCGAATAGCTTTTCTGTAAGCTCAAATTTTTCATCAATACAGGTGAAATCTAAATCTTCTGAAAAACGGTAATTAGGAAAATAACATTTTTTCAGGCAGGTTCCTCCCTTAAAAATCAGGATGTCCTTCAGTTCTTTAACTGAGAAAATAGCATCAACAAAATGCCCTAATACCCAGTCTTTATCTATTGTAGTCTTGGATACTCCTACCTGTTCAGCTATTGCCGCTATTTCTCGTTGTAGAATCATTTAATAAAGCTTATTGCAAATATCAGATATTTCATCTGTGCTAATATTAAGACGTATCTTCCATTCATTCACATATTCTCCCTCATCCATTCCAACGGGATCAAAAAGATTATACTTTCCATTTACTATACTTTTTGCATATTTAAGAAATACATCAAACTCAGGCTTCTGTAAAAATTCTGCAAGAAAACCTAATCGCTTAGTAGCTGCTGTATTATCAATTGCCTTGCAATACTTCACCATCTGTTGTGCGTCTAATGATGCCGTATTAAAAGCCCGTATCAGTTCTGCATAACCACCGGAATATTCAGGTAAATCAAAGCAATCCACAATCGTCTTTTCGATGTCGGTCATTCGATATTGATTATTGCCAAAACCGAACATTGTATGACCAGTCATTTTTCTTTTGGCTACCCGGATGAATTTGTAAGTAACTCCAAAAACTGTTTTTTCTTTTTTCTCTTTTGCTGTTTGTACAAAAACTGTATTCGGAAATTGTTCTGTTAGACCATGCCGGTTTATAGCAGACCAATATGCTACTACGCCATCATCTACCAGGTAGTTGCTAATAACCCATTCGTCATTGAAATTGTGGCGGCAATACTTTCCTCTTTCAATTCGCTTCAATAATCCTTTCTTAACAAGATTTTCTGCGATCTCCTGAATGTTAGGGAAAGAGTAGTTAATTCGCTTTTCAATGTCTTTAAGCAGAAAGATATTTATCTCATAGTCATCCAGCAACCTTATAAAATAAAGCTGAGGACTATTAGATATGTTAAATTGATCTTTCATGACCTTTTGTTCTATCGAATCCGTAAAATTAAACCATTTTCTCGTTAGAAAGGTCAAAAACATGCAGATTATTAGATAAAACCACTACCTTTGAGGTATCAAGTTCTTAGCATACTGAAACTATTTTTTACGAGGGGGTAAATTCGGTTATCCGACTTTATCAGCGACTCGGAAGTATTGATTAGAGCGGGTTTCGGGATAAGGTTCAGTTCCCTCTCTCTCCGCCCAAAGTAAAAGCCCCATAAATGGGGCTTTTACTTTTAAAATATTTATATACTTGCTATTTTGCCAGTCCTATTTGTTTCATAAAAGACTGATTATCCCAAAACAAGTATTCTTCGCTCATTTTCCCATCTTTCCAATGCCCTATAGTGCACATAATTAATTTGAAGTTTTTGCCGGTAGGCGGTATTGTTTTGCCGCCACTTATTGGCATTGGGGCAGAGAAAGTACCTTCCATTTCGCCAATTACAGCGGTCCAATCGCCACTGCCAAATTTTACAGGATGTGCTTTAATTTTTGTATCCGGTGCAAACATAAACATGGGTTTAAGCATATCTATATGTTGCGGGAACAGGCCTTCAGTTGTATTGCCATCAGGATAGTAGACTTTAATATTAGGTGCATGGCTTATAGCAAGAGAATCCCATTTTTGTCCGCTGTAAAAATTAAAATCTAACGAATCGAAACGCAGTAACCGTGTTTGAGTAGTTGTTTGATCATCTGTATATTTTTTTAACTCATTTTGCAGGGAATCTACTTTTGTCTGTAAATTGGCTGAGTTGCCCTGGTTGTTATTGCACGCTGCTAATAAAACAATTGCCAACAGCATTAAGGAAATACAACTTTTCTGCTTCATACTATTTGTTTTAAAGGTTAACAATAAGATACTATTGCAATAATTTTTAATGCTTCAGCGGGCGTTTTTTTACCATGCCTCCCTTTGTGTCCTTCACCCTGTTCATGATAACAAAAGCATTTGGATCAATTTTTTCTATTTCCACTTTAAGTTTGCTTACTTCCAGCCTGGTTACAACCGTATATACAATATCTACCTCGCTTGTATGCCCATGCTTTCCATATCCACGCTTGCCGCGGTATACGGTCACTCCCCTACCCATATGATTGACGATCATATCCCGTATCATTTCATTACGGACAGAGATAATTGTAACACCTGTATATTCATCAATTCCTTCTATAACAAAATCTAAAGTTTTGGAAGCAGAGAGATAGGTGATCATAGAATATAATGCTGACTCTACAGAAAGGAAGTAAGCAGCAGCAGAAAAAATAAGTATGTTAATGACGATAACAATATCGCCTACCGAGGTGCTTATCTTCCGGCTTAGAAAAATGGCTAATATCTCTGTGCCATCCAGTACAGCACCTCCTCTTACTGAAAGACCTATGCCGGCGCCAAGAAAAAAACCGCCAAACACCGAGACTAATAATTTATCGTGTGTGACACTGGGGAAGTGTATAGTGGCGATGACAAGAGCGAGTGTAAAAATGCTGATAGCTGTTTTTATTGCAAACTGTTTACTAATGACTTTATACCCAAGCAAGATGAAAGGTAAATTGATGGAAAGTAAAAAAACTGATAAAGACACGCCTGTAATTTCTGAAGACAACAGAGAAATACCTGTGACACCACCATCAATAAATTTATCGGGTAATAAAAAACTTTCTAATCCAAAAGCAGCAGAAAATACCCCCATTGCCATGAATAGGATATCTCTGAAGAAAATAAGTATGCTTCTTTTTACCTGCTTTACACCTTTTGCTATTTCATAGGCTGAAATATCTTGCAGAGCGGCCTGCTTTTTCTTTATTTGAATGTGCCTGATAGCCAGCCTTCGCAAAAGTGGATTCATTTTATATAAATATGCTCTTACAAGATAAAATATTAATTACAATCTATATGTGCTTAGTTATAGTATATATACTTTTATCATAAAATCAAGCAGGTCTATCTCATTGATTATTTCCATGTCTTTTTTTTACTGTATTTTTAATATGCATTCAGCGTATACATAAAATATGAAAAAGACCCTTATTGTAAGCATTTGTATTGTGTGTTTGGGATTTGTGCATGTATTAGCTCAAAAGAGTGAAGGTGGTATACCGTTAAGTATGAACCCTAATATTAATAGTGAGGTTAGTTCACAAAAATATGTTCAAGTTGTTAGTTTAAATCCCCCTGACATTGATGTATTAAAAAATGAAGATAAAAATTCTCCTAAGCCCGGATTATTTAGGATTGGCGCATTAGTAAAGGCTGATATTGATATGATAAATTCAGGGACATTGTTGTCGCTTAGTGATGGAAGTAAAATATGGAGGTTAAAGATACAGATACCCGGCGTGCAGTCATTAGGAATTTATTATGATAAATTTCATTTACCGGATGGTGTAAAATATTACCTGTTTAACGCCAACGCTAAACAAATATTAGGTGCCTATACATCAGCAGAAAACCCTGATGATGGAATTTGGACAAATGAAAAAGTACAGGGAGAATTGATAAACCTGGAAATGGATATTGATCCCAATGTAGATATATCTGCTATACAAATGCATATCAATAATGTAGGAGTATTTTACAGGGCAACCGAATACCTTACTGTATTTGATGATGCTACACAAGGATCTAATTACAGACTTACTACTGGTCCGGGATTTGCATATGGCGGGTCATCTGCCTGCGAGATCAATGCTGTATGCTCTACGAGTGTAGGCGCTTATACAAATCAAAGTAATGCAACAGTTCATATTGAATACATAGTGGGCAAATTTATTTATGGTGGTACAGGTGTAATGATGAACAATACTTCTCAAAGCTGCAGGCCATATATACTTACTGCATCGCATGTAGAACCAACTAATAGTACGAGTAACACGACCTTTTCAGGCTGGGGATTTTACTTCAACTATCAGGCTCCCAGCTGTGTTTATAGCGGAGGGCAGCCATCCTATAATACTATGGTTGGGGCTTATTTCAGAGCCCGGTCAAGCTATGATAGCAATGTTGCAGGAATAAAGGATGATTTTTTGCTACTGGAACTAAAATATAATCCTCCAAACAGTTACAACTATTATTTCTCAGGTTGGGATAATACTAATTATACATTTAGCCTATCAGGCACATTTATTGGCTACCATCATCCGAGCGGTGATATTAAAAAAGTATCAACGGGTACAAGTGTGAGCCCGAATGGTAGTTTTAATATAACAAGTGGTGGTGCAGCAAATAGCCATTGGGCAATTGTTTTTGCGCAGGGAGGAATTGAAGAGGGTTCTTCGGGCAGTGGATTATTTAATACTTCAGGAAATCTTATTGGTATACTTTCAGGAGGTAATACTGCGTCCTCATGTACATCTACCAACGTTAATGGTCAGAGAATGAATATCAGTGCTGAATATAGTAAAATAGCTAAGTATTGGTCAGCGAATGCTTTCGAATCTCCTTCAACTTCAACAAATACGCTTAAAAGTTGGTTAGATCCAACGGGCAGTGGTGTAGCCATTTTTGGTGGTATGACAGGTTGCCCCGATGCAGTATCATCAGTAAAAAACACTCAAAATAAAATTACAGTATATCCTAGCCCAGCAAATAAAGAAGTATATATAAATGGTGAAGCATCGACTAATGTAGATATTCAGTTATATAATGTTGTTGGTGTTTTGATGGTAAATCAATCAGTGAAGACAGATGGGACAGGTAAGTATATTCTTAACTTGTCACCTTATAATGCAGGCGTATACATTATAAGAATTGAAGAAAATAATAAGATATACACTAATAAAATAACAATTAGCAAATAATCCATGATGTTGATTATCAATTGTTTATGCAATTATTTTCTTAATGGCTTGTTAAGGGTTCCACTTTATAATTTTAATAGGGCGATTACCTCCATTTTTACATTGGAAAGTAATAACCATGAGGCAAAATCAAGAAAAAGGGAATTTATTTTATAGTACTGAAGAAGCTGATTTCATTAGATTGTATGAGATGAAAACTATGCTTGAAAGTATTACAGATGGTTTTTTTGCTGTAAATGGTAATTGGGAATTTACATATGTAAATAAAGAATCAGAAAGGTTGTTAGAACATGCAAGGGAAAACCTGATTGGAAGGAATATATGGGAATGTTTTGCTTATGGTAAAGATTCAAAGTTTTATATAGAATTACAAAAGGCATCAAAGCAAGAGACAAGCGTGCATTTTGAATATTTTGTTGCTGATAAAGAACAATGGCTGGTAGTAAATGCCTATCCTTTGCGTGGCGGACTGGCTGTGTACTTTAAAGACATCACTGAAGAAAAAGAATACCTAACACAAATAGAAGATCGCAACAAATTACTTACAGATATTGCATGGGTGCAAGCGCATAAAATACGTGGACCTGTAGCAAATATTTTAGGCTTATCTAAGTTGTTTAATTACGATAATATTGCTGACCCTATCAATAAAGATATTTTACAGAAGTTAAGAGACACTGTAAACGATCTGGATATTGTAATAAAGGAAGTGGTTCAGAAAACTAATCTTACTATCAATTCTAAATAAGGAAGTTTCCATTATTGATGGATGTACAAAGTTGATGTAGTAAGTACATTGCTATGATGCAAAGCTTGATCCTGCATATAAACTGTATAATGTAATGAATCCAGCTGTTTAGTAGAATCTACCGGTATAAGCGCAGCCAAAATAAATATAGTACAATCGCCTTCTATGCCTGTTGCAGGATTTTTGACTTGATTTGCGATTTCAGGAAAGAAATATCCTGTGGTATCATTATGCCTGCTGTCTATAACAAATATATCATAGTTGGTGCCATTCGGGTCGTTGCCAATATCAGCATCTCCATCACGAAAATGGAATTGTAAGTATACAGTATCTTGAGATGAGCCGGCTTTAATAGAATCAGGGAATAAGGATAAAGCACTTATCTGTGGTATATTTGAGATATTATTTGTCTTTTTACATGCAGCAAAAAAGCATACTAAGATCACCAATATTGCAACAAAAAACCTCATATTACAAAGTTAAATAAAATAGGTGTACATCGATCTAACTAATAATAATTACTTACTACATATTAACGCCCAAACCTTTGATGATGTTGCGTTAGCTATGTTTTTTTATCAGTATGGTAACAATATTATTTATAAAGAGTTTGTTAATGCCTTACGTATCCATCCTGAAGACGTAAAAGAGGTTAGTCAAATACCTTTTTTACCCATTTCTTTTTTTAAGACACATAAAATAATAACTGGCGAAAAGAAAACGGCGTTAGTTTTTGAAAGCAGTGGTACGACCGGGGAGATCCCCAGCCGTCATTATATTGGTGATTCTGACCTATATAAGCTATCACTTTTGCAAGGGTTTCAAGAATTCTATGGAAAGCCTGAAGATTATATGATCCTGGCATTATTGCCCTCTTATCTCGAACGTTCAGGCTCATCTTTGGTGCATATGGTAAAGGTGCTTATGGAAGTAGGTGGACATAAAGAATCCAGCTTTTATTTGAACGAGTTTGAAAAGCTACATATTACAATACAGGAACTTGAAAGGAAAGGCCAGAAGACACTCTTGTTAGGTGTGACATTTGCATTGCTTGATTTTGCTGCTCAATACCACATGCAACTACAGCATACAATTGTTATGGAAACAGGAGGTATGAAGGGGAGACGTGAAGAAATGACTAGGACAGAAGTGCATGAGATATTAAAACGACAATGGCAAATACCTGATATAAATTCTGAGTATGGGATGACAGAGTTATTGTCTCAGGCATATTCAAAAAAGGATGGCGTCTTTTATGCAGCATCTACTATGAAGGTAATGGTACGTGATATGAATGACCCATTAGATATAAAAAAGAATGGAGTAGGGGGTATAAATGTTATAGACTTATCGAATAGAGATTCTTGCGCTTTTATAGCGACCGAAGATATAGGTCATTTGAACCTGGAAGGTAGTTTTGAGGTTTTAGGACGTATGGATCATACTGCTTTAAGAGGTTGTAGCTTAATGACAGCATAGACCAATTTATTTTCTGATTTTTCTGTTGAATTTCATTCATTATCTTTGCACCCCCTGAACAGTTACTATGCCCGGGTGGCGAAATTGGTAGACGCACTGTGTTCAGGTCGCAGCGCCCGCAAGGGTGTGCTGGTTCGAATCCAGTCCCGGGCACAAGCCTTTCATAAAAGTGAAAGGCTTTTTTAATTATATTTGTAATACACTAAATAGATTATTTATGTCACTAACATCAGGAAATAAAAACAACGGCAAAAAAGGTGGTAAAAATTCAAAGAACAATATTCCCGCTGCTAAAGGCTTTATAAAACCAGGTAAAACAGGTGGTTTTTCTAAAAAGCCAATAAAGACAGGTGGTATGAGAGGCAGCTAAAGGTAATTCACCTTATTGTCAATCATTTTTCTCTAATTGAAAAATTTCTTCCAGCGGCTTATTAAACACTTTAGCAATTTTTAACGCTAATGCAGTTGATGGCACATATTTACCTGCTTCGATAGCATTAATTGTTTGCCTGCTTACTGCCACTTTATTTGCCAATTCTTCCTGAGTCAATTGAAGTATAGCCCTTTCTACTCTTATATTATTTTTCATCAGTAGCAGTTTTTGAATACCTGTATAACATGTAATTAAACCTGATTATAAAAATGACCAATACCGTGAACATATTGTATGCCATAACATCAAGAAATACTGTTCCATATAAAAAAAGAAATGCCAATGACAATAATGAATAATTTATCCAAACCGCCCAAAGCAGGGAAGATAGTCTCAGCTTTGATATGAATTCATCCTCTTTTTTCTCTTTTGAGAATCCTACCATCATAGCTCCTACAATAAGTAGTATTCCTAATATGGTAAAAGTAACATCAGTTTTAACTAATCTAAACCATTTGTATTCTCCGAATATCTCGTCGCTAAAAATCGCAAATACTTTCATGTTGAGCCAATTTGTATCTCCTCCTTTGATGCTTAATATTAATAACAGGAGTGCGGATGGAATGAACAGGCACCAACCTATCAGTTTGAATTTGTTAGGCAATAATAACTTGCTTGTCATAGTTTATTGTTTTCATAAAGGTAAAGTAAACTTATCTAAATGACAAATATAATTTACATTTTGTAAACTATTTTTAACATTTTATTGTAAGTAAGTAATCTATAGAAATAGACATTATCTTAGTATGTATGAACAAAAGCCGGTTAGAAGCCTTTAGTGATGGGGTGCTTGCCATCATTATAACCATTATGGTATTAGAACTAAAAGTGCCCCATGGAAGCGATTGGGTGGTATTACAGCCTGTGTTAGCTTTTTTCATGAGCTATCTTCTCAGCTTTGTATTTATAGGGATCTATTGGGGTAATCATCATCATTTATTACATACTGTAAAGAATATATCGCCTGGTATTATATGGGCAAATATGCACTTGCTGTTTTGGCTGTCTATAATACCTTTTGTAACCGGGTGGATGGCAGAAAATAGTTTTGCCCGGAATACAGTGATAGTATATGCTGTATTATTACTTGTATGCGGGTGTGCTTTTACAATTTTACAATTTGCAATTCAAAAGGCCAATAAATTATATCCCGCACTTGAAGAAGCTTTTGGCGCTGTGAAAAGAAAGGGGTACATATCTGTTATTTGTTATACAGCAGCTATTGGGCTGGCCTTTGTAAATACATTTGTATCAGGTTTTTTATTTGTCGCTGTTGCTATCATGTGGATAGTGCCTGATAAAAATATTGAGAAGGCATTGAAAAATGAATAAATAAAAAGCCCTCCGATTGGAGGGCTTTATGTGTTTTTGAGGAAAATTATTTTAGTTTGAAAGCTTTCTTTACTTTGTCAACATAGTCCAGTTTCTCCCATGTAAACAATTCAACTTTTACATTTTTTGTTTTACCGTCACCGGATTTGAAAGATTTAGTAACAGTTTTAGGTTCGCGACCCATATGTCCGTAAGCAGCACATTCGCTATACATGGGTTGACGCAGTTTCAAGCGTTGTTCTATAAAATAAGGACGCATGTCAAAAACCTCACTTACCAATTTTGCAATTTTGCCGTCGTTCATTTTTACTTTAGCTGTGCCGTTCGTATTGATGTATATACCCATTGGGTGAGCAACACCTATTGCATATGATACTTGAACAAGTACTTCATCGCAAACGCCTGCTGCAACGAGATTCTTAGCTATATGTCTTGTAGCATAGGCAGCAGAACGGTCAACTTTAGAAGGATCTTTGCCAGAGAAGGCACCACCACCGTGTGCTCCTTTACCACCATAAGTATCCACGATTATTTTGCGGCCCGTAAGTCCTGTATCACCATGTGGCCCACCAATAACAAATTTACCGGTTGGGTTAACGAAATATTTTATTTTGTTGTTGAATAAATGTTTGTCCTGCGGGTAACTTTTTAAAATGCGTGGGATGAGGATGTTCTTTACATCTTTAGTAATGCGTTCCTGCATTGGTTTTTCATCAGCAAAATCGTCATGCTGGGTAGAGATAACAATGGTATCTATACGAATTGGTTTATTATTATCATCATATTCCAACGTAACCTGGCTCTTAGCATCGGGGCGAAGATATTTCATTTGTTTCCCTTCACGACGAATAGCGGAAAGTTCACGCAACAAATTATGAGCAAGATCGAGTGCCAGCGGCATATAATTGCTGGTTTCGTTAGTAGCATAGCCAAACATCATACCCTGGTCGCCTGCGCCCTGGTCTTCTTTTTTCTTTCTTTCCACGCCTTGATTAATATCAGCAGACTGTTCATGGATGGCTGAAAACACACCACATGAATTTGCTTCAAACATATACTCACTTTTAGTGTATCCTATTTTAGATATCACTTCACGGGCAATACTTTGTACATCGATGTATGTATTAGATTTTACTTCTCCGGCAAGTACTACTTGCCCTGTTGTTACAAGGGTTTCACAAGCTATTTTAGATTGTGGGTCCCAGGCAAGAAAATTATCTACTAACGCGTCTGAGATCTGGTCTGCAACTTTATCAGGATGTCCTTCTGAAACGGACTCTGATGTGAAAAGATATGGCATTTTTATTTTTGTTTTTATTGAATAATTAAGTCTGCAATTTATATAAATACTTGATTGTTTTTGTTTTATAATGATTTTTGTTATTCGACAGTAACTGATTTTGCAAGGTTTCGTGGTTGGTCTACATTACATCCGCGAAGAATTGCAATATGGTATGCTAAGAGCTGTAATGGTACAATAGTAACCAATGGTGATAATATTTCTTCTGTCTCAGGTACTTCAATAACATGATCTGCAAGCGCTCGAATCAATTTATCTCCTTTATTTACCACGGCAATTATTTTTCCTTTACGCGCCTTTACTTCCTGTACATTAGAAACTATTTTCTCGTAAGCACTTTGGTTGGTGGCAAGAAAAACTACGGGCATTTCTTCATCTATAAGCGCTATCGGACCATGTTTCATTTCCGCTGCAGGGTATCCCTCAGCATGGATATAAGATATTTCCTTTAGTTTTAAAGCGCCCTCTAATGCTACAGGGAAGTTATAACCACGACCCAAATAAAGGAAGTTCTTTGAGTCTTTATATATTTTAGCCAATTCCTGTATTTGCTTATCAAGTTTAAGGGCCTCTTCTATTTTTTTAGGAATATTTTCTAACTCATACAATATCTCCCGGATCTTAGATGTTGGTACTGTACCTTTTTCCATTGCCATTTGCAATGCTATTAATGTCAGTATACATATTTGTGTGCTGAAGGCTTTAGTAGAGGCCACACCAATTTCAGGGCCGGCATGGGTATATGAACCGGCGTGTGTTGTGCGAGCGATTGACGAACCAATTACATTGCATATACCATATATTAATGCTCTGCGTTCTTTTGCCAATTCTATGGCTGCTAATGTATCTGCAGTTTCCCCTGACTGTGAAATAGCTATAACAACATCTGTTTCATTGATAATAGGATTTCGGTAACGAAACTCCGAAGCATACTCTACTTCAACAGGCACACGTGCGAGGTCTTCTATCAGGTATTCACCTATCAATCCTGAGTGCCAGGAAGTACCACAGGCTGTAATAATAAAGCGCTGTGCCTTATCAATTCTATTGATATACTCTGTAAGGCCACCCATTTTAATCCATCCCTGCTGCGCATTCATGCGCCCGCGCAATGAGTCTGCAATTACAGTTGGTTGTTCGTATATTTCTTTTAGCATGAAATGTTCAAAACCACCTTTTTCAATGGCCTCAATTGACATTTCGAGCTTTTGTATGGCATGCGATTTTTCTACGTTACCAAGCGTTTTTATTGTATACCTGCCATCACGGTTCACTACTGCATATTCCTGATCGTCAAGGTATATCACGTTTTTAGTGTACTCAATTATAGGAGATGCGTCAGAAGCTATAAAAAACTCCTCTTCTCCTATGCCTAATACAAGCGGGCTACCTTTGCGGGCTGCGATCAATACATCGGGGTCATTTTTATCAATAACAACAATGGCATATGCGCCTACTACTTCATTTAATGCAATGCGTACAGCTTCGTCAGTGGTGGTTTTCTCCTGCTTTTTTATTTCTTCTATCAGATTCACTAATACTTCAGTATCGGTGTCTGAATGAAAAACATATCCTCTTTTTTTCAACTCTTCTTTTATAGGTGCATAGTTCTCAATAATGCCATTATGGATAATAGCAAGATTGCCGGATTGTGATAAATGAGGGTGTGCATTTGCATCATTAGGTTCACCGTGTGTAGCCCAGCGTGTATGGCCAATACCTATGTTAGCTGTCAGGTGTTTATGATCGGTGAACTTTTCGAGGTCGCTTACTTTGCCTGCTTTTTTATAAATATTCAGGCTACTATTCAACAATGCTATTCCCGCACTATCGTACCCGCGATATTCCAATCGTTTAAGGCCTTTCAATAAAATTGGAAACGCTTCTTTACTTCCTATATAACCTACTATGCCACACATAAAGACAAATAGTTTTATTGTTGTTTTGAAGAAGAATAAACAATATGCAGTCTAATACGATAATTAATATCAGGGTAATTGCTTCCACCTGCTATTAGCCTGCACGCCCCCGGATAATCCTGGGTACCATTGATGTGCAAGTGTAATTCCCTTTGCTGATTTATAGTATTGATAACCTCCCTTGGCAAATTGATAGTGTATTGTGCTAATGATTGTCCTGCTATTGTCGCATATTGTAAGTAGCCATTAAGAAAAGTTAGTGGCGTAGTGCTGGTTACAGGGGTTCTGTCTGCTATTTGGTATTTACTTCCGTCAGAGGGGTTTATGCCCACAGCATATAATTTAGTTGGTGCTGTGAATACGCTGCTGGTATTTGTGGGTACCTGTGTAATAATAAGTTCCGCTCTGTTGATCACCATTTTAGGTATTGAGCTTGATAGGTTTTTTAAGAAAGGGATCCTGATATCCAATGCAGCTCCGGGTTGATTTTGCACTAGTATTAAACTATCTGTGGTAGCAGCACTTGAAAAATACGTACTTGCAGGTGTGCCGGTGTAATTACGTGTAATATAATTGTAGTGTCCGCAATACGTTGTGCTAAAGGGAAATTGAAAAACTTGCTCCGTGCCTGAAGCATCACGATAAAACCACAATACATTTGCCTGTGTAAAAGTGTCTATGCCATCTAATCTGAAGAAGGGTAATGTACTTCCGGTTTGATTGGTATCGGGTCCTATATAAAGACCTTTAAAAGCATTTAAGAAAGTAGGATAATCTGTTGCTGCAGTAGTACTCGCATTTGCAATGTCTGTAATGAATTTAGAATTTAATACCACTCGTAATGCAGGCATGCGGTTAAGACCATACATAAAAACAGAATCATTTAAATGCTTCATTTTTATAGTGGCGCTGCCATATAACCGTGTAGGATCATATGGCTTTTGGGTAAAAGGATAATAGGTACTGCTTTCGCCAAGTGTATCCTGCATTGGGTATACATTCACGGTCTGATCACTACCATTTGCTGTATCGCCATATACATACCCACTATAAGGAATAAAAAGTATTACAGAATCGGGGGTACTGAATATGGTAGTGGTTGGGTTAGTACTTTCCGGAATGATCTGCATAAAAATACCACCATTAGTTTTACCAAAAAAAGGGTCAGCACCTGTACCGCCTATTGTACCTAAAGCATGATTGATCGGTAAACCGCTTACGTTAAAACTTGTAACAACAGAGTCGTCATAAACTGTTTTGGAAATAATAGTAAATGTATCTGGGATAGCATATACATCTATGCTATTCAGATTAGGAGCTACTTTGGAATCTATCAGAGTGGTTTCTCTACAGCCGGTTTGTGATATAATTGCAGCGATTGCGCCCACCAGTATTGCACCTATCAGTTTAAAGGAATGTCGTCTCAAGTTCAAATTATTTACTGCGAATGTTGGAAAAGAAATACTAAGACTCTGTTAAGCTTTTATAAAGGTCAAGAAGCGGGTTGATATCTTCCTTCCATGCCTCATCAAATTTCAATACTTTCTTGTATCGGCTTGGTTTTATTTCATCAGCAACTTTCTTATCAATATTGTTGTTGCCGAATATAACTACATCTGCATACTTACTGGCTCCCAATGTAAGAGAATTGTTACTGCCATCTTTATAGAGTTCTGCATCCTTTTCTTTAATATCGTTGTTCACCATAGCTTTCTGCACAAAATTGCTATTTAACTTTTCTTTAAATTGGCTGCCTTGTGCTGTATATATGACCTTTGAATAGCTGAATACGGGTTCTTTTTTATAAGCAGTTTTCAGGTACATTGGTATTAAAGAAGTCATCCAACCATGGCAATGTATAACATGAGGGGGCCAACCAAACTTTTTTACCGTTTCGAGAGCACTTTTGCAAAAGAATATCATTCGTTCTGCGTTGTCATCAAAAAACTTGTCCTGGTCGTCGCGAAAAACGGATTTACGTTTAAAATAATCCTCATTATCCATAAAGTACACCTGCAATCTTGCATTAGGCAGTGATGCCACCTTTATAATAAGGGGATAATCTTCTTTATCTATTATTACATTAATGCCGGACAAACGTACCACTTCGTGCAACCTGTGACGACGTTCGTTTATAAGTCCAAAACGCGGCATTATAACACGTACTTCAAGTCCGGCATCGAACGTTTTAACAGCCAGCTTATTCAATATCTGCGCAAAGTCGGTAAACTCAACATACGGGGATAACTCATTTGCAACTATTAAAACACGTTTTTTGGTGTCTGCTGACATTCGGAGAGGTTAGATTAAAAGAAGATATAAAATATCTTCCTATGTTAGAAATAGTCTGCAAAATTACGAAAATATTGATTACGAATTTTATTTTGCAGTATTATCACCCTTTTTAGCAATGATCATATTTAAAAAAATATCTGATATTCAAGCTCATCTTGCATTACAAACAAAAAAAATAGGATTTGTTCCTACGTTAGGCGCTTTACATAAAGGCCATATGTCGTTGATAAACAAGGCGAAAGAAGATGGAGCATTGGTTGTATGCAGCATATTTGTAAATCCAACCCAGTTTAATGATAAAGCAGATTTTGAAAAGTATCCAATAACAACAGATACAGACATAACTATGTTAGTAGAGGCTGGGTGTGATATTTTGTTTTTGCCTTCTGTTGATGAAATATATCCTGGTGGTTCTGAAAATGTAAAAAGTTATGCTTTCGGATACCTTGATACCATTTTAGAAGGGGCAAAACGTCCCGGTCATTTTAAAGGTGTGGGGCAGGTGGTAAGCAGGCTGTTAGATATAGTGCAGCCCAATTATTTATATCTGGGACAAAAAGACTACCAGCAATGTATGGTTCTTAATAAGCTAACGCAGCTTATGGGGATAACAAATAAAACTCAGGTAATTATCTGCCCAACTGTGCGTGAAGAAGACGGCCTCGCCATGAGTTCACGAAATAGCAGGCTTACTGAGACGCAAAGACAAATAGCAGTGCATATTTATCAATGCCTTATTTCTATTCAGAGTAAACAAACTACTGATTCATTCCAAACTGTGCAGAAAGAATGTATTGATTTGCTGAGCGAAAAGGGTTTTGTTCCTGAATATGTATCGCTTGCAGATGCTAGCGATCTTACACTTCTTGATGAATATGATAGCTCACTTCCGATGGTTGCACTTATAGCTGCAAAATTGGGTGATGTGCGGCTGATAGATAATATGCGCCTGAACTAACACACCCTATCGTATATCAATTCACTTTTGTGATCTTCAACATATTGGTTGGTAAGTGTTCCTGTACAGGGGTACTACCAGTGTTAACAACTACATCACCGGTATTTAAGAGGCCTTTATCTTTTAATATTTCTATCTGGTCGCTGATAATCTGATCAACGCTTTCTTCTTTAGCGTAATAAAACGCCTGTACACCCCAGCTTAAACTTAATTGATTTACAAGGGTATGTGTTTTGGTAAATACATATAAAGGAGAATGGGGCCTGAAGCTGGAAAGCATAAAACCGGTATAGCCGCTTTGTGTCATCCCTATCAGTGCATTTGCCTTCACATCCTTCGCTATTTCGCATGCATTATAACATACTGCATCACTTAGGAATGAAGGGGAGTGAGGCTGTGGCGTAAGGTTTTTATTATAAACAATCGCTTCTTTTTCAACTTCTTTTATAATGCTTACCATTGTTTTAATTACCAGCTCGGGGTAATTACCTATAGCTGTTTCAGCACTGAGCATTACAGCATCAGTACCTTCCAGGACAGCATTTGCCACGTCTGTTATTTCGCTACGGTTGGGGCGTGTACGATCTATCATACTTTCCATCATTTGTGTAGCTATTATAACAGGTTTAGCACGGTGTATACATTTACTTACAATTGTCTTTTGTATCATAGGAATTTGTTCCAGCGGTAACTCCACACCCAAATCTCCCCGTGCTACCATTATTGCATCAGAAGTTAAAATGATCTCTCGAATGTGTTCCAATGCCTCCGGCTTCTCTATTTTAGAAATGATCTTTGCATTACTGCCTTTTTGTTTCAGTATGCTGCGTAAATTAACAACGTCCTCCGGTTTCCTAACAAAAGATAATGCTAACCAATCTATATTTTGAGTAATAATAAAATCCAGGTCATTCAGGTCTTTTTCAGTAAGAGAGGGTAATGAGATTTTTGTATCTGGTAGGTTCACACCCTTTTTAGATGAAAGTACTCCTGGAGTGGTAACACGAACTTTTACCCTGTTATCTTTTTCTATTTCAGTAACCACCACTTCTATTTTCCCGTCATCTAACAATATCTTTTCACCTATTCGTACATCTTTATGAAAGTCGGGATAAGAAATATATACCTGTTTATTATCACCAATACATATATCGTTTGTAAAGAAGAATTCATCTCCTTCTTTCAGAGATATAGCATTATCTTTTATTTCTCCTACACGCAATTTGGGGCCTTGTAAGTCTGCGAGAATGGCCACGTTAAGAGGATAGGTTGCATTGATTGCATTTATATGCTTTATTACCTCTAAATGCTGCTCGTGTGTACCATGAGAAAAGTTGAGGCGAAATACATTTACACCCGCCTGAACAAGAGCCAGTAATTTTTCATAAGTGTTGCAAGAAGGGCCAACAGTAGCAATAATCTTGGTTTTGTGTAGCATATAAAAATTAATAATTCAGATAAATGTGCTCCAAAGGTCGGTTAAAAATGACTCAATTAAGAAATGACTCCTGACGTGTAATAATAAATTAATATGTAGATATGTGGAAAAATATAGGCTATTCAATAGCACAATTGTGCACAGTTTTGTGTTTTTACTTTTGACTTTTGGATGAGCAGCCGTACCTTTGCAGCCGAATTATTATTGATATTTACATAATATGTCAGGACAGCTTAAAGAAGTACGTAATCGAATAAAATCAGTTTCATCTACCCAGCAAATTACCAAGGCTATGAAAATGGTGAGTGCTGCAAAATTGCGTCGCGCTCAGGATGCCATTATACAAATGCGCCCCTATGCTCAAAAATTGCAGGAGATGTTGAGTAATATAGTAAGTGGCAGCGCCGAATCGAATATTGCTTTAGCTGTGGAGCGCCCTGTAGAAAAAGTGTTACTGATCGCCATTACAAGTGACCGTGGCTTATGTGGTGCGTATAATACTAATATTATTAAACTTACAAGGCAAACAATCCTTGAAAAATATAACACCCAGCATACTAAAGGAAATGTTACCATTCTGCCGATTGGGAAAAAGAGCTATGAATATTTTACAAGACATGGCTATAAAGTATCAGATAAATTCTGGACCATTTTCTCTGATCTCAGTTTTGATAATGTACGCCGGGCTGCTATCTATGCACAGGAAGGATTTATAAACAAAGAATTTGATAAAGTAGAAATAATATATAGCCAATTTAAGAATGCTGCTACACAGGTTTTTACTGCAGAACCTTATTTGCCAATACCTAAAGTGACAAAAACTGATGGCAAGAAAAAAAATGCGGATTTTATATTTGAACCCGAAAAAGAAGCATTGCTCGAAGAGCTAATGCCTAAGATATTAAATACGCAAGTGTATAAAGCTGTATTGGATGCCAATGCTTCTGAACATGGTGCCCGCATGACTGCAATGGATAAAGCAAGCGAAAATGCTAATGAAATTCTGCGTGCATTAAAAATCAGCTATAA
>JABDFN010000024.1 GCA_013286485.1 Bacteroidota bacterium
GTAGTGGTATCCACATCACCGCGTTTGAATAAATCTGTATAAGCCAGGCTATCTGTTGAAAAGTCGAGATACCCATTTACGGAATTACTGCCTGAATGGCACCCGGAGCCAAGGCAATTTGCAGAAAAAAGCGGCATTATATTATTTCTAAAAGATACAACAGCCGGCAGCGAAGGTGTGGTGTCTAAATTGTTATGTGTACAACTAAAAAAAGCAGTAGTAT
Source organism: Bacteroidota bacterium (assembly GCA_013286485.1). GTDB lineage: Bacteria > Bacteroidota > Bacteroidia > Chitinophagales > Chitinophagaceae > JABDFN01. Next base: position 224 of record JABDFN010000024.1, read on the forward strand.
TCATTATCATAATAAATACCACTGCTTTGAGGGCATAAAATTTATTATTCTTCATAACGGAACATAGTAGGGATATTATTAGCAATTTGCTGTGCCACAGCTGCGTTACTGAATGGCGTTGCAGTGCTCTGCGTTTTAAAGTTGATGCCCCTGAGGGCTTTACCATAATCGCAAATAAGGTGTATGAATGTGACCTGGTTAGCAACAACGTCATAAGTAGCATGTGTAGGCATATTAACCGTTTCGAGCATAGCGCTTGTACCTAACTGATAGCTGAAAGGACAGTTTACAATCGTTCCGGCATCACCTGTTGTGGTATCAGCCATTCCCTGCAGGTTCATAAAGATATATCCCTGCGATGTGGAACCAAACCACATACTTGGGGTTTGCATAGAAAGAATATTGGATGACGGGTAAGAGCTAGGGTTCGTTGAGTTAGTTGCAGCATCTATCCCGACATTAAATGAAATGGATGTATAATTGCCGGCAGGAATACTGTCTACATAATACTCTTCACTGTCTATAAATTTTTTAACGTAGACTCCGCTGACTGAATAGGTTGACCCATCTGATTTATGAAGCACGATACCGGACATGTAAAAATCTGCAAGTGTAAAAGAAAAATAACGGCCACTCGAATCCCTTGCAACATCTCCTACGCCAGCCTCATTGGTATCTATATTGGTATGCAGGTGAAGATATAATATGCCCTTTGGTGTAGTAACGGCATTATTGGTTTTGTTACAGGAACATGCAATGCTAATATAATAGACGGCTATTGATAAAATAGCTGCTCGCTTTATAAAATATATGATCGATGATCTGTTCATTTTAATTGATTGAAATTGTGATAATTTATTTTTTATTAAACATATATTGTATGCCTGCAATAGCATTGCCATGCATAGACATTTGCGGGCCATTGAGGTTTTGATACACAGGTATACCATATTCTGCCATCACTATGAGCCCGTTTAATTTTTTAATTGAATAATTGAGACCGGCATATATATTTACCCGCTGACCACCATAATTATTAATATTGGCATTAGGGTCATTATTCATAAGCACAGCAATATCTTTATCAAAGCCGGCAATGTTACCCATATAAATACCTTCTGCACGTATAGAAGCGCTCAAAGAAGAAATGAACCGATATCCCGCCCAGGCTGTTGCGTTATAAGTGTTGCCCCAACGGTAGCCCTGTGCATTTGTATTCATATTAATGAGCGCACCAGCTTCTGCACCTAGAGACCAGAAACCTGATTTTCTGACATAGGTTAGGGAGGGCAATAGTCCAAAAGAACCTGTTCCTATTTGCATGGCATAAGAAAGCTGTTCATTGTTGCCGAGCAATGTCATGCCGGATGCGCTTGTAGTACCCGTAGGTAAACTAACTCCCAAGCTGCCGACAAGGTTATTGCCGCAATTACTCACGATACGGTACAATCCATATATTCTTGTATCAGCAAGCCCCGAAGACTTAGATATCATACTGCTACCATAATCTGTACCCATATTCATGCCGGGCATATTCATCATCATGTTCATGCCCGCCTGATCCATATTCATGCTCATATTATTGGCTACAAAGCCACCCATAGCCATAACAGTTAACCTATCTGTAAAACTATACATGGCCATCAGCATATGCATTTGCATGCTCATGGTTTGCGGTGACATCATATAGTTTTGATACACTTGGTTATCACTTAAATTGGCAGTGCCTGCTTTGTTGCCTTTCATCATCATATTCATGTATGTATAAGAAACTACCCAGGCGCCTTTAGGATGTATGTGGTCTGTCATAACACCTACAGGGGTTTGCACACTGCCACAGCAATCATTGCAGGACTGTCCGGGCATAATGCCCAGGCTGTCTGATTTACTATCGGCATATGTTAGAAATGGCACCCCTGAGAGGGCTATTATTAATATTCTAATGAAAAAGTTCATTTTATAAGTTTTTTAGGTTGATCTATTTTTTTTGATAAGGGATATTTAGTGGGGTCATTTGCAAACATTTGTTTGCAATGGTGAGTACAGAAGCCAATAACCTGTCCATTATATAAAGTGGTGTCTTCTATATCGCCTTTGTGCATACGCATATGGCAAACAGGATCAGTATTATTAACAACTTCCTTTTTGGGAATATTTGTTTTTTCCTGCGCAATGCTGCATATGCATAGTATGCAAAGCATAAAGCCCGTAAATAACCCTTTAAACATTTGGTTTAAATAAAAACTGCAATTACATATTTGTATAACAACTACCGGTAAACATATGATCGTATGCGAGCGTTATACCGCTTCACATATCTATGCTAGGTTTGTCTATGTTATACTTGTTGATACCGGTTAGAATATCAACATAAAAGGCTACGTCAATGCCGGCGGGTGGAAAATGGATGAATGGAAATTGTAATAATAATTACTATTAGATGCTACGTTGAAATTAATGTCAGAATTATTGAACGCAGCAGGTACAGAAAATATCTTTTCTATTATGTAAACTACTGTTTCTGAATTTTTATTTTGTATAGGTCCTCGTTTTGAATTGCCGTCCTCTGTTTTATTAAGCTGTTTTTTTAAATAACATTTACCGCAACATTTCATATGTGGGTTATTGCGATTGACGCAAAGATTTTTGGATATATAATCTTTATTAAGGTAATAATTAACCACTACCAAAGCCTTATCATAGGTTTGACTAAGAAGTGCTGTGAACAATACTATGGCAATTACCTGCTTCAAAAGAGAAAAATGTTAACTAAAGTTAACGATATTATTAATAGAAAATACTTAAATCAAAGTTAACGATTTTGTGACATATGGCCAAATTGCATAGATTTGTTTAATAAACCATTGCTGATGAAGGGCTTGACGATCATCTTATTGTGTCTTTGTTTTTTCAGCTACTTTTCAGGCGCACAGATAACTGAAGTAGAAATAGGTGTAAATGGCCTTACCTGCTCCCAATGTTCCAGAACAGTAGAGATGCGTATCAGAAAACTCAGTTTTGTAAAAAATGTTGAAATGAACCTGGAACACACAGAGGGGAAAATTCTTTTTAAGAATGGGGCTCAGGTAAACATTGATAAAATAGCTCAAGCTGTAAATGATGCCGGCTTTTCAGTAAGATATTTGCAAGCTAGTTTTACATTTGATCATATAGACCTGGCACCGAGTGGTTGCTTTGAATTTGATAAGGACAATTATGTGCTGATCAATACACAAAAAAAAGAATTGAAGGGTACTACAACACTAAAATTTATTGGCAAAAAATTCTTACCTAAAAAAGATTTTGACAAATGGCAACCCTATATGAAAAATTCCTGCGCAGGCAACAACAGTAAAGTATATTTTGTAACTATGTAAATCAGCATGAAGATATACATATGCCTCATTCTTTATTTTTTTACAGCAACATCAATTGATGCGCAGGAATTATACCCCATATGTGAGCCCGCCAGTAACGTACCTAAAGGCACGCTTGGAGTAAGGGTGTTTGACGAGTCATATAAAGAAGTATCTATTTACAGGCATATGTTTGGTATAAAGCTGATGTACGGGCTAACCCCCAAACTTTCAATTTATGTATCGGCTTGTATGTCTAATCACCATAGCCCTGTTTTACCGGTTGGCTTAACCACACATACACATAGCGGCAACAAAACTATTTATACAACCGGAAATATTACGCGAGGTGTGCAATATCCTTATGAATTTAACGGAGATGATCTGTATATAAAATACCGCTTTGTTACTTCAGATGGGCAAAACAGTCATTTCAGAATGGCTGCATACGGAGAACTATCGTATGTAAATGAAGCGCATGATGAAACGGAGCCAACATTGCTCGATGATAACAGTGGCTTTGGGGCGGGTATAATTACAACTTATCTTATACACCATTTTGCCGCAACTTTTACTACTGGCATTGTGCTCCCTGTTGCATATAATGGATATGCACCTGACCCATATGGTGGTGCCGATGTGGCAACCAAGCTGGTATATGGCAATGCAGTTATCTACAATCTGTCTTTCGGATATTTATTATATCCCCGCCATTATAAGAACTATAGCCAAACTAACTGGAATGTGTATATCGAATTTATGGGTAAATCTTATGGTGAGGCTAAGGTGTATCAGGGTCCGCAAATGGTCTCTTCACCTATATTAACACCGCTGCTTCAAGCCGGAAATTATATTGAAATATATCCAGGTATACAATGTATCATTAAATCAGATCTGCGGATTGACTTCTCTATAGGATATCCATTTTTAGGTACGTCTTATGTTCGGTTCTACCCGGTATATATGTTTGGTATACAGAGGTATTTTTATGGAAAATAAAGATCCATTATTGGCTCATCTCCTTATTGTCTTTTTGTTTCTTGTAGCTGTTAATATTGGTAATAATACCCAATGAAAACTGGCGACCAAAATTGAATAGAAAAGAATTATCGTTTTGCAGGCTTAAACTATTATTGCCCCAGTTAATACTTCGGTAGCGGATACCCCCGAAATTTATTTGAATGTTTAAAAAATTACTGACCTCAAAACCAATGCCCGGATAAACAATACCTTGAAAACCGTTATAAACTCCTTGGTTCCCAAGACCTTCTTCAATGGCATTGCCCCATATATAACCTATATCTGTTTGTGCATAGATAAAAATATATCCGTTAGTATATTTGGTATATCTGCAAAAAGCGCCCGCTTCTGTCTCGCTGATAGCAACATTGCTATTGGTTGATGCACCAACCGGTGTTTTAACACGGTCGTAATTAGCCTGTAGGCCGGCAGTAAAGTTTTTATTGAAGGAGTATCCTATGCCGGGGTTTCCTCCCCATATTGTTGTTTTTTGGTGATACTCACTATAGCTAGTGTTTTGAGTAGTTATAAAAATATTCGCGTAAAATAATAGCTTATCGCCTTGCCCATAAGCAACAGAAAAAATAACTATACAGAAAACTGTAGAAGAAAATTTCTTTAAATATGTATACACTGAAAACAAAGGCTTATTCCTATTACTATGGTAACTATTTGTTTCAAGACTAGAGTCTGCAAAAGTACTTTTTATTAAGCAAATACGACGGGGGATACATAGTTTTTTTGAATTTTGACTTAGAAAATGTGAATCCCTTTATTTGGAAGCTATTGTCTCAAAAACATATCTAGGTTCAGCCTGATATTTTTTGAATTGTCATTATAAAATCTGTGAATGATGTAATTCATTTCTATAATGATGTAACATATAGTGGATACAATAACTATACCTTTGTTTTTGTGAAAATTCATTCACGATTCAAAGTAAAAAAATGACAACAATATTGAAATATCCCGGGGAGACAAAAGACGAAACTAAGCAGCCTGAAGCTAATTCAGCTGATAGCAAAAAAGGAATTGAAAATCATAAGCAGGCAGCAAAGCACCATCAGGAAGCTGCAAAACATCATCTTGATGCTGCAAAACATCATGAGGATGGGAATACAGAAAAAGCTCATGCAAGTACTGTAATCGCAAGCGGACATGCCGGTATAGCAACAGACCTTCAGAGAGAGGATGCCAAGCATCATGCATTAAATGGTAAGTAGTATTTTAGTGTTGTCCGGAAACTCCGGGCAACACTTTTTTTAATAAATATTGTAAATAATAGAGTTGAAGTACATTCAAAAATAAAGCCATGAAAAAGCAGATCATAATGTTGTTTATCCTTGCATTTATAGCAGCCAATTTCAGTTCATGTATTATTCACACGCGGGGTGAGCATCATCATCACCATCGCCATGCATATTAATGGTTATCAATACGCTATGAATTTAATTAACATTACGATGTTAATAAGTGAATATTGTCTATACAATATTGCTATTAACATAGAAACAAATTCTGTTAGTTAATTAAATCAAAACACAACTTACCAATAATATAATAGGCGCTCTCACACATTTATCATAGCTTTACATATAACCAGAAGAGCATCTGCAACCTTTCCAACTTCCACTTTTGGCTTAGTTTTAATCCTTACATCTGCTTTTCTTCAAATTGGATCAGTTCATTTTTTTTTAATAGGAATCGTTACTAATTATTTATAAGATTATACATGACAAATATAGGAGGTATGGACACTATTAGCAGTGTGCTTGATCATTTAAAGCTAAAAGGACAGGATAATGAATTTGCCATTAATAAACATGGAATGGTAATGCTTCGGGGTAAAGTATACTTTCGAAATGAAATAAAAATTATTAAAACATACCGTTTTGAGGGAGAGTCTGATCCGGCTGAGAAAACAATTATGTACATCATTAAAACCTATGATGGCCATGTAGGCTATAGTCTCGATGCTTATGGTATGTATACCAATCATGTAAATGATCAATTTGCTGATTTAATAAAAAGTATGCCAAGAATAGCATAGGTAGGCAGTTGCTTTTATATAGAATTTATATGGATAATAAAGTTGTCAACCAGGTATTAGCAAATGAAAATGATTACCTGGATAAATTGCATAAAATTGTTCAGGAAACAATCGAAGAGGAAGAACTTATAATTAATAATTTGTTGCATCCTCCCAAAGAAATTCTATCTCAGGGGCAAAGGCTATCTGATAAAGTATCACGTTTTGGGGGGAGTTGGAGGTTTATTATTTTATTTGGCATCATTTTAGTCGTATGGATTGTTTATAACGTTACAATAATAAAAAGTAAAGAGTTTGACCCGTATCCCTTTATATTGATGAACCTGGTACTTTCTTGCATGGCTGCAGTACAGGCCCCGATCATTATGATGAGTCAGAACCGGCAGGAAGAAAATGACAGGATGAGAGCAGAGAATGACTACCTCATCAATTTAAAAGCAGAAATGGGTATACGCAGCCTGCATCAAAAAATGGATCTGTTATTAGGCGAACAAATAAAAACATTGTATGATATACAGGCAAAACAATTTACTATGTTACAGGAAATTAATTTAAAACTGGATGGGAAAATAAAGATATAACATATGCTGCGCCAAATATATACTTATTTGGTTCAGATTTAATATAATCCGTATGATACTATATATCAAATACATGGTCAGTTTGCGGTGCAAAATGATGGTGAAAGAAGAGCTGAAAAAGTTAGGGATAAGATATGTAGTTGTAGACCTGGGTACGGCTGAGATACTTGAAGATATTACTGCACAACAACACGAACAACTTAAAGTAAACCTACTCAAATCCGGGTTAGAACTACTGGATGATAAAAAAAGCATACTGATTGAAAAAGTAAAAAATGTAATCATAGAAATGATCCATTATACTGATGACCTGCCTGAAGTGAATTATTCGGACTATATCAGCAAAAAATTAGATTATGATTATACCTACCTGTCAAATTTATTTTCAGAAGTGAAGGGTATTACTATACAGCAATTTATTATCATTCATAAAATTGAAAGAGTAAAAGAACTATTGTTGTACGATGAACTTAATCTTACACAGATATCTTACAAGCTAAATTATAGTAGTGTAGCACACTTGTCCAACCAGTTTAAGAAAATTACAGGCCTAACACCAACCTTCTTTAAGAAGATAAAGCAAAAAAGACTTGGTATGCTTGAAAACCTGTAAATGATATAATATATACTTGTACGTAATGCCCTCAGCTTATTTTAATTGTAGCTTTGTTATATGCCATTTGATATTATCTCATATGCTGCGTCTAAATTGAGACTCTGTGTATTTGCTTCATATAAATCAGGTGTACTCGTATTTGTCTCCTGGTGTATTATTGGAGATATAAATTTCTGATTAAAACAATTAAGCTCAAAAGGTAAAGATTTCAATTCAACAAGTTCTCCTTTTGTAAGAAGGGTTGCTCTCCGGATCGCATTTTTAAGTTCCCTGATATTGCCATGCCAGATATAATTCATCAAAATATTTGCAACTTCTTTTGTAAAGCCTTTTATATTCTTCCCTAGTTCTATATTTGTTTGTTCTAAAAAATATTTTGCAAAAAGCATGATATCTTGTTTGCGTTCACGTAATGAAGGTAATGTTATTATAAATTCGTTTAAGCGATGATAGAGGTCTTCCCTGAATTTTCCTTTGCCCGCATTTCTTAGGTTTGTGTTACTGGCAACAATAATTCGAATATCAATGTCAATATCTGTGACACCTCCAACACGTCTTATTTTACGTTCTTGCACTACGCGTAGTAATGATACCTGTACCTCGTAAGGCAGATTACTGATCTCATCGAGAAAAATTGTTCCTTCATTGGCGATTTCAAGACAACCTATTTTTTTATTAAGTGCACCAGTAAAGGCTCCTTTCTCGTGGCCAAAAAGTTCGCTTCCGGAAAGTTCTTTTGATAGTGCTCCACAATCAATAGCAACAAATGGTTTGCCTGCTCTGTTGCTTTTTTCATGTATTTGTTGTGCTATTGCTTCTTTTCCGCTGCCACTTTCGCCATAAATAATAACGCTAAAATTGGTTGGGGCGACAAGGTCTATTTGACTTGTTATTTCAGCAAATGCAACACTGGTCCCTGTGATATATTTGCTATGGGATTCACTTTTCAACGCAATAATTTTTTTAGTGTCATTTGAAGTATGCCCTGAAATTCTATCTTCTTTTGGTTTTTCTTCAAAAGCATCTTTAATGATCATTAATATTTTATCCGGAGATATTGGTTTTGCAATATAATCGTATGCTCCTTGCTTCAATACTTCTACTGCTTCTTTAACACTGCTATTACTTGTTGTAATAATTACCATTGCCTCAGGACACATTTCCTTTATTGTACCTAAAAATCGGATATCAGTCATATCACCGAAATTGAAATCACATAAAACAAGATCAGGCTTATTTTTTTTCATCCGTTCTATCGTGCTTTGTTCGTTAGTTGTGCCAGTCACATCATATCCGTTTCTGGTAAGAAAGCGGATAGTTTGCATACGCGAATTGCTGTTATTGTCTACTACTAGTATTTGATGCATATGTTGGTTTTATGTCTTAAATAAACGGTTATATTTTTGTTGCTATATCAAATTTTCAAGGGTGCAATTCAGCAATAACTTTAATTATGTTGCCTTGTTAGCTTATGCCCAAACAGCTCTTATTTGCGAAATTGGCACCTGCATTTGTTGTCGGTATTTAGTTACAGTACGACGGGCAATATTGTAACCTTTTAAAGATAATAGGTTGACCAATTCTAAGTCTGTTAAAGGATTATTTTTTGTTTCTGATTCTATAGTATCCATTATTACAGATTGTATTACTTTATTACTGACGATCTCACCACTTTTATCAGCAATACCTTCACTGAATAATTTTTTAAGGTAAATAAGCCCAAAAGGAGTATCAGCATATTTGTTGCCGGTTATTCTTGAAATAGTTGCAACATCCAATCCCAATTTTTCAGAGATATTTCTTAAAACCATAGGTTTTAAATATTTAATGTCGCCGTGTATAAAGTATTCACATTGCAGCGTCACAATGCACTGCATAATACGTAGCATATTATTTTCCCTGTCTTTTATTGCATTTACAAACCATTGCGCACCGGTTAATTTATTTTTTACATACTGGTAAGCTGCTTTGTCTTTATGGTTAATTTGATTGGATAGTTGATTATAAAGTGATTGGTTTACAAATATGCTATCCGCTTTGCTTGAATATAAGCTTACCTGGATATTATCTTCAGAATTGGTAATAATAAAATCAGGTATGATCGTTTGTTTAGAATCATATTGATGTATTTCATTCACAGGGTGGAATTTCAACCTTCCTATCAGGTTCAATGCCGCCTTCATTTCTGCATCAGCAATTTTTAATTTGCGGCTAAGCTCTTTAAACTGACAACGCATCAAATCATTATAATGATCTTTCAGTAGCAATATAGCGCATTGCACACTAGGACCTTTACTGCTCATGTTGTGGAGTTGTAGTAACAAGCACTCTCTTATATTATATACGCCAATTCCCACCGGATCGAGTGATTGAACTATTGCTAAAGCCCTTTGAATAGTTTCTACTTCGATAATTCTTTCAAAATAAAACGATATACTATCTGCTATCTCATCGGGTTGTTTGTCCATAAATCCGTTTGAGTTAAGTATGTCTATAATATACTCTGCAATCTCCTTGTCATTTTCATTTATATTCAGCAATTGCAATTGTTGTTTTGCATCTTCTCTGAAAGTTGTTTTATTAACTATTGGAGCGTGTATTGGTGTTTCAGAATTAAAATAGTATTGATTATCCAATTTGTAATCAGACCGGTCATCATACATATTTTCTTCCGGAGATTCAAAGTCTTGTGTATTTTCTTTAGATGGCTTTGTATCATATTCTTCATCTATTTTTTCTTCGTGTGCATCAATGAAAGGATTTTCTTCCAATTCATTTTTTATTCTTTGCTGTAATTCTAATGAATTCAGGTAGAATAAGTTCAATAGTTGTATTTGTTGCGGAAATATTCTCATTTGTTGTCTCTGAGATTGTACTTGTTGTAGCATTGTGCGTTTGTATTTAGTAATATAAAATCTGGTTACATCTTCTTTTGTTATTCTTTAGATCATCAATCTTGTTTTTATAAGAACAAAGGTTAAAAGTATCTTAATAAAAAGCGTTACATAAGTCTGTAAATAGTTTATACAATTCTCACATTGACAGTTATTTTGGTTGAATTGCTTGATGGTAAATGAGTGTTTTCAACTGAAAAATGTAAAAAGCTTTTTATTGCTGGAAAACCTGTGAATGATGTAACATTTGTCCATACTTATGTAACGCATACAACTGAGAAAGAACCATCTTTGTGGCGTGAAAATTAATTCACGAAAAAAAATTTAGAAATGGACGCAACGCAAAGTGTAACACCGGAAACAACGCAAATCAAAACACCGGAAACAACACAAATCAAAACGCCGGAAACAACACAAATCAAAACGCCGGAAACAACACAAATCAAAACACCGGAAGCCTTTAAGATCAAAGGAAACTGGGAAGCGCAATCAAAATTGTTGAAAGAGAGATTTTCTCAATTAACAGATGCAGATCTGAAATTTGAAGCAGGAAAAGAAAATGAATTGTTGACCAGGGTACAGACTAAGTTGAACAAAAAGCGTGAAGAAGTTATCAATATTATTGACAAAAGTCTTGCTGGAGAAAAAGCATAAACTCTTTGTTAAATTGGTAATATTTATTTAGCTGGTATTACAAAACACAATATTGGGACAGGAGTCAAAATCCTGTCCTTTTACATGCAAATTTTTAAACTCAATTCAATGTGTTATGGAAAATTCTGAATTTGAGAAATCCAAAGTTTTTATTATCGTTGAGATACTGGAATATGTGCCAAATTCAGTGGTTATTAAAACTATTATCAGGAAAACAACTGGAAATGTCAGCGCGGTTTCATTTGACAGCGGTGAAGCATTGACCGGGAGAGTTTCACCATACGATACTTTTATCCAGGTGATTGATGGTAAGGCGGAAATTCTGATAGATGATGTATCCAGCTTGCTGGATACGGGCCAATCTATTATTATACCGGCTCATTCCCGCAACACAATAAAAGCAAATGAACGATTTAAAATGTTATCAACAACTATAAAAAGTGGATATGAAGAATAACAATCCATATTTAAAAAATACAACACTAAATGAAATCTATATCAAAGGATCCTGTTAGAACACTCGAAAGGTTACTTATTAATAATATAAGATCGGCCAACAATATTCATTTTGTCCTTATCGGTATAAGTATCATTATTTTCTCACTTGGATTATTAATGGTTATTAAGTCATTATGAATTAAATGGTCGCTTTGGGGTGTATATCCCAATGTATAATACAATAGCGCGTTTATCATTAATTTATTGACTGCAAAAACCTTTAACGTTAGCAACATTACAAAAGCCTTCACAATTGTGAAGGCTTTTGTAACATACCTACTATCAGCATGACAATGTGTGAATGATGTAACTTATTGTTCTCATTATATAACACTTGTCAGTCTTACTTGATAGACCTTTGCGTTGACATAAATTCACTTATCATACCGGTTAATACATGTACATAACAAAAAATAAGAAAAATTATATGCAAAATCTAAACAATAAAAAATGAAAAAAAATCTATTTAAAAATTTAATAGCTGCAATGCTATTTTTCTTGCCTGCAATAAGTAACGGACAAACAATTACTCTCGGAACATCCTCTCAATTTGTGTTGTTTACATCGGTTGGAGCAATTACTAATTCCGGTACTAATTTCGAGACACGTCTTACAGGCAAAGTGGGCAGTAATAGTGGCTCAAGTACAGGATTTGCGAATGTGGATGGCACCATGAATAGTGGTGATCCGGTAACTGCAGCTGCCACTACAAGTCTTACAACTGCTTATACACAGTTAAACACTGCTACGCCTACAGGATATCCATCAGCCTTATTGGGTAATGATACATTTGTTGCAGGCGTTTATTCAATACCAAGTGCTGCAACGCTTACCTCAACTATTACGTTGGATGCACAAGGTAATCCGGGTGCTGTATTTATCTTTCAGATCAACGGTTCATTTTCTGCCGCTACCAATTCTAAAGTAAGAATTATAAATGGTGGCCTGGCATGTAATGTGTATTGGAAAACTGAGGGTTTAGCGAGTATTGGATCGGGTAGTACAATGCGAGGTACTATTGTAGCACACAATGCTGCAATAAGCTTTGGTACACTCGACACATTAGAAGGCAGAGCGCTTTCTCTTAATGGTGCAATTACTTTAAATAGCCTTACGGGATACACGCCTATTGGTTGTGGTAGTGCAACTCTTACTGGCCCAACAGCTCCAACACTTGGCGCAGTGGGTACTTTTGCATTATTTTCATCTAACGGACCGGTAACTAATGGTGGTGCTATTACTTATGTTACAGGTGATATTGGAACAAACTTAGGTTTGACCACGGGATATAACCCATTGTATGTAAATGGTATTATACATCCAATACCTGATGCAGCTACTGCTGCTGCTGCAACAGCTCTTACTTCAGCGTATGGCCAGCTTAATTTGCTGCCAAATGATATAGAGTTGTTATATCCGGCACTCTTTGGACATAACCAGGTACTTACTCCGCATACTTATCTTCTTAATGCGGCTACATCATTTACCGATACAATATTTCTGAATGCACAGGGAAACAGTAATGCAGTATTTGTTATAAAAACAAATGGCGCATTATCTATTACTTCAGGTTCTTATGTAAAATTGATAAATGGTACACAAGCTAAAAATGTGTATTGGAAAGTAGAAGGTGCTGTAGGCTTTGCCAACAATACCACTTTCCAGGGAACAGTTGTTGCGAATAATGGTGCAATAGATATAACATCAGGAGCAACTTTTAATGGAAGGGCGTTAACAACAACCGGCGCATTAACTACAAACGGTGCTAATATTAATGCACCTGTAATGCCTACAACAGGCACTATTACAAGCGACTCAGTTGTATGTGTAGGTGCATCTATCCCTTTAACAGGTGTGGATACCGGCGGTACCTGGAGCGTGAGCAATAGTAATGCTTCTGTTACAAATACAGGTATCGTAACAGGTGTTTCAGCAGGTATCGATACTGCTATATATACAGTGGGCAATAGGTTTGGAACACTAAATACCACTAAAAGAATTACTGTAAACCCATTACCTAACGCTGGTACTATTTCAGGACCATCAAGCGTATGCGTGGGCGCTACTATTATGTTGACTGATCCTGCGCCAGGTGGTGTATGGACCAGCAGTAATGCAACTGCTACAGTTGTTGCTGGTCTGGTAACCGGCATTAGCCCCGGTATTGATACTATTAGATATAGTGTAACAAATACATGTGGTACAGCAATAGCAACTAAGATCATTAATATATACGCTATTCCAAATGTGAATGTAACTGCCAGCCAAATAGTATGTAATGGTGCACCCACTACTGCGGTGAATTTTACAGGTGCAGTAAGCGGAACAACGTTTACATGGACAAATGATAAAACAAGTATTGGTCTTGCGGGTACAGGCACCGGAAATATTCCATCTTTTACAGCGATCAATATTACAAACCTTCCGGTCATAGCTAATGTTGTTGTAATACCATCTGCTAATGGCTGTACAGGTACTAACAAAAATTTCACTTATACAGTTAATCCTACCCCTAATGTTGCGAGTGTAACTAATCAGACGCTTTGTAATGGATTTTCAACAACAGCTGTAAATTTTACAGGAACTGTAATTGGTACGGCATTCAACTGGACTAATGACAATACAAGTATTGGTCTTGCAGGTACGGGCATAGGAAATATTCCATCATTTACCGCGCTGAATACAACTAATGCACCATCAATAGGAAACATTAGAGTAACGCCAGCTGCTAATGGATGTACAGGAGCCAGTAATAATTTTGAATATACTGTTAACCCTACACCTGTTACTGATGTAGTAGCCAACCAGGCAGTGTGTAACGGACTGCTGACAGCAGCAGTGAATTTTACAGGAGCTGTAAGTGGTAGTACTTTTAGCTGGACAAATGACAAAACAAGTATTGGTCTTGCAAGTGCAGGTACAGGAAATATTTCTTCTTTTATTGCATTAAACACTACTAATACACCTGTTATAGCTGCAATAAGTGTTGTGCCTGCTGCTAACGGCTGCATAGGGCTTACCAGTACATTTACTATAACTGTAAACAGTACACCTACCGCACCTGTTATCGGCCTTATGACACCTTCTTCAGTTTGCGATATGACTTACTTTAGAAACTTTGGGGCTGCAACATTGCCACCAGCAGGTATGAGATATTCATGGAGTGCTATTAATGCATCTATTTCCGATACAGGAAGTACCGAACAGTATGCATTGGTCAACTTCAAAAAAGTAGGTACGGGAACAGTAGTTCTTACATCAACAGTTATAAATACAGGTTGCTTAAATACTGCACAATATGCTGTAACTGTAAGCAGCAGTGTAGCTGATACAACTGCAAAAGTGATCTATTTTAATAACTCATTTATATGTCTTCAGAATAATGAAGAAGCTTATGCATGGGGATATGATGATTCAAAGACACTTGCTCCTACATGGTTAACAGGTGAAATAAACCAAGATTATGTGAATGCATCGCCAAACCTCGAATCTAACAGGTATTGGGTAATGGTGACACATAATGGTTGCATACAAAAGACGTATTATAACAAGCCGGAAAATGCATTGATGAGATTAACGACAAATAAAATTATCGTGTTTCCTAACCCTGCGACTGAGCAAATAAAAGTAGGTGTAAGTACAACTTTACCTGGTGATATATTATTGGAAATATATAATACACTCGGTAGAAAAGTGTACACGATCAATAGTTCAACTGATAACAATACGATTGATGTCTCTACTTATCCTCCGGGAGTGTATATGATCATCTGCTATCGTAATAACGAGAAGATCACTGCAAATTTTATTAAACATTAAAAAACAACATTAAAACATTAGATATGAAAAAGACAATTTTATTGTTGATTGCAGGGTATTACTCGTTATCAGCAATAGGACAAACAACAGAAGTAAAGAATTACACAGCAGATAAGGATTTGTCTCGTTGGGTAATAGATATAAATGCGCTGGGAGGTGTATATAATCAGCAAACGGATTTTGCTGCTACTGCCCCCAATTATTTAAATGGTATCAATATTAACACAGGAACCCCGGGGTTTAAACCAGGTGGTGCCATAGGAGGCGACCTGCAGTTGGGCTATTTTATGGGTAAAAACAAACATTGGGGTCTGGGTACAGGTATACTCTATATGCGCGAATGGGGAAATATAACACTCGATAATTTTCATGCAGAATACCAATCTGTTGATAATAATGGGTATACCTTCAGACAAGTAGTTTCATCAAACAGTATTAACGAGCAGATTAAAACAGACAATTTCAATATCCCTTTGGTATTGAAATACAAGAATCGTTTCTCTAAGCATTGGGGTTTTACAGCAGATGCGGGCGCCTTATTTAACCTGCAAATGAAAAACAATTATACTACCAATGCTTCTTTTGATTATGAAGCTATTTATAAATTCATAACCAATCAAGGAGGCGTAGTAACTTCTGTATATGACAATTCTGTTGTACCGGGAACTACTGATTTCTTGATAACGAAAGAGCAATACACAAAAAATAATCCCAGCGGAAACGTACAGGATTATTTTAATACTAAACGTTCAGAAGGTTACAATGTAGGTCTGGGAATAAATCCAACTCAAAAAAGCGGAACAGTGTCTTATGCAACTGTTTCGGTAGGGTTATTACTCCAACCATCATTCAACTATTTCTTTTCAGATCATGTTGCTTTGAATGTAGGCGCTTATTTTTTGTATCAACCATTTAAAAATGATGGTACCACTACATATACTATGACTGGTAAACCCGGAGAATATCGTTCCGTTCTGGGTTCGGCGTCAGCAATAAAGACTGAATCATATGGTGCTAATATTGGTTTGCGCTTCTTCTTTGGCGGGAAAAAATCAAGCCCTCTCAATATTACAAGCACTGATCAATATGCTCCGTCAATGTGCGGTACATGCGATGGTAAATTTACTCTTAACGGGTTACCGTCAGGTCAAAATGCGACAGTTCACTATAACGTAAGTGAAACTAATACACCCGGTTCTTACTCAGGTGTTGTAAATAATGATGGAACCATAACTGTATCTGACTTATGCGCAGGTAGCTATACTAATATCAAAGCAACAGTCGGTAAAAAAACGGCTGACAGCAAATCAGTTAATTTGATTGCTCCTGCACTTGTGATAAGCAATGTTGGATCAACGAACCCAACCACAGGTAAATGTGATGGAACAATTAGCTTATACGGTTTAAAAGCAGGTCAAAAAGCCACAGTAACATATTCAATAAATGGTACTCAAAAAAGCTATATGACCAGCGTTTCAAATGACAATTCCATTATGATACCAGGTTTATGTGAAGGAACTATAACAAGTATATCTGTTGAAAGCAACAAGTGTACTGCGCAGGTTAATAATCCTTCATCTATTGTACTGGCAACTCCGGCTACGCCGGTCGTAACAACACCTACACTTATAGTAGTAAATGAAGATACCATGTCGCAAATATTGTTTGATTTCAATACTTCAGATATTCGGCCATCTTCTTACGCTGTATTAGATAAGGTGTTTACTGAATTGAATGAAGATAAAGAGACCTATTTATATATAGATGGAAATACAGATAAAATCGGCACCGATGAATACAATCAAAAATTGTCTGAAAGACGTGCAACTGCTGTAAGAACTTATCTTGTTAACAAGGGGATCAGTAATGACAAAATAAAGAGCCATGGAAATGGTAAGAGAGAACCTATAGCTACTAACAATACTGCCGAAGGCAGAAGTAAAAACAGGCGTGCAGAATTACTGATAAGGATCAGGGAATAAACACTCGTAAGGGAATGTATTATAGACGCAAAGACTGTCTCACATCGAGACAGTCTTTGCTATTTAAAATTGACAGCTCCAATGTGAATATCTTTATTTTGAACTCCCTATTTCGGAATTGTATCTCGCATGTAGCGGGTATCAGCCAGCATAAAGATGCTTTCTTGAAGAGATGAAGAAGATGGTATAAGAATAAAACTTATGTAGTTGTATTGATGGGTATAGAAAACTATTTGACAAGAGTGATGGCCTACAATCTAGTCTTTTATATTTTGTAAATCCTTAATCTCTTGTACCAGCTCATCTTTTTCTTCACTTCTATAAAATGTATTAGTCTTTAATTGCAGTGCAGCTTCTTTTAAATTTTTTATGGCCTCATCATTTTTGCCTTCTTTTTTATATGCCATTGCAAAATTGATATATGCCTGGCTAAACATAGGGAATTCCTTTAGCAGTATTTTCCAGGTCTCTATTGCGGCCTCGTATTTTTTATTGTTATAGAGCGTAAAGCCTATGCCGTTTAATTGATTAATTCCAAAACCTAGTTTATCACCATAATGATCGCTCATTTTGCCAACAAAAACATCATAATCGTTTGCTGTAAATGAAACAGTATCGTTAATGAAAATGTTCATTTGCTCTGTATTCCAATACCCGAATATGTCTAAGAGCGAGGGCATAACAGCAAGGCCCGGCGTTAGGTAATGATTTGCACATTCATACTCCGTCCCCTTCCAATTAAAATTTTTAACGGGTTCATTTGATAGAAAAGGTTTCATAAGTAAATGATCTTTAGTATCCGTAACGGAATAATCCGGTACGAACCTGTAGTATACCTCGTGGCTTAAGTGCTTTTTCTGCAATTTTTCTTTAAGAGAATCAATTATGTTGATATTGTGTTCGCTGAACCATGGGCTGCAGGAGATAACTCCGGTCAGCTCCGTCAACTTATCCTGCAGTAAATAAGAAGTGAAGTATCCGAATCTTGAATGGCCAATAAATATCCTGTTTTTACCGATGTTAAAGTTTGTCTCAGCCCACGGTATCAATTCATCGTATAGAAAGTTTATCATTTGTTCTCCTTGTGCATTTTTTTCAGAAGGCAAAAATGATGTTTCTAATAAACGGTTATCAGACTTAATCCCTATAATAATTGACTCAGGCATTCCGTCGAATGAAACCAGGTAGTTTATGGATTCATATATTTCGCGAAATTCTTTCCGGTTTTGTCTGTCAAAAACAATGATGATAGGGTACTTAGTAGATTTATCTTTCCGGTAGGCTCGGGGCAGAATAATAGTAATCTCTTCCTTTTTATTTAGAGATTTTGAAGTCAAAATAGTATCTATTGGGACATTGTAATAGTCTGACTTGGTTTGCGCTAATAAACTGAGTGGGTAAAAGATAAATAAAAGAAAATATGATATAGCTCGTTTCATTCCCTTGGTCATTTAAGTTAGATAATAATAATAATGAGACTGAACGCTATATCCTAAAGAGAATGCAATATACAATATATATAAAACAAAAAGTAGTCTCAACAGGAATCGAACCTGTATCAAAAGTTTAGGAAACTTCTATTCTATCCATTGAACTATGAGACCAAATAGTTGCAAAAATAATCATCGGCAACATACCAGCCAACTCTTGTTACTTCCATTTCAGCGTATAAAGTATATGCTCTATGTCTATTCTCAAAAAATCATTTACTGGTTTTAAAGAATCTGCATTGGGAGATACATTAAAATAAAGGCCCGCTCTTATAAAGTGTTGAATACTATCAGTCGCCATAAATTGGTAAGTAGAAGCAGCATTGCCGCCTACATTGTAAAAAATTCCTGAAACACCATTTGGATTTTTATAAACGTTTTCACCTATATAATCTGCCTTTTTTGAATGGAAATAAGAGAGATCATGCGAATCGTTCAGCAATTTCGACAAATTGTATTTCGCAGACATGGCTTTATAACTCAGGTAAATGCGTGCATTCAGGCTGGGAAAATCAATATATATCCAGTATGGGTTCTCGGGTCTTTCTCCAAAGAAGCTGCTATCTCGGATAATTGTGCTATAGGTAGGGTATTCAAAACTATATGGGAAGCCGGGTTGGTCAAATAGCTTATAACTATGTTCCTTCGGAAGCTCTAATTCGTAATATCCCCTCGGTTTGGGAGTATAGGTATCCGGTCCGCAGGAAGAAATAAGCACAACTATTAATATGGTTACTAACAAATTCCGCATGGCTTCAAAACTATGATATTTAGTTGATTTTGGTGGCACTGCCTGCCATATTATTGAAAGCTGTTATAAAGGACTGGGTTTCTTTTGTTATTTTTGCGACCTGATTTTAAATCAATTCTCATGTCTGACAACCAACCACAACCGGAACAGCAATTAAATATAGAATTAACTGAAGATATGGCTGATGGCAAATATGCCAATCTTGCAATCATTACTCATTCATTTGCCGAATTTGTAATTGATTTTGTAAATGTGATGCCTAATGTGCCTAAAGCAAAGGTGAAATCTCGCATAGTAATGACCCCGCAACACGCTAAGCGTTTGATGAGGGCAATGGTAGATAACGTAAAACGTTTTGAAGCGCAATATGGCGCTATAAAAGAACAGGAAACAGTGACCTTACCCTTTAATTTCGGAGGGCCCATAGCACAAGCATAATGAACGATAAAATATTAATACTTGATTTTGGCTCACAATACACACAACTGATCGCGCGTAATATTCGCGAATTGAATATTTATTGCGAAATACAACCTTGTACCAAGCCGATACAATATGAGCCTTCATTAAAAGGCGTAATCCTTTCCGGTAGCCCCTTTTCTGTAAATGATAAGGATGCGCCAAAGCCGGATATTAAAGCAATAGCAGATCATTTACCTGTCTTGGGTATTTGTTATGGTGCGCAACTGTTAGCATTTCAGGCCGGTGGGGAAGTAGCACGTTCTGCTCATAGAGAATATGGACGTGCACATTTACAAACTATTTCACACGATCCTTTTTTGGCTGCAATAAGTGATGGTACGCAGGTATGGATGAGTCATGCAGATACTATAAAAAAGATACCTGATAATTTTTCAATTATTGCCCGCACAGCAAATATCCCAGTGGGCGCATTTAAAGCACCGGCGGGTGTTTTCGCAAAAAATACGGTATATGCAATACAGTTTCATCCTGAAGTTACACACAGTATAGAGGGTAGACAAGTACTTAAAAACTTTGTTGTAGACATCTGTGGCTGTAAGCAAGATTGGACACCCGCATCTTTTATCCACGATACAGTAGCCCGTATTAAAAAAGAAGTAGGCGATAAAAAAGTAGTAATGGCATTAAGTGGTGGTGTAGATTCCACGGTTGCTGCTACTTTAATACAGCGCGCTATCAGCGATAACCTGTATTGCATATTTGTAGATAATGGCTTGTTGAGAAAAAATGAGTTTGAACAGGTATTAGAGGGGTATAAACATTTAAAACTAAATGTAAAAGGAATTGATGCCCGTCAGCGTTTTTATAAAGAATTAGATGGCGTTACCGATCCTGAAAAAAAGAGAAAGATAATCGGGAAATTGTTCATAGATGTTTTTCACGATGAAGCTATAAAAATTAAAGAGGTAAGCTTTTTAGGGCAGGGTACTATTTATCCCGATGTGATAGAATCATTATCTGTACATGGCCCTTCTCAAACTATCAAATCGCATCATAATGTAGGTGGCTTGCCCGATATTATGCACATGTCTTTGGTAGAGCCATTAAGGTATTTATTTAAAGACGAGGTAAGAAAGATAGGCCGTGAACTGGGGATAGATGATATATTTATCAGTCGTCATCCCTTTCCGGGTCCGGGTTTAGGTATTCGTATATTGGGTGCTGTTAGCGAAGAAAAAGTAAAGCTGTTACAGGAGGCGGATAACATTTATATCCGTCACTTACGCGATAGTGAATTGTATAGTAAAGTATGGCAGGCAGGAGCTATATTGTTACCAGTGCAGAGTGTGGGGGTAATGGGCGATGAGCGTACCTACGAATTCACGGTTGCACTTCGTGCTGTCACGTCTGTTGATGGTATGACTGCTGATTGGGCTCATTTACCACATGAATTCCTGGCAAAAGTTTCAAGCGATATTATTAATAATGTAAAGGGTATAAACAGGGTGGTGTACGATATTAGTTCTAAGCCACCTGCCACCATAGAATGGGAGTAGGGAAAATGAAACGATTGTTTGCCTTTTGTATTGGATGCAGTTTACTATTAGGCATGCCAAATAGCGCTTCAGCGCAATTTTGGAAAAGTATGTTTAAGAAAAAAGCAAAGAAAGAACAGGCGACATCCAGCAAAACAAACGAACAGGAAAACAATATAATGCCCAAACCGGGCCCTTTAAAAAGAAAGATAGATCTGCATTATCCGCCAAGCATTAAGAAGTCAACTTACAGAATTGATGTTCTGGTTCCATTGAATATTGACGAACTGGAAAAATCAGATAAAAGATTTCCTGAAAAGTCAATTGCAGGAATTGATTTTTATGAAGGAGTGAAATTGGCCACAGACACATTGAACATGTTTAGGTATCATATACAGGTATATGTTCATGATATCGTTGCAAACGGTACTAATGCCGAAGATTTGATTAAAAAGCATGTACTCGATTCGTCAGACCTTATTATTGGAGCAGTTCAGTCACACGATATTCCGGGTATTGCCCAGTATGCTAAAAAGCGACAAATAAATTTTATTTCGGCTTATTCACCATCAGATGCTGGAGTAAAGGATAATCCTTACTTTATATTGCCGCAGCCTACGTTACAGGTGCATTGCAAATACCTGATGGGGTATATTCAGAAGAAGCATCCTAAAAATAAAATGGTATTGTGTTATCGCAACTCTTCTTCGGCAGAACAGAGCGCATATAACTATATAACCGATAATGATGAACCGGCCGCCTTTAAAAAATTGATGTGTAATACAATGCCTGTTAGGGAGAAATTAGCTTTGCTGTTTGATAGTGCTCACACCAATATATTAATTGTACCGGTTTTTGATAATGCGTTTGCTGATACCTTACTGAAGCAAATCTCAATATGGTTCCCTAATTATGATTTTGAAGTGTATGGCATGCCTTCCTGGAAAACCTTACAGGGCTTGAAGAAACCGGACGCTTTTCCGAATATGACTGTTTATTTTACTTCTTCATTTTATATTGATCCCTCATTGCATATTACGCAGAGTATAGATAAGCAATACCGCAAAGAGTACGGAGGGAAGCCTGCTGAGCTGGTTTACAGGGCATATGAAACCATGTATTGGTATGCCTATTTGCTAAACGAATACGGAACTATCTTTAATACACAGTTTAATGATAAAAGCGCTTGTCTTTTCACCAAATATGATATTGTTACAAAGTATGATAAGGATATGAATTTTTTGTACAACGAGAACGAGCATATCTACATTTATAAATATCAAAGCAGTTCTTATATAGTAGAGCAATAACTACTTCGTAGCCATTTTTTTCCTACGTAGAAAATACACAATTGCTAACAATATAAGCGCGACGATAATGAGATATATGAGTGCAGTACTAGGGTTTAGGTCTTGTGCAAAATATGCAATAGTAGTAATGCAAATACCCGAAATTAAAAGTGCAAATACACTTTGAGATTGTGTTAGTCCAATGTCAAGGAGGTAGTAGTGTATGTGTCTTCTGTCAGCCTTGAGT
>JABDFN010000025.1 GCA_013286485.1 Bacteroidota bacterium
TTAAATAGCAATGTAAGTACAGGAATTAGTTTGGATTTAAGATAGTAACTTTATGTAGCAAGATTTTCTCATCATGTAAAACATAGCATATGAAAAAGGCGTTTACACTCGTTTTCTTTTTCAGTTTTATGTATTCTGAAGTTTATGCACAACGTAATGATGTTGTGTACCCTAGTTATTCTACCGGCAATAGCAATGTAAGTACAGTGAACAGTAATAATAGCAATAACATTTCATCAGGAAGTACTAATTACAACCAGTCCAATTATTCTACTAGCAATAGTAATGCAAGTTCGACGAACAATAATAATTCATCAGGAAGTGCTAATTATAATCAATCTCAAAATACTTCTAATGACAGAGATGATCGTAATTTGAATAATAGTAACCCAAACAATAATTATAACAATGGCAATACACGTACGGAGAATAGCTATTATAATAATGGGAAAAATGCGCCCAATGAATCCTATCGCACAGTCTACAGACCCCCGGCCTTTTATATTCGCATAGGACTGGGTTATGCATTTCCGAATGCCGGGCAAACTTTAAATGAAAATAGCGACCCCTATAGCGCCACTATGCGTTTCGATACTACAAGGATAATAAACTCTTATACCAAGATGAACAAGATATCCTTTTCATCGGGTTTGCAAGCTGTAGGTGCATTTGGATTGATGGTAACCAGGAACATTGGCATTGAAATAGATGGGTACATCGGGATAGCACCGAAAAAGTATACTGCAAATTTTTACGACGTAATGGTAAATGGAAGCTACCCGGCAAATATTACTGTAACCAACAAAGCAATATCTCCTATATTCATTGCTCCATGTTTATTACTACAAACTAATGGCAGAAGGTGCAATGTATACGCGAGAAGCGGACCTGTAATAGCGGTTAATGGAAAAGTACAGCGGGAAGAAACATATAATTTTAGCTCACCGGGATACGAAAGCTATATCAATCAACTAATAATAGGAACCAAAATAACAACATCGCTTAATATTGGTTATACAGCAGCTACCGGAATACAATACAGGTTGAACAACCGTTTAAGTTTGTGGTCAGAATTGAATGTCCTCTCTATGTCTATGTATATAAAGCAGGAATTGAATACCGAGAATATTGCTGACGGACAATCAGCACAATTATTCCCCACAGTAAACTATGGATTTAGCGGCAGTGGTGTGAACAGGAATAATCAAAGAGGTACACAACCTACGTACGCCGAGCCCTTCAGCAACATAAGTGTCAATGCAGGCCTTTGCCTGAATATACATTAACGTAGCCTATCGGCAGCTTTTACCAGCTTTGCATCTTTATTAATACCGCGTATAGCCAATATGATAAAAATGACGGCTATTACGGGTAGTACAGAAGCTATGCGATATGAACTGTTTGCAGGTGCCGGCACCTCATACATTAATTTATTTACACGCAAAAGTGTGAGCGTGATAAAACTTAAATTGGCAAGAATACCCACGATAGCAATGCCGCGTTGACGTTTCCTGTTCCTGAAAAGGAATATTGCAAATAAAGGGAACAATATGGCAGTAACAGCAATGAGTAAAGAGGGGTAATGGTCATTCACTCTCAGGCAGGTGAGCGTATCCATACCATTCACTATTATGTGCGTCTTATAGAGGCAAAAATAAAACAGGCCTATATTTATGATTGCTGATAAAAAAAGCCAGAGTGTTTGTATGCGCTGTATCATAGATAAGTCAAAAGTAAAAAGTTATCCCGAATGTTCGGGAGCCAAAAGAGAAATTATTTGATCATTTCTGCTCCAAAATAAGGTTGTAGTACTTTGGGTAATAATATGCCATCAGGGCTTTGGTTGTTTTCCAACAAACATGCCATAACACGTGGTAGCGCCAATGAGCTACCGTTGAGCGAATGCATTAACTGCATTTTACCATTACTATCTTTAAATCGGATCTTCATTCTGTTGGTTTGAAACACTTCAAAATTAGAAACGGAGCTAATTTCCAGCCAGCGTTCCTGAGCTGCACTATATACTTCAAAGTCATAAGTAAGTGCAGAGGCAAAACTCATATCGCCGCCGCACAATCTTAAAATGCGGTAAGGTAGCCCTAGTGATTGCACTAGCCCCTCTACATGTTTTACCATTTCATCGAGTGTGGTATAGCTTTTTTCGGGATGTGTGAGTTGTACGATCTCTACCTTATCAAACTGGTGCACGCGGTTTAACCCACGCACATCTTTGCCATAAGAGCCTGCTTCCCTTCTGAAACAAGGGCTATACGCTGTCATTTTTACTGGCATTTCCTGTTCAGTAAGTATCACATCGCGATACATGTTCGTAACGGGTACTTCTGATGTGGGTATCAGGTAAAGATCATCTTCTGTAACATGGTACATCTGTCCTTCTTTGTCAGGCAATTGGCCTGTACCATAGGCAGAAGCTTCATTCACCATATAAGGAGGGCGGTATTCTGTATATCCTGCATCAATATTGTAATTGAGAAAATAAGTGATGAGTGCGCGTTGCAATTTGGCGCCTTGCCCTATATATACCGGGAAACCGCTACCTGTAATTTTTGTACCGAGTTCAAAATCTATCAAACCATATTTTGCAGTAAGTTCCCAATGGGGTAGTTTTTGTGCAACTAGTTTTGGAATATTTCCGTGTTGTAGCACTACTTCGTTTTCTTCAGGTGTTTTTCCATAAGGCACGCTGCTGTGAGGGAGGTTGGGAATGCGCACAAGCATATCCTGCAGTTCTGTTTCCAACTCCTCCAATTTACTGGCCAATTCTTTTGCCTGCTCTTTATGCAACGATACTTTTTCTTTTAGCAAGTCAGCCTCCGCTTTCTCACCTTTGGCCATATGGTGCCCAATACTTTTTGAAGCACTGTTGATAGAAGCTGCAAGGCTGTCGTTCTCGGTTTGTACACGGCGTCTGTGCTCATCGATCTCTACAATAGCATCTACCCACTCCGGGGTTTTAAAGTTCTTTTTCTTTAATCCTTCAAGAATCAATTGTTTGTTCTGTCTGAATAATTGTAAAGGCAGCATAGTGCAAATATAGTAAACAACGTACAGTGTATAGTGTACTACGTACGATACACAACGAAGAGTGAATAATGTATGACTTTTACAAAAATCAACATAAAATAAAAACGTACAGAGAAGGACTCTGTACGTTGTACATTATTAATTGTTATTTGCTATGGTACTTCTACCACATTCAGTATTTCGTTCAGTATTTGTTCGCTTGTTACGTTTTCAGCTTCAGCCTCATAGGTAATACCAATACGGTGACGCATCACATCGTGGCAGATGGCTCGTATATCTTCAGGTATTACATAGCCGCGGCGCTTAATGAAGGCATAGGCTTTGGCTGCCAGCGATAAGTTAATGCTGGCACGCGGAGAAGCGCCATAGCTGATAAGAGGTTCCAGCTTCTTCAATTTATATTCTCCGGGAAAGCGTGTAGCAAATACAATATCCAATATGTATTGCTCTATCTTCTCGTCCATATATACCTCACGCACTAATTGACGTGCTCCAAGAATATCTTCAGGATTTACAACCGGGGTTATTTTAGCAGCACCTTGCGGATTTAAGTTGTAACGTATAATGTTTCTTTCTTCTTCTTTCTTGGGGTATGTGATTACCACCTTCAACATAAAACGGTCTACCTGTGCTTCAGGAAGCTCATAAGTTCCTTCCTGTTCTATTGGGTTTTGTG
Source organism: Bacteroidota bacterium (assembly GCA_013286485.1). Classification (GTDB taxonomy): domain Bacteria; phylum Bacteroidota; class Bacteroidia; order Chitinophagales; family Chitinophagaceae; genus JABDFN01. Next base: position 3,722 of record JABDFN010000025.1, read on the forward strand.
TTGCCAATACCAAGAATGGTTCGTCTAATTTATATGTATGATCACCAATAGTCACCTGTCTTTCCTGCATGGCTTCCAGCAAGGCACTTTGCACTTTTGCAGGGGCACGATTGATCTCATCTGCCAGGATAAAGTTCGAAAATATCGGTCCTTTACGTACTGCAAATTCATGTGCCTGCGGATTGTACACCATGGTGCCTAATACGTCGGCAGGCAACAAATCCGGTGTAAACTGTATACGTGCAAATTTTGCATGAATAGCTGCAGCCAGCGATTTTATAGCTAGAGTTTTTGCCAGGCCTGGCACACCCTCAAGCAGTACGTGGCCATTTGCCAATAAACCTATAAGCAGGCGTTCGGTCATATGTTTTTGACCTACTATTGCCTTATTCAGCTCCATGTTCAATAGGTCTATAAAAGCGCTTTGACGATGAATGCGTTCATTGAGTTCACGTATGTCTGGTGATGATGTAGTTATATCCATAATAGCAATTGGTGTTGGCTGTAAAATTTTATTTAAAAGCTATGGCGAAAATAAAGATCAAAGATAAAATATAAAGAGGGTTGTAGCAGTTTTAACTTTTTTTAAAAGAACTATGGTAATCTTACCGTAGCATGTTAAATTTTTGTTCTATGGTATGGAACAAGGCTGACAGTGGAAGTTGATTTATATTTGCAGTAATGGAAAACTTTGAGGCAAAATGGAAGGTTGTAGAGGCGACTATGAAGGAGCGGTTTGGCAAAACACCGGATATGGAAGGTATTCTGTTTCTTATAGGTATTAATGAAGTGGGTAATGTACCAGGTAAAAAGTTCAGCAAAGAACAAAAACAAGACCTAATGCATGTAGCTGTGTGCACGTTGCTAAGCCAATTAGGATATTTTGCATATATAGGACGTGACGGTGATGGTTGGCCTCATTTTGAAGAGCTAATGCCTGTGCCAGTGGCCGGGCTTACCAATCAAGAGCAATTGCTCAAGGAATGCGTGATCCGCTATTTCGAATAAGTTTCATTTTATTGTAATAAATGAAAAAATCCTGCTCGAAAACGGGCAGGATAGTTAAATCAGGTTCCTATAGATGTTAGGGCTTATAGGAGCTGGGTTAACAAACGGTGGGTTAATTTCATAAATGCAAATGAAGTTGTATGTAAGGTACTATTACATTATTTATAGCAGCATGGCTATTTGCCGAATGGACGGTTTTATGTATCAAAAGGTCGTTTTCATCGGAGGAATGAAAAAGCGGTTCCGCTGTCAGTCAACCCAGGGTTCCGGTAAACAGAACATGGGCGCTGCAGCGGGACCGTGCACTTATGTATAACGCTTATTAGGGGCGGGTTTTATAGGTGTTTCTAAGGGTTTTACAGGTATTTATGAAGTCTAATCTATAGGTACTAAATTGTTCAATACAATATTACAATACCTATTTATTTGGAGAAATGCCTATTTGACGAGGCGATGTAATAATGTATCAAAAGGGTGCTTTGGTCGGAGGAACGGAAATAAAAAACCCCGGTTTTAGGGCCGGGGATCATCATACTGATAAGAATTATAAAAGGTCTGCTGTAAAATAGATAGGTTCGTAGTAAAGAGGTTAGTCAATATTACTACAGTTATATAGAAAAAATATTGGAATCCGCCGAAAGTAGGGTTTGGTCTACCGAAAGTGGAGTTTCGTCCGTAGTTTGGAAAAATACTGAAAGACAAAAAGAAAATCTATGTACGTCATACTCGTTTTTTAGCTAATATTGCATTGTCTTTCGGGGTGCCTGATGCAATAAGGGCTGAGATCATACCCGCTGAACCTGGACCGGGTAATGCCGGTTAGGGAAAATAAATAGCAAATAGCATAATTGCTCAGGGCTAGTTTACAGCGCAGTGTTCCGGTACAAAAAGTTTGGCATTCGTGGATATAAAAATTTCTGCTATGCGAAAATCATTACAAATCGGTATGTACAGTGCACTTATTTTTTTTGTCATCCCTTTTAATACACAAGGGCAAATAGATTCTCTAAAAGAACAAATGCAGCCTGTAGAGGTAAGAGCCGTGCGTGTAAGCTCAGATGCACCCTTTGCAAAAGCAGATGTTTTCGCTACAAATATAGGGCAGCAAAACCTGGGGCAAGACCTACCTATATTGTTACAGTATACTCCTTCTTCAGTTACAACTTCTGATGCAGGTGCAGGGGTTGGATATACAGGCATTCGCATTCGTGGTACTGATCCTACTCGCATCAATATTACTATGAATGGTATACCTGTGAATGACCCTGAAGAGCAAGCTGCATATTTCGTTGATTTTCCAGACATAGCATCTTCTACATCTTCTATACAAATACAAAGAGGTGTGGGTACATCTACCAACGGTGCAGGCGCTTTTGGTGCTACCATAGGCATTGATAACCTACAGCAAATGGATACTACCGGAGCTATATTTAATAGTAGTGTGGGTTCGTTTAATACATGGAAAAATACACTAAAAGCCGGAACAGGATTATTGAGTAACGGTTGGCAATTTGATGTGCGCTTGTCTAAAATAAACTCTGATGGTTATATACAACGAGGCAGTTCTGATTTGAAATCTTTGCAGTTTACTGCAGGTTGGAAAGCAAATGAAAAGACATCTTTTCATTTTATGGTGATGACAGGTACTGAAAAAACAGGACAGGCCTGGAATGGGGTACCGCAGGATTCCCTTACAACAAACAGAACCTATAATGGCCTTGGGCAAAGAGCTGACGGAACCTACTATAATAACCAGACTGATAATTATCAGCAAGACTACTATCAGCTATTTGCCGATCATACATTTAGTTCTAAACTTACAGGGCATGCAGCTCTTTTCATGACAAGAGGAGTGGGGTATTATGAAGAATATGTTGTACAAGATCATTTAGCCAATTATGGCATTACCAATCTTAGTAACGACTCTACTGCGCTTATTCGTCAAAAGTGGCTCGATAATTATTATTATGGCGCACTGTTCTCACTGCATTGGCAGAACGATCATACAAAGTTTATGCTGGGTGGCGGCCTAACACAGTTTGAAAATCTGCACTATGGTATTATTAAATGGACATCGGATGGAGGAGCACCTGATAATTATGAATGGTACAGGAATGATGCGCAAAAAAATGATCTCAATATTTACTTAAAAAATGAAACACCTCTTGGCAAACATGCAATTTTCTTTGGTGAATTGCAATATCGCACCATAGCGTATTTTATCAACGGTTATGATGATAACCCATCTATTCGCAAGGATGTAAACTATAATTTCTTTAATCCCAAAGCAGGTATTAGTTATTTTTTACAAAACACACAGCAACAAAAACAGAAAATATATGCATCTGTTGCGGTTGCACACCGTGAAGCAGACCGCGCTGATTTTGAAACGGATTCTGTGCATTTACCTAAACCTGAACAATTGACAGATATAGAAGCAGGGTATGAAATAAATACTACTACCTGGTCAGTAGGGGCTAATTTGTACTATATGACTTATAAAGACCAGTTGGTTCTTACAGGGCAAATAAATGATGTGGGTGCATACACACAAACAAATGTACCCAACAGCTATAGAGCCGGGCTGGAATTGTCAGGGGCAATAAAGCCAATAGATTGGTTTACAGTAAATGCAAACGCCACATTTTCTCAAAACGAAATAGCTGAGTTTACCGAGTATATAGATAATTATGACAACAACTCGCAGGATATAGTGAAACATTCTAATGCCGATATTGCATTTTCACCTGGTTTTGTCGGAGCTGTTATTATAAGCATTAAGCCCTTTCATTTGAATAGAGGACACAACTTTGAGATAAGCGTTGCCGGTAAATTTGTCGGGAAGCAGTATTTAGATAATACTTCCAATGATGACAGAGCACTATCAGCATATAATTATATGAATGTGCTACTGAAGTATAATGTACACTTAAAGCGTCTTAAAGACTTTGGAGCAACATTGTCATTGAATAATATATACAGTAGCTTATATAGCAGTAATGGGAATACTTACAGTTATATGGAAAACAGCATATTAAATACAACTAATTATTACTATCCTCAAGCACCGTTCAATATATTGACGGGTATTACATTAAAATGGTAGCTGGATTTGGCATTTAAGGTGTAATCCCCTATTTTTATTCACCTTAAAAATATATGCATGAAAAAAATCTACTTATTTACCTCGATCCTTGCAGCTACAATGTCTGTATCTGTTTTACACGCACAAAATATTCACACAATAGCGGGCACACTAGGGATTGGAACAGATGATGGGAGTGTTTCACTTCCTGCATTGTCTGCTCATTTTAAAAAACCGTTTGCTGTTGTTGTAAATGCCAACACAGGTAATATAGTTGTAGCGGATCAAAATAATAATAAAGTAAAATTAGAATTGAGTATTGATCATAAAATATACTCTATAGCAGGTAACGGTGCTGCTGGTTATAAAAGCGGACGTGGAGATACATCGTTATTTAATGAAACAGGTGGGTTGTGGGTGAATTTTACCGGGGATACTATTTTAGTTTGTGATGTACAGAACCAAGTGGTACGAAAAATTGCGACGAGTGTTGCGAGTGCAGGATATTTTTTCACAACTACAATTGCCGGTACTGTGGGTAGCATGGGTTTTTCAGGTGATGGCAGTGCAGCTACAAGTGCACAATTCAAGAACCCATATAGTGTTTGGAAGGATGCCAGTGGAAATATTTATGTTGCAGATGCAGGTAATAACCGTATAAGAAAGATAGATGTTTCGGGTAATATAAGCACTTATGCAGGCACAGGTACACCAGGTTTTTCAGGTGATGGTAGCGGAGCAAGCAGCGCAGAATTAAACTCCCCAACTGGTATATTTATAGATTCAACAAATATGATGTATATAGCTGACCAGGGAAATCAGCGTGTTAGAAAAATAGATATGAGTACCGGTACAATTACAACAGTAGCTGGTAATGGCACGATGGGGTATGCTGGAGATAATGGATCTGCTACATCTGCAGAACTAAATAACCCAACAGGTGTATGTATGTTTGCAGGGAATATTTATATTGCCGATAGAGATAATAACCGTATTAGAAGGGTAACCAGCGGGGGTATTATTACTACCATAGCAGGTGCTGGTACAGCAGGTAGTACCGGAGATGGTGGACTTGCAACAGCAGCTTTGCTAAATGCACCATCCGGAGTTTATGCTGATAATTATGGTATATATATTGCAGATCAGGGCAATCATGTAATAAGACAAGTAGATATGGCAAATGCTGTTCCTGGAGTGGAACAACAATTGATTGCCAGGATATATCCAAATCCTTCTGAAGGGAAATTTGCAGTTGTCTTACCGGCAGGTACAAAAAATACTAACCTTGAAGTGTATAATATGTTTGGAGCTGTTATATACAAATCAACAATTACGGCAGGTATGTCTTTGGTAGATATAAGCGCACAAACAGATGGGGTTTATTATATACACCTTACATGTGGTGCATCCATTGCTGTTCAAAAGATAGTTGTTACACACTAAATATTAAGATAGCTACATTATTTAATGTCCCTGATAACAGGGACATTTTTTATAGCGGGAAAAATAAAGATATACTAATAGGTGGTAATATGCATATAAATATGATTGATGTCTTTTTTTCGTATTTTATTATATAGTGATGTAACTTTGTAACTTATTTTTGAATTAAATACTATGCAAGTAGAACAATTATATACAGGCTGCCTGAGTGAAGCGGCTTATTTTATTTCGAGCGAAGGAGAAGCAGCGGTAATAGATCCGTTGCGTGATGTGGATATATATATAACCAAAGCCGCTGAAATGGGGGTGAAGATCAAATATATTTTTGAAACACACTTTCATGCTGACTTTATAAGTGGCCATTTAGAACTGAGCAAAAAAACAGGAGCACCTATTATATATGGCCCTCAGACAAATGCCGGTTTTAAAATTCATATGGCTCAGGATGGTGAAGAATTTTCTATCGGAAAATTGAAACTTACAGTATTACACACACCTGGACATACATTGGAAAGCACATGCTATTTATTGCATGATGAGCAAGGCATTCCATATTGTGTTTTTACCGGTGATACTTTGTTTGTGGGTGATGTAGGCCGTCCTGATCTGTTTAGCGGCAACCTAAGTAAAGAAGATCTTGCAGGCTATATGTATGATAGTCTTACCAATAAAATAAAAACATTACCGGATAATGTTATTGTATATCCTGCGCACGGGCCGGGTTCGTCTTGCGGAAAAAACCTGGGACCAGAAACCTTTAGTACTATAGGCCAGCAGAAGGAAACCAACTATGCGCTGCAGGATATGAGCAAAGAAGAATTTATTAAAATTGTTACAGCAGGGTTGAATAAACCACCCGCATATTTTCCTGAGAATGCGCGTATCAATAAAGAGGGCCATGACATGCTGGATGATGTAATGAAGAAGGCATTGCAACCTCTTTCGATCGCGGATTTTAAAGAAAAAGCGGCTCATGGAGCATGGATACTGGATACACGCGCTGCTACAGTATTTACACAAGGGTTTGTACCTGATTCCATTAGTATTGGGCTGGAAGGCCGCTTTGCAGAATGGGCAGGTAGTTTGATACCGCTTAACCAGGAACTGGTATTAGTAACTGAGAAAGGAAAAGAAAAAGAAACCATCGTTCGATTGGCGCGTGTGGGTATTGATAATGTAACAGGTTATTTGAATGGCGGATTTGAAGCATGGCAAAATGCGGGCGAGAAAATAGACTTGATCATAGATGTAGAGCCTGAAGAATTAGCTATGGATCTGCCGCATGATAATAAACTGGAAGTGCTGGACGTGCGTAAACAAACGGAATTTGAAGGCGGCCATGTAAGAGGTGCCAAAAATATGCCGCTTGATACTTTGATAGATCCGCTGAACGTAGCCATGATACACGAAGACCATAATTTGTATATCCATTGTGCTGGCGGGTATCGTTCTGTTATAGCAGCATCTTTATTGAAAAGAGAAGGTTATCATAATCTGCGCAATGTACTGGGTGGGTTTGCCAAAATAAAAAATGTGAAGGGCATGACCATAGTCACTCCTGAGAAAGTGCGCTAGGCTATACTCTTCTTATATCAGCACCCAATGCATTCAGGCGTTGGTCTATTCGCTCATATCCGCGATCTATTTGCTGAATATTCTGGATAACACTTTTGCCTTGCGCAGAAAGTGCTGCTATTAATAGTGCTACACCCGCGCGTATGTCAGGAGATACCATATCTATTCCACGCAGTGGTTGCTGCCTATCCAGGCCGATAACCACTGCGCGATGCGGATCGCATAATACTATTTGCGCGCCCATATCTATTAATTTATCAACGAAGAACAAACGTGTTTCAAACATTTTCTGATGTACAAGCACGGTGCCCTTAGCTTGTGTGGCTACTACTAAAATAATGCTGAGCAGATCGGGTGTAAAGCCAGGCCATGGGTGATCGTAAATATTGAGTATAGAGCCGTCTATAAATTTTTGAATGCGATAATGGTCTTGTGCCGGTACGTGAATGTCATCTCCATGTATCTCTAAAGCTATGCCAAGCTTTGCAAATGTATCGGGAATAATGCCGAGGTGCACCACTCCTGCATTCTTTATAGTAATAGCACTTTTTGTCATAGCGGCAAGCCCGATAAAAGAACCTACTTCTATCATATCAGCACGCATTTTATGCACACACCCATTTAGTGTTTCTACGCCTTCGATACTGATAAAATTGGAACCGATACCGTGTATTTTCGCGCCCATTTGGTTAAGCATATGACATAGTTGCTGCACATAGGGCTCGCATGCTGCATTGTAAATAACAGTACTACCCGGTGCTAATACTGCAGCCATTACAAGGTTTGCAGTACCAGTAACAGATGGTTCTTCCATCAAAATACTTCCGCCATGCAACTTACTTCCATCGAGTGTAAAAAGATATTCATCCGCATCGTAATTAAAAGCAACTCCCAGTTTTTCGAAACCACGGATGTGTGTATCAAGCCTTCTGCGCCCTATTTTATCACCGCCTGGTTGCGGTATATATGCTTTTCTGAATCTTGCGAGCATGGGCCCAGCCAACATAACCGCGCCGCGCAAACGTCCGGATTTTTTTCTGAACTCAGGGTCTAAAAAATATTCAGGATTTACATTGTTTGCCTGCAACTCTATTGTGTTGGCATCGGGTCGGTCTACGCGCACGCCCATATCATCCAGTACTTCTACAAGCGTGTTTACATCGGCAATATCAGGAACGTTGCTGAGTGTAACTACCTGGTCTGTTAATAATGCCGCGCATAAAATTTGCAAAGCTTCGTTCTTTGCACCCTGGGGAGTAATCTCGCCATGTAGTGTTTTGCCGCCGCGTATTTCGAAAGCGTTCATGCAGAAAGAGAATTATTTCTTCTTGAATTTACGATTCTTATTATAACCATTGTTATATCCGCCACCGCCGCCACGCTGATCACGATTGCCACCACCACCTTTATAATTGCGTTGGTTATTATTATTGCGTTTAAAATTACTACGCGTATCGAAATATACGCGATAACCGCCTGGTTCGTACATTAATTTACCTTCTGATAAAACCGACAATTCATTCCTGATCATGTCATCATGTACAGGTTCACGGTGCCAGTTGGTATAAGCAAGCTTCATATAATACCCGATGAGCTGCGTATAGGACTGACGTTTTTCATCATCTTGTTCTGCCAGCGCTCTTTTCAAAAGCTCTTCCAGGTTTTTACCAAGATGCCTATTACGTATGTTACCTTGCGGATAGCCAATGGGGTCAGGTTTTTTAAATATTGCTTCGGGTGTAGGCTTTGGGTATGGCGCGTCCACATCCAGTGTAAAATCAGTCATCTGGTACAGATGGTCCCACAATTTATGTTTATAATCCTCCATGGTTTTAAGATGGGGTGTTAAGGTGGCCATGAGCTCTATCACAGCTTCTGCATTACGCAGCCGCTTTGCTCTATCCTCAATTGTGAGTAGGTACTCCACCATTTTTTGCACATTGCGGCCGTATTCAGGCATCAGCATTTTTGTGCGTGATGTATTATATTCCATATGTAATTAAAAATTCAAAAAAGTAAAAATGATATAAATAGTAAGTATAACAGAAAGGTATTTAATTTTAAAGCAAGTCTTAACCTGAAAGGAGGGCGGTTAATATTGCCGGAGTAGTGTAAAGATAGGTGATTTGTTGATTAGTTGAATAAGTTGATTATGTTATAGGTTAATGTGCTATAGTTTAATTGCTTTTGCAAACTTCCGTCCCGATCCTAAAAGTTCGGATAGTTCGGGTGTCCGCTCCGCCTTCACTTTGCTTCATTTTGCTTTCACTTTACTTTCACCTTGTTTCACTTTACTTTCACCTTGTTTCACTTTACTTTCACTTTGCTTTCACCTTACTTTCACTTTAGTTCACCTTGTTTCCGATATAAAAAATATTAATATGGTTGTTGGTGGTGTGTTTGAGAAGAAGATGTTCCGCTTTGTTTCCTCTTTTCTGAAAAAAAATGAAGGAGGAAGTACTGAAGTAAATATAGTTTTCATTAGTTAAGGTCGGGTCTAATAGCTTATATTATTAATCCCTTAAACAGGGAAAGGTAACCCATGGGAAACATATTTATTATTAGCTTAACTGTTTATTCAATTACTAATTAACCCAAGTTGTCAGTTAAAGAATAAAAAAAGCATTGTAAATATTGATAGTTTTGAGTTACCACACAAAAAACTGCCATACAATGCTTAGTCAGGCTAAAATTATATCAATTTTCTGTATTGTTGATGACATGCTAAAGGCATGTGGTCATAAGGAAGACATCCGTATCAGGGTTAGTGACAGCGAGATAATAACAACGGCGATAATATCTGCTTTATATTTTGTGTGCTTTTAAACTAAGGTCCATACTCACAGCATGATGTATGATAGCGCCGCATGAGACGTAATCGACACCAGTACGGGCATATGAAATAATGTTATCGAGATTGATACCGCCCGACGCCTCGGTCTCGTACTTACCGCCAATCAGCTCAATTGCTTCTTTCAATAGTTCCGGCGAGTAGTTATCGAGCATAATGCGGTATACATTGCCCACAGCAAGCACACGACGCACATCATCAAGGTTACGGGTCTCGATCTCTATTTTCAGGTTGCGGTTGTTGGCCACAAGGTACTCGTTGGTTTTCTGTATGGCCTGCTCTATGCCGCCACAAAAATCGATATGGTTGTCCTTCAGCATGATCATATCGTATAAGCCCATGCGAAGGTTGTAACCGCCGCCAATGCGCACTGCCTGCTTTTCGTATTCGCGGAACAGCGGCGTGGTTTTGCGGGTATCGAGTATTTTGGTTTTGTAGCCTTTTATTTTATCGGCGTACTTATTGGTAAGCGTTGCAATGCCGCTCATGCGCCGCATGCAGTTAAGCACCAGTCTTTCTGCTTTTAATATGGTATGCACGCTGGCTTCAACGGTAAACGCGGTCTCGTCATTATTTACAGCGTCGCCATCTTTTTTATAGAGGGTGAATTTTGCATCTTCTTCCAGATGATGGAAAATATCCTGCGCCAGCTGCATGCCTGCCAGTATGCCTTTTTCCTTTATTTTAAGTATCGCCTTACCTTTCGCATCGGCTGGTATGGATGCCAGTGTAGAGTAATCGCCGCTGCCCACGTCTTCGAGCAATGCTGCGGCAATGAATTCCTGTGTTGTCAAACGCTCTGTATTTTCGGACGCAAAATTAAGTATATACTACCAACTTGGGTTAATTAAGGGGTATATTAAGAATATGCGTGCCGGGAATAGAATTATCAATAGGATAATCTATACCGGGGCTAATAGCAGGAACAGGAAGGATCAATCTTTTTATTATGAATGAAGGTATATTCCATTGTACATCGAACTGGTAAAAAGGCCCATCAAAGTCGTTGGCATGATTAGGTTGAATCCGTTTGAGATCTGCATCTGAAAATTGAATAGAAAAGGTAGTACCATCAAAATTCATTGTAGTATTTATCATATTGCCGCCAATATCAGCAGCGCTGCAAACACCACGCCCCATACATCCTGTTCCCGGATCCACCCCAAATAAAACCGAACAAGGTATAGAGGTAAGTGCCGGCTTTAAAACCATATTTTTCGGATGATAATACCGCCACATACAATAGCCACCTGCGACCAGTATAAGGCACAGCAGTATAATAACTGCATTCCTGTATTTATTTTTTGAGGTGTTCATATTTTAGAATCTATTGTTTTATTAATAGTGACAATCTTGTAGTTATAAATAATTAAATATAAAGCTATAAATAAAATTCATTTTTTTATAATTTTTTAGCAATATTTATATTTTAAAAAACTCATGTGAATATCTTCGATAAACCACATATATTATGTGTATGTTTAATGTGTTTTGCTCTATGTTTTTCGGTACATAGTGCAGGTCAGAATTTTGATAAAACAAAGCCCGGTGCGACTAATGAATTAGATAAAAAACAGGCTAATGACAGCAATGCAGTGAAATACTTTATTTCTTCATCTAACAACATAGGCTGTAGAGATACTGTACATAAGTTACAATATGCAAACGCTGCTTTGGAAATAGCAAAAAAAATAAATTGGGAAAAGGGCATTATAGCTGCAGAAAATTGTATCGGCCGTATTTATGAATTATGTTGTTCATATGATGTAAGGGGGCTTGATCATTTCCGGAATATGTTGTTGGTAGCAGAAACAATAAAAGACACGAATTCACAAATTCGTGCATTGAGTTTACTTGCTACATATTATGATAAGAGGGGCGATTATGAGGAGGCGTTGAATTATTATATGAGCGCTATGGTAGTATACAAGCAAACGGGTGATGATATGCAAGGTTTGCTGGGAAACATAGGCACTGTATATGCGAATATTGGTAATTATGTAAAGGCTCTTGATTATTATCAGCGTGCCTTGAAATTGCTGGAAGAAAACAAAATGATACAACAAAGTGATTCTATTTCATTTGAAGTATTATTAACTACTATCGGCGACCTGTATGTAGCTATGTCTCAATACGACAGAGCGCTTGAATATTATGACAGCGCTAAAGGATTAAACCGCGTTATTAAGAATGAGGTATTATCCAGAATCATATTTCTTGGTCTTGGTAATATTTATGAAAAAAAGACAAACTATTCAGAGGCTATCAGGAATTATGATACCTGCCTAAAACAGTGTATGATAAGCGCAGACCACGTGGATGAGGCGGGTGTACTGAATAGGCTTGCCCGCATTTACTTAGCTAATAATGATATAATTAAAGCGAATGATTATGCACGAAGGTCTTTAATTACAGCTAATCATACCAACAATGAGAGATCGCTTTGTGATATATACATCACAATGGGTAGTATATATACAATTGAAAAAAAATATTCACAAGCAATCACTTATTATAAAAATGCTTTGGCAATTGCTGAAAAAACAGGTATGCTTGAAAATGTGGGCGAGGTATGGAAGCAACTTACCACTGTTTATAAACTAACAGCGCAACCAGCCCTGGCATTGGATGCCTATCAAAATTATATTGCAACGTGCGACAGCATTTACAACCAGAATAAGGCCAAAGAAATGTTGCGCCTTGAAATGCAATATAAAATAGATAAAGACAGTCTGAAACAGATACAGGCCAATGTGGAAGCCCAAAGAAAGTTTGACTTAAAATTTCAACGCCAGCAATTACTTACCTATACCGGGTTTGGAGGATTGATACTGCTTGTATTGGTGTCGTTCGTGATATGGAGAAGCTATAGCCGTGAGAAAAAAGCTAATACGCTGATACAGGATGAAAAACAGAAGTCGGATGATCTGCTTTTAAACATTTTACCGCATGAAGTAGCAGAAGAACTAAAACAGAAAGGCAATGTGCAGGCAAAAGAGTTTGAGCATGTAACTGTGATGTTCACAGATTTTGTGAATTTTACAGCAGCCGGAGAAAGATTAGGTGCACAAAAATTAGTTGCAGAGCTTGATACCTGTTTTGTGGCCTTTGACCAGATATTGGCGGAATACAATATTGAAAAAATAAAAACAGTAGGGGATGCTTACCTGGCTGTGTCAGGCTTACCTTTAGCCAATACCGATCATGCAAATGACATTGTGAAGGCTGCAATAGAAATAAGAGATTATATGCTGAAGAGAAAAGCGGAACTGGGTGAAAAAACTTTTGAATTGCGTATTGGCGTACATAGCGGACCCGTTGTTGCGGGGATAGTGGGCGTAAGAAAATTTGCCTATGATATATGGGGAGATACAGTGAATATAGCTGCCCGTATGGAGCAAAGCAGCGAGTCGGGCAAAGTAAATATTTCAGTAGCTACGTACGAGCTGGTAAAAAATAATTTCACCTTCACTTACCGCGGAGAAATAGATGCAAAGAACAAGGGTAAGTTGAAGATGTATTACGTGGATTAGTATCTAAGTTTTAGACTCTCAGCATAATAAATAAAAAAGGGATGCAATTGCATCCATGAATATTTTCCTGTTTATCATCTCGGGGGCGCGTTCAGGTTGAAAGTTATAGCATAAATAACACCGTCATTTGTGCTTACCTGGTTGGGGACATTTGCATGTATTAGTATTTGACTGCCATCTGGACATAAGGCAGCATTCATATCCTGGGGTGCTGCCCAGTCTGCATCGAAAGGATAAAAAACAGTTTGTGGTTCTGTTGTGCCGGGATCTGTTTTAAAGTCTGCTGCATGTGCAGCTTGTACCGGATCATTGCTTGCCATAAGGTCGTTTATATTAAAATCAAGCGTGAGCATGTTGAAGGCCTGATCGTAAGTGAAATTTGCGTTAATACCTATTGGAGCAATGGCAGTGCCACCTGCTCCGCAAATATCCCGGCCATTACAACTTTGGCCACGACCAAATTTTACAGTAGTAGAAAAAGAAGTGCCGAGCGGTATCATCATATAACATATTTTGCGCCTGATGCTTGTGGTGTATTTGCCGGGATGTATAATCAGCGGTTTAGTAAGATGCAGTTCGCTGTCTAAAATTTTGGGTGCTATCCAGGGATTATCGAATATGTAAGATGTTTTACCAATGAAATTGCTGTCATTTTCATGCTGGTACTTACTCAGGTCCGCCATTCTGAATGATATTTGAAGTAGTTTGGGGTTGAGCAGAGTAAAAGTTGCCGGAATGGTTCTGTCAAGAGGGGGGTGGTAACAAATACCTCTCTGGTGGCACCCAGCGCCGCTGCCAAAATACACATCATGTGTTGCAGTAGGGGGTTTAGTACATGCGGATAGTAATAGCATGAGTGCCAGCCCTGTAATTAAAAGATATTGTTTCATTCTTTGTATTTTTAGAAATAAATAGAAAATAAAATTTATAATTTTTTTATTCAATCAATATCAAAGATTGAGATAACAATTAAGAAAATCTAATAATAAGACATGTTTTTTTGTTATTTGCATTTATATCATGAAGAATATCAGTAATATATATATATTATTATTGTTTTTGTTGATTAATATTTTGCCTTTCTCTGCAAAAGGGCAAAATAGTATTGTTGATTCTTTCAAAACTGAACTTAGGAAAGCAAATAATGATACCGCAAGAATAACTCTGCTGATAAGCCTTGTTGAAAACATTAATTGTAACGATACAATTGCATCATTAAATTATGGGAAACAAGCATTACAATTAGCAGAAAAGAATAATTGGGAAAGGGGATTGGTTAATGTAGATAATTGTTTAGGTAGCATATATGAAAACTGTTTGAAAAATTATTCATTAGCAGTCGAGTATTTTCAAAAAAGTGAATTTTTAGCAAAAAAAATAAATGACCGAAAAACAGAAGCCTGGATATTAAGAGATCTGGGAAATATTTATAAGGAGACAGAGCAGTATACAATATCAATTCAATTTTACCAGAAAAGCATTGATGTAGAAACAGAACCTGAAGATATGGTTGGGACCTTTGCAACTATGGGTACTATATACAGCAATTTAGGTGATTATACCAATGCATTAAAATATTATCAGCAAGCGTTAAGTACGCTTGATAATTATCAACGAAAATCTAAAAACAATTCTGATGTTGATAAAAGAATGTTTTGCGGATTACTGATCACAACCGGCGATATATATTTGGCTACTTCACAATATGACCAGGCGCTTTCTAATTATGACAGTGTTTTGAAAATTACATTCAGAATAAAGGGAAAAGATAATAATGCATTATTAAAAACATGGGCATTAAAAAGTATTGGCCATTTGTACCAGTTAAAGAAGGACTATGATAATGCTATTAAGAATTATAATAAGGCATTAGAAGTTGCAGCGAGCGGGCAATCTGATGAGGCGGAAATACTGAATGCGCTGGGAGCAATATATTTTGCCAAGGGAGAAGATGCTAAAGCAATGGATTATACAGAACGGTCAAGAAAAGTTTTTGAAAAAATAGTAGCAACAAATAAATCGTATGATGATGCCACAGGCCTGCCTGACAACTATATAACTCTTGGTAAAATTTACGCAGGCAATAAAAAATATTATGATGCGATCAGCTATTTGCAAAAAGCGCTGGATGTTTCTAAACAGACGGAAGCGCTTGATAAACAAAGTGACGCATGGCTGGAGCTGAGCGATGTGTACGGCCAAATGAAAGATTCGGTAAAAGCATATAGTGCCTATAGGAATTATATTACTACCCGCGACAGTGTATTCAGCATTGACAAAGCTAAAGAGATAACCCGCATGCAGATGCAGGGAGAAATTAATAAGCAGCAACTATCTATGCAAATAAAATTAGAAAAACAACGTTTATTCACTTACAGCGGGATGTTGGGTATATGTATTGTAGTACTAATTTCTTTTTTTGTATTCCGTAATTATAACCGTGAAAAAAGAGTGAACAGCATTATACAGGCAGAGAAAGAAAAATCGGATGTTCTGTTGCTGAACATATTACCGGCTGAAGTGGCTGACGAATTAAAAACAAAAGGTAGTGTGCAGGCAAAGGAATTTGAAAATGTAAGTGTGCTTTTCACTGATTTTGTAAATTTTACAGCAGCTGGAGAAAGATTGGGTGCGCAACAATTAGTAGCAGAGCTGGATACGTGTTTTGTTGCATTTGACCAGATAATAGCCAAGTATAATATTGAGAAAATAAAAACGGTGGGTGATGCTTATCTAGCGGTGTCGGGGTTGCCATTAGCTAATCCCAACCATGCGAGTGATATGGTGAAGGCTGCAATAGAAATAAGAGATCATATGTTGAAGAGAAGGGCAGAACTGGGAGATAAAACTTTTGAATTAAGGATAGGTATACATAGCGGCCCCGTAGTGGCAGGTATAGTAGGTGTAAAGAAATTCGCTTACGATATATGGGGAGATACGGTGAACATAGCCGCGCGGATGGAACAGAGCGGGGAGGCAGGTAAGGTAAACGTATCTGATGCCACGTACGAACTATTAAAAAATAAATTTTCTTTTACGTATCGTGGAGAGATAGATGCTAAAAATAAAGGCAGGCTGAAAATGTATTTTGTAAGTTGAGAAACCCCCTCCTTTCTTACTAAGAAAGGAGGGGGCGAGCAGAAACATTGTTTAGAGTTGGAATGTGCTGCAATCATCAATCGGAACGTTCAGTTTTCTTGCAGCGACAATGCTTCTACTAATACATTATTAAATGCTTTTAAATCTGCTGGTTTGCGGCTGGTAATAAGATTTTCATCCTGTACTACATCTTCGTTTACCCAATTGGCGCCAGCATTGTTCAGGTCTGTTCTTAAAGAGGGGTAAGAAGTGAGTGTTCTGCCTTTTAATAAACCAGTTTCAATTAATAACTGCGGTGCGTGACAAATAGCTGCAACTGTTTTTCCGGATTGTAGAAATTCTTTTACAAATTCGACGGCCTTAAAATTCTGACGAAGTTTATCGGCGTTCATTACACCACCTGGTAATAACAGGGCGTCATAATGATCGGGATCGGCAGTATCAATATCTTCATCTACAGTTAGTTCTGCGCCCCAATTGTCACCATCCCATCCTCTTACTTTGCGTGGGCGGGGAGAAATAATAGTAGTAATAGCACCGGCATTTTCCAGTGCTTCTTTAGGACTTGTAAGCTCTATTTGTTCAAAGCCTTCTTCTGTGAGAATGGCAATTTTTATGCCTTCCATATTTTTCATACGTGTTTTTTTAGAGATGCATATAATAACTATGCCCATACAAGCAAATGCGATATTATTTTTTTGTTAGCGTTTATAGTTTGTCTTTTTACAATTTGGCAGCAGCTATATAATAGTATATTTGCGGCATGAAAAAAATAGTATTCATCTCCGCATTTTCTCTGCTTTTTGTATACGCAGAAGCACAAACAAAATATCATGTGCTAAAAACATTTTCCATAGCGAGCAGTGGCAAATGGGATTATATAGCAATTAACCCGGTTAGCGATGATATATATGTTTCTCATGCTACACAGGTGAATGTATTGAATACAAAAGGAGATTCTATTGGGGTGATCGAAAATACAACAGGTGTGCATGGTATAGCATTTGCACCTGCATACGGTAAAGGATTTACCAGCAATGGTAAAATAAATACAGTAACGGTTTTTGATATTAAGACCAATGCTGTACAGGCACAAATAAAAACGGGAGAGAATCCTGACGCTATAATGTATGACGGATTTTCTAAAAAAATAATTACCTGCAATGGAAAAAGCAAGGACCTGAGTATTATAGACCCGGCTACAAATGCAGTAATAGCAACTGTTGCTTTAGGTGGCAAACCTGAAACAGCAGTGAGCGATGAAGCAGGAAATATTTATGTGAACCTGGAAGATAAGAATGAGATAGTGAAAATAGATGCAAAAGGTTTTACCGTAGAAGGGCATTGGCCAATAGGTGCAGAAGGCCCGACGGGATTGGCAATAGATACCAAAACAAAAAGATTATTTGCCGGCTGTGAGAAAATGCTGGTAGTAGTAAATGCCAACACGGGAAAAGTTGTAGCGAATGTGCCTATAGGAGAGGGTTGCGATGGTACTGCATTTGATCCTGAGCTGAAGGAAATTTTTGCTTCTAACGGAGAAGGAACGCTGAGTGTTATTAGGGAAAAAACAGCAGATAAATATGAAGTAGTGGAAAACGCACCTACGCTGAGAGGCGCAAGAACACTCGCTGTGAATACAAAGACACATCTTATCTATCTGCCTACAGCTGATTTTAAGCCAATGACTGAAGAGGATAAAGGCAAACATCAAAGGCCGGAAATGATACCCGGTACATTTAAAGTGCTGGTAGTAGGAAAGTAATCTTTTACGATCCTAGTGTTTGGGATTTGGAATTTGGGATTTGTTATTTCAATTTTACATCCCATTCAACACATATGCTTCAACTTGATCTAAAAGGTAAAACTGCACTTGTGGCAGGTAGCACACAAGGTATTGGTTTGGCCTGCGCGCAAATGCTGGCATCGTTAGGAGCAAATTGTACATTAATAGCACGTAATGGGCAAAAGCTGGAGGTAGCAGTAGGTACGCTGGATATATCCCAGGGACAAAAACATGAATGGTTATTGGCCGATTTTCAAAAACCCGAAGAAGTACGGGGTGTTATAGCCGAATATGTAAAGCAGCATCATATAGATATACTGGTAAATAATAGTGGTGGCCCGGCAGGCGGACCTATTACCGAGGCAAAGCCGGAAGATTTTTTACAAACACTACAACAACATCTTATTTGTAATCATATACTTACGCAGGCTGTAATACCGCATATGCAAAAAACCGGGTATGGACGTATAGTAAATATCATTTCCACATCTGTAAAAGTACCACTTAAAAACCTCGGAGTATCTAATACCACCCGCGCAGCAGTAGCATCATGGGCAAAAACAATGGCTAATGAATTAGGTAAGTATGGTATTACAGTAAATAATGTATTACCCGGCGCTACCCTAACTGAAAGACTCTCTACTATAATGGATAATAAAGCGGCAAAGAGCAAAATGAACATGGAAGAAGTAGAGCAAGAAATGCTGGCAGAGATCCCCGCTGGCCGTTTTGGCAAACCTGAAGAGATCGCTGCTATGGTAGCTTTTTTATGCACGCCTGCAGCAGCTTATGTAAATGGCGCAAGCATAGCTGTAGATGGCGGAAGAACGGGTTCAATTTGACGATTCGACAATTTGCCAATGAAGTAATATTTGTAACTTATTTTTTCGGAAAACTTTTTTCCAAATAAGTAATAATAAAATCATCTGCGACGTATCCCTCATATCATAAAAATACATGCTACGGGCTGACAATAAAATGACATTTAATATTTTTTAAACCGATTAAAATCCGCTAAGACCCGCGCCAGTATTGACAAACATTTTTAGAAAAATGTTTACCAATTTTGATGTTTGTGTTGTAGTTTTGCCCCACTTTTTTAAAGGAACGTTAATTCTCAAAATTATTTCTGTGTCAGAATCTTTACAGCCGATGTTCCGTAGAATTGCATCAACTGCATTCGCTACTCTAATCGTATTTTT
>JABDFN010000026.1 GCA_013286485.1 Bacteroidota bacterium
GAAAGGTAAACATGTTGAGCGGAAGAAGTAATCTGCAAACAGAAGAACTTACTTATGATGTGAGCTCAAAAATAGGAGTGTATTCTAATGGAGGTACTTTGCAGGATAGCAATACTACAGTTACGAGCAATACTGGAACCTATAACGGCCGCAGCAAAGATGCAAGGTTTGCGGGTAATGTAGTAGTTACAGACCCTGTATATCATATCACTTCGCGAGACCTGGGGTATAATACAGAAACAAAACTGGTGACTTATTTTGACTCTTCGGTAACAACGAGCGATAAGTCTATTCTTGTGGCAAAGAATGGAACATACGATAGTAAACAGGGTATTGCACATTTTGTAGAACGGTCATCTGTTTTTGATGATGGTGAATATATAGAAGCGGATACATTGGATTATGACAGGGTAGCAGGATACGGAGTAGGGAGGGGAAACGTATTAACTTTAGACACCACGCAGCATGCTACTATGTACAGTGGCATTGTAAAATATTATAAATATAAACGATTGCTATTGTCATTAATAAAACCTGTTTTGAAACAGGTGAATGGAAAGGATAGCATTTTCATTCGTGCAGATACTTTCAGGTCGGCTCCTATGCATCGTGCAGGAGACAGTGTAAGAAAAAAAGAGGAAGTAAAAATAATGCCATTCCGAACCGTGAAAAACAAGAAGCATATCAGTAAAGAAATAAAAGCACCTGTTGATACTACTGCAGTAGATTCAACTGCTCCTCGTTTTTTTACCGGGTATTATCATGTAATGATCTATTCCGATTCGTTGCAAGGTATTTGTGATAGTATTAGCTATACCCAAAGCGACTCAACCATGCGTATGATGGGTAAGCCAATAGTATGGTCGAGGAAGAGCCAGATAACAGGGGACACTATTTTGCTAAGCCTGGATAATGGTAAACTTAAGAGCCTTTATGTGCCTAATAACGCGTTTGTTGTTTCTCAATCAGGACCCGACAAAGCACATATGTATGACCAGGTACAAGGCAAAACTTTATATGGAGCGTTTGTAGATAATGAGCTGAATGAAATAATTGTAAAGCCAAATGCGGAATGTATTTATTACTCCAAGGATAATTCAGGCGCCTATTTAGGTGTTAACCAGGCCCAGAGTGAGCGGATGCGCATATTCTTTGTGAACAAAAATATGTCGCGGATACTTTTTGAGCAAGATGTACATCAAACCTTAACTCCGTTAGAGAAAGCTGATATACCTTCATTGCGTCTCAGCCGTTTTAAATGGCTGATTGAAAAACGGCCTAAAAGCAAAACTGAATTATTCAAATAAATACCCTAATTATTACCATCCTTTCAATATGTTTATTTTTCACTGAAAAACAAGTATTTTACACAAATAAGAGAGCTGAAAAACGTAGAAAATGAGTCAGTTAAGCCAACTTGCGGAGACACTTATTGGTTCTGAGATCGTTCGTTTAGGTAATGAAATAAGCGCCCGTATCAGGAATGGAGAGAAAATCTATAATTATACGATTGGGGATTTTAACCCTGAAATATTTCCTATACCAGTCGGCTTAGAAGCGGCTGTGGTGAAAGCTTATAAAGAGCATTATACAAATTATCCTCCTGCTGACGGATTGCTTGAGTTGAGAAATGCTGTTAGCCATTTTGTAAAAGATACGCAGGGATTAGACTATGCAGCTAATGAGATACAAATAGCAAGTGGCGGTCGCCCGCTTATTTACTCACTTTTCCGCACTGTAGTAGATAAAGGGGATAAAGTGATATACGCTGTGCCATCATGGAACAATAATCATTACACACATATGAACGGGGGTGTGCATTGTGTGATACCGGCATTGCCTGAGAATAATTTTATGCCTGCGGCAAAAGATATTGCGCCCCATATAAAAGACGCTGCCCTTATCTGTTTATGCACGCCCCAAAATCCAACCGGGACCACATTGGATAAAAAAGAACTGGAGGCTATTTGTGATCTAATATTGGAAGAGAATGCAAGGCGCGGACAAAAGAAACTATACCTGATGTTTGACCAGATGTATTGCATGCTTACTTATGGTAATACTCATCATTATGATCCTGTTTCATTAAGGCCTGAAATGAAAGCCTATACTATATATATAGATGGCATATCAAAAGTATTTGCGGCTACGGGTGTGCGTGTGGGCTGGGGTCTTGGTCCTGCGCATGTATTGGCAAAAATGAGAGCTCTGCTCACACACATTGGCGCATGGAGCCCAATGCCTGAACAACATGCAACTGCAGAATTTTTTGCGCAGAAGCAAGAAATTACAACGTACCTGGCATCATTTAAAAAAGAATTGGAAGAAAGGTTATGGCGCATCTATGATGGATTGACGGTATTGAAACAAAAAGGATATGCTGTTGATAGCATAGCGCCCCAGGCAGCTATTTATCTGACTATAAAATTTGATCTGAAAGATAAAAGGGCGGGAAGTAAAACATTAGATACCCAATCGGATGTGACAGATTATCTTTTAAATGAAGCTAAACTGGCTGTTGTTCAATTTTATGCATTTGGCGCAGACAAGACGTCTCCTTGGTACCGATTGAGTGTAGGCACATGCAAAAAAGAGGAAATTGATGAAATGCTTGCCAAGCTGGAGGCAGCCCTGCAAAAGCTTTCGTGATATTTTTATACATTTGCACCCCAATCAAATTACATGCTTGTTTATAAGTTCGGAGGCGCTTCTATTGCCACACCTGAAAGGATAAAGGAATTATTGCCGATCATCACGGCTCCTAAGAAGCCTGTGGTATTGGTGGTTTCCGCATTAGGTAAAACCACCAATGCATTGGAAGCTATTATTAATGCAGCTTGTAAAGGGGATAAAGAAGGGGCAGGCAAGCTGGCGCAAAAGCTGGAACACGACCATCTTGAATATGCAAAAAACCTGCTTGATGAAACACATTATAAACAGGCCGCCGAAGCGCTGAATGTGTATTTTACCGAATTGCAGTGGGGTATTGATGGGGCAGATGGTGCACGCTATGATTATTCTTACGACCAGGTAGTGTGCCTGGGAGAAATATTCTCAACAAAGATCCTGTCCTTATACCTGCACCAACAAAAATTTGCACATGAATGGGTAGACATACGCGATGTGCTGCGTACTGATGACACCTATCGCGATGCCCGTGTAGATTTTGAATATTCTAAAGACCAGGCAAAACAAAAGCTAAGTAAACATCTTGAGAAGGGTGTTAATATTCTTACACAAGGTTTTATTGGTTCTACAGTTGATAATGCATCAGTAACATTAGGCAGGGAAGGTTCTGACTACACAGCTGCATTACTTGCCGCTATGCTGGACGCTGAATCTGTTACCATCTGGAAAGATGTGGAAGGGCTGCAAAACGCAGATCCTAAATTGTTTAATAATACAGTTAAGATAGAAGCAATTACCTATCATGAAGTGATAGAGATGGCGTTTTACGGTGCGCAGGTAATTCACCCGAAAACTATAAAGCCGCTTCAGAACAATAATATCCCTTTGTATGTAAGATGCTTTTTGAATAAGGATATGAAAGGTACCGTGATACAGAACGAGGTGAGCAGTATTTTTTATCCACCGCTGATCGTATTGAAAACGAACCAGGTTTTATTACAGGTAACTACGCGTGATTTTTCTTTTATTACAGAAGATAATTTAAGTAGCCTGTATAGTATTTTCCACGATCTGAAAATAAAAGTGAACCTGATACAGAATGCAGCCATCAGCTTTGTAGCGTGTATAGATAATAAAGAAGAGAAAGTGCAGCAACTGGTGCAGGTACTTAGTAAAGATTATAAAGTGTTTACTAACACTGATGTAAGTTTATTGACTATCCGTCATTATACACCAGAAATATTGTTCGATCTTACCAAGAGCAGGCATATACTACTGGAGCAAAAGACCAGGCAGACGGTGCAGGTGATAATGAAATAGCTAAAGTTCTCTGTTAAAGTATCTTTTTCCCCTTCATCGCATCTTTCAGTGCAGCATCCATTACTCTTTCTGCATAGGGGCGGCTTACATCATTCAGTTTTTCAGTTTCGTGTTGTATGCCATTTTTGTCTTTAGCATTAATTGCTTCACGAAGGCTTTGCATTTGCCCTATTGTAATGTTTATTTCTTCTTCTGTGAGAAATTCCTTGTGCTTAGCCAGGAATTTTTCTGTTACACTCAGCATTTGCTCAGCTTCTGTCGCGGCTTCTACCAGTGCACGTGTTTGTATATCATCTTTGGCATGAGTCAATGAATCCATCAGCATTTTTTCTACTTCGGCATCAGTAAGCCCATATTGAGGTTTTACATCAATGCTTTGAGCAACGCCACTTCTCAGCTCTGTAGCACTAACTTTCAATATACCATCTGCATCTATCATAAAGCTTACTTCCACTTTAGGTAAACCTGCAGGCATACCGGGTATATTGCTTAAATTAAATTCAGCCAGCTTGCGGTTATCTTGTACCAGGTCCCTTTCCCCCTGAAAAACTGATATGCGCATACCACTCTGCCCGTCTTTTTGGGTAGTATATTGCCTGCCTGCTTTTACAGGTATTTTAGAATTGCGGGGAACGAGTACATCCATTAGGCCGCCCATGGTTTCTATACCCAATGATAAAGGTGTAACATCGAGCAAAAGCATTTCAGTATTATTGCCCGCGAGTATATCAGCCTGCACTGCGGCGCCCAATGCAACCACTTCGTCAGGGTTTAACTGGTCAAAAGGCTCTTTCCCGAAAAATTTTCTTACACTTTCTTTTACCAATGGCACTCTTGTAGAACCGCCCACCATTACCACTGCGTCTATTTGTTTCGCTTGCAAGCCTGCATCCTGCAATGCATTTTTACAACTATTGATGGTTCTGTCAACCAGCGGTTGTATTAGTTTCTCAAAGTCTGCTTTAGATATTTTTACTGATCTGCCATTAATGCTTCCTTCAAAACTATCCTTGTTGCTTAAATGTTTTTTGGCTTCTTCAGCAATTAATCTTAGTTGTTGCGCAAGAGATTTATTAGTTCCCAATTCCGAATTGCTGATTCCCAATTCCTTTTGCCAGTGTTGCCCCAGTGTTCTGTCCATATCATCCCCCCCTAAATAAGTATCTCCATTAGTAGATAGCACTTCAAAAATACCATTGGTAATTTTTAAGATAGAAATGTCAAAAGTCCCTCCTCCGAGGTCGTATACAGCAATTGTTTTTTCTTCATTGGGTTTTACACCCAATCCATAAGCAAGACTGGCTGCAGTTGGTTCGTTTACTATGCGCAGTACATCTAATCCCGCTAGCCTGCCTGCGTCGCGTGTAGCCTGCCTTTGTGCATCGTTAAAATAAGCGGGTACTGTTATTACCGCTTTATTTACGGGTGTTTTTAAAATATGCTCTGCGCGTGCTTTTAGTTCTTTGAGTATATAAGATGATAGCTCAATTGGAGAATAAAATTTATTACCTACCTGTATCTTCACCAGGCTATCAGTATCATCATCAATTACTTTATAAGCGAAAAAGCCGGCATGCTCACTTACGTCTTTATAAGATTTACCCATCAGGCGTTTTACAGAATAAATAGTACGTTCCGGTTCTGCTATGAGTAATTGACGTGCTGCATTACCAACAGTTATGGCGCCGTTCTCATCAAAATGAACTATAGAAGGTACAAGCGTTAATCCGTCGATTTCGCGAAGTGCAATTGGCACCCTGTCATCTTGCCTTACAATAGCTATTAGGCTATTGGTGGTGCCAAGGTCTATGCCCACAATTGTTTCTGCTTGTTGTATGCCCCCAGTTGCTATATTAATAGATACTTTTCCCATATAAGGATGCAAAGGTACACTTTGCATTTTTTACACAACTTTTAATTAAATAAAATATGTATTTTTATATTCTAAAGGTCACCCCATGAAGAAGACAGCATTCTTTTTTTTCATGAGCATTATTGCTTCGCTTACTAGCTTTTCTCAAATAACATACCTGGCAGATACGGCTTTTACAACTGATGCTGGATATGGAGGCGCTGCTGCAAGCTGCATTTATACAGGAGGTTACTTTTTTGGGCTTTATGACGGATATAATACCGGGTGGTGGCTTGCAGATGAATTTACGGTTCCTGCTTCAACCACTTGGGTGTTTGATACCGTTATAGTTTATAATATTCAGGATGGTAGTAGCAGCTCATCACCTTTTACGGGTGCATATTTACAGATTTATCAAGGTACGCCTGGTGCAGGTGGTACTGTTGTGTGGGGCAACACTACTTCAAATATTATTGCTACCACAGGATTTACAGGAATATATAGGGTAGATACATTCACATCCTCGGGAGGCTTATTGGGTACTCAAAGACCTATCATGTATCTTAAGTTATTCTTATCATCCCCACCACACCTGAGTTCAGGTACTTATTGGTTAGTGTGGTCTGTTGATGCAAGTGGTCCGGGGTCAATTTATTGCCCACCCAAAGTTTTACCGGGCCGCATTAATCCGTTAGGTCAGGTAGCTAGACAAGATAGCAGTGGGGCATGGCGTACAATTTCTGATAGAACAAATAATGTAGGATTTAACAAGGTTATTAAAGCAAGTGCTCATGTATCAGTTCCTAATATAAGTAATTCAGGAGCATTTGTATTAGACCAGAATGTACCGAATCCGGTTTATGACAACACGAAAATTACTTTCCATTTGCAACAAGGTAGTTATACAACACTTTGTGTTTATAACACCTTAGGGCAATTAGTAAATAAATTAGTAGACGATAATCTAAACGCAGGTGATCATCAATATATATTTCATGTACATGATTTATCTCCTGGTATCTACTACTATCAATTAAGAACAAATACAGGCATAGAATCCAAACAGATGCAATTGCTACATTAAAATATGAATAATTAAGGTTCACTGCACTTTACATATATCCGCAAAAGTTATGGGTATGCGATTTTGAAAACAATTTGTTAATCATACTAATTGTTTTTTATGCCATAATAAACATAGGTAGCTTACGCGCACAAAAAATGGAAGTTTCTATGAAAGGCATTAAGATCCTAATTATCCTGTCTGTTATTATATTACCCCATCACGCATTTTGCCAGGCACAAACACCTGTAGAGTTTAATAATACAGTTGTAGATATAATTGATAGTTTCGCAAAATTAGGCATTGAATGGACCGATGCTTTCTCAAAGATCAGCACTGCAACCAAAACATATAGCGATCTTTCTGTTGAGAGAAAGAAAATGACCAGTTATGTTGATCAGGAAGTAAGCTTGCTGAAAGCAATGAAAGATGTAAATGGCTCTGACAGTTTTAAGCTTGCTGCAATAAACTACCTGATATTCGAAAAAAAAAGCAATAACAAAAGGCTTTCTCCCCATCGAAAAATTAACCATTACTACTACTAATGAGCAACTTCAAAAAGCTGTAGACATGCTTTCTGATGCAGCAAAAGAGGAACCTGACCTGATGCAGAAATTTACAGATGCACAAAAAAATTATGCTCAAAAAAATAATTTCACAGTAGATTCTTCTAAATAAGAAGCGATAATATTATAAACATAAATAGGTGTTTAAATAAGATTAAAAGCTTCATTATATTGAGGAAGTGTAAGTAAGTGTTTGTGGAAAAATCAGGCGTTGCGAACCGGTGAAATAGTTATTTTTGTCTCCCTTAAAATAATCAGAACTCAGTGCGTTTAAAGTCGTTGGAAATAAAAGGGTTCAAGTCTTTTGCAGACAAGACCCATGTTATATTAGATAATCCCATTACAGGTATTGTTGGTCCGAATGGTTGCGGTAAATCAAATATTGTTGATGCTATTCGTTGGGTAATTGGTGAACACAAAATCAAGACCCTCAGGTCAGAAAATCTGGAGGACCTTATTTTTAACGGGTCTAAAACAAGAACCGGGTCTGGTCTTGCCGAGGTATCGCTCACATTTGAGAATACACGTAACCTGCTGCCCACGGAATTTACCACGGTAACCATCACTCGTAAGTTTTATAAAAATGGCGAAAGTGAATATCGCCTCAATGATGTAACCTGTCGTTTAAAAGATATCACCAACCTGTTTCTGGATACCGGTGTAAGTACAGACTCTTATGCCATTATCGAGTTGGGCATGGTAGATGATATTATTAAAGATAAGGACAATGCTCGCCGGCGTATGCTGGAACAGGCTGCAGGCATATCTATATATAAGACCCGTAAACGCGAAGCAAAATTAAAACTGGAAGCTACTGAGCAGGATTTGAACCGTATAGAAGACTTGTTGTTTGAAATAGGGAATAATCTTCGCACGTTAGAAAGCCAGGCTAAGAAAGCTGAACGATACTTCCAGGTAAAAGGAGAATATAAAGAAATAAGTATAGAACTGGCAAAGGCTTCATTGGAGCATTTTAATGAGCAGTACAAAATACTGAACGAACAAAACGAAAAAGAAACAGACCGTCGTGCACAATTAGAAGCAATTGTAGCAAAAGAAGAGGCTGCCGTAGAACATGATAAGGTAAAACTGATAGAAAAAGAGCAGGAGCTGAATGGTTTACAAAAACAATTTAATGAATTGGTCAATCGTGTGCGCCAGTTGGAAAGTGATAAACGCCTGGCACAACAGCATTTAGATCATTTGAAAGAACGCGAAAAAAGTCTGGGCGAGTTTTTGACAGGTGCTGGCATGCAATTGCAAAAATTAGAAGAGTCTATTGCGTTTGCTTCTAAACAAATAGAAGATGAGACAATATTGCTTGATAAATTTCGGACTGAATTAGAATCGTTCAGGAACGCCGCAGATAGCAAAAGAGAAGCTTTTGATAATAAAAAACGCATAGTAGAGCAATTGCGAATGGAATATCAACAGGCGCAGCGCAGACAATTTGAAGCAGAAAAGAAAGTAGCGGTTGCAGATACTTCTGTAATGAATTTGCAGCGCAGTATGCAGCAATTAGAAGAAGAAAGGAAGAACCGTAACACCCAGATAACACAATTGAACGCTGAGCGTGAAACTTCTGAGGCGCAATTGCAGCAGAAGAAAACCGACCTGGACCAATTGGTTTCACGTCATGAAGAAGTAAAGGGCAAGATACTCGAGGGTCAGGAACAGGTGGAAAATTTAAGAGCAGAATTGGTAGAAGAGAACCGAAAACTCGATGCCCGCCGCAATGAGCATGACCTGCTTAAATCACTCGTTGATAGCCTCGAAGGCTATCCTGATAGTATTAAATTTCTTAGTAAGAATAAAGATTGGAACAGTAATGCACCGCTTTTGTCTGATGTATTTGTAGTGCAAAAAGAATACCGCCTTGCATTGGAGAACCTGTTGGATAACTATCTTAATTATTATGTGGTAGCAGACCTGCAGGAAGCGACAAGGGCAATACACTTGTTGGAAAGCAATAAAAAGGGCAAAGCCAATTTTTTTATACTCGATCATGTACGTCAATCACAGTCACAACATGATGCTGCTCCTGTAGGTACTGTACATGCCTTGGATGTAGTGGATTTTGATGACCAGTACAGTGCATTGGCGCAACATTTATTGGGCCATGTATATATATCACAGGATGGAACAGATATTTCTTCTGTTGAATTGAATAATGGTAACGTACTGGCGGAAAAAAGCGGTCGCATGATTCGTGGTAAATACACAGTAGGTGGTGGCTCTACAGGTTTATTTGAAGGCAATAAAATAGGTCGTGCTAAAAACCTGGAACGCCTTGCTAAAGAAATAGAGGAGCTGGCTGCTGTTACTTCAAAGCTGAAACAACATATTACTGATACACAAACCCTGATCGCCGGGTTTAACCAGGATCTGAATGACGCTGCTATTGAACAAACGAAGAACGAAATAAATCGTTTACAGAACCATATATTGAACCTTATCAATAGGGTTGAGAATTTTGACCAGTTGAATCAATCTGCTGAAAAACGTACAAATGAATTGCAAAGGCAATTAGAGCAAACGCAGGCAGAGATAAGCGAGACAAGGAAAGAATTAGAACAGATAACACAGCATCTTCAAACGATGCAGCAAAATATTCAAATTGCGGAAGAAGAGTTTCGTGTTGTGGAGAAAGAATTTAACGAGGCTACACAAAAGTACAATGATCACAATTTGCAATATACACGCCAGCAAAGCAAATTGGACAGCCTGAAGCAGGAACTCACTTTCCGCAATAACCAGTTCGAAGAACTGAAATTGCAAATAGAAAACAGTAACGAACAGCTACAGCAAACAACAGAACAGTTAGCAGAAACAGAAAAGCAATTGCATTCAGGCGATAATGAATTATATAATTTACTGCAAAGAAAAGAAAGTGATGAACGCAGCCTGAACGAAAAGGATCGCGCTTATTACGAAATGCGAAATGCAATAGCTGCTCATGAAGGTCAGTTGAATCAAAAGCGCCGTGAAAAAGAACATACAGAAACATTGCTGGCAGGCATTAAGGACCAGTTGAATGACATGAAGCTGAAGCTGGCAGGTATGAATGAGCGTCTTACTATTGAATTTAAAGTGAATATAGACCAGGTATTAGAAGAAGCTCGCACCGGCGAAATGTCTGTAGAAGAATTAACTGCTGAGGCCGAAAGATTGAAGAAGCGTATAGAAAATATGGGTGAGATCAACCCAACTGCAATAGAAGCATATACTGAAATGAAGGCGCGTAATGATTTTATTGTAGAACAGCGAAATGATCTTATAAATGCAAAAGAATCATTATTGTCGACCATTGAAGAAGTTGAGAATACAGCAAATGCAAAATTCAGGGAAACATTTGACGCTGTAAGGCAAAATTTCATACAGGTTTTTAAAACCTTATTTACAGAAGACGACAATTGTGACCTTACACTTACAGATATTGAAAATGTAGCGGAAAGTGCCATCGAAATATACGCGCAACCTAAAGGAAAAAAGCCAAGCACACTTACGCAATTATCCGGAGGTGAAAAAACGCTTACATCAACCGCATTCTTATTTGCGATTTATCTTATTAAACCGGCTCCTTTTTGTATTCTTGATGAGGTGGACGCCCCGCTTGATGATGCTAATGTCGGCAAGTTTACACAGATGATACGTAAGTTCTCCAATAACTCACAATTTATCATTGTAACACACAATAAGCAAACAATGGCTGCTGTAGATGTTATTTATGGTGTTACCATGCAGGAGCCCGGTGTAAGTAAATTAGTTCCTGTTGATTTCAGAAGTCTTAACTAACTAATTGAAACACAATTACATGCAATTGTGTTTAATGTGTTGTCTTGTTAATAATTGGTTATTGACGGTTCTGTAAATAGGGTTCGTACGCTCCCTTTTTAGTTTTGCATCAATATGCAAACTATGCAACCAATTCAAACCATGCTAACATATTACGATGTACTGAATCGTATAGCTGAAGATATTCATAAAGATCAGCAACGCACTAGGTACGATTTTAATATGTGTATCACCGATGACTTTAACCAGGCTAAGGAAGATTTTACAAATAAATATGGCAGGGGAAAGTATTACTATTTCCCTATTGAAAATTATGCGCATGGTAAAGAATTAGCAAGGGATATTTATTATCATCTTTCTGATAAATCAATAGCAGTACCCGAATCTTCAAATGATAATACTGCACCGCTAACCAAATTATTTCTTTATATACACCTGTCTCCTATAAAAGCGGCCTGATCATTTTTTGCCATACAGGAACATAAGTATACATACGAGTATGGTAGCTACTACAACCCACCACGGTAGGTACTTGTCTCTTTTTTCTCTGTTTCCACGTTTCTTTATTTGCATTTGTATTCTTTGCAATAATTGTGCGTCTGTTGTAAGAGAGCAAAGAAGAGGGGCTAAATTTATCATGAATCTTGATTGAAGATGGTTTGCAGCTTGTAATAATTCTTCAACTATTTGGTCATTAATTACTGTATTGTTACTTCTTCTAAGAATAGATAGATGCTGATCTGACAGCAATTCCAGTATAAGATCATGCAGAGCGCGGTGGCTCATACGATACGTATCTAATGACGCCATATGAGATTTTAATTGATTGCTCTCTTGCAATATCCATTCAGGACTTATATTGTGCTTCCGCCTTACGCGGTCACTCATTCCCGATAGCCATCGCGCTTCGTCATATTTCTTGCGTTTTATAGCATTTGATAAAATGCTGTATGCTTCCTGAATCTCCTTAAAATGATTCTCGGTAAAATGGTTATCTGGATTTTTATCCGGGTGATATTGTAAGGCAAGTTTCCTGTACGACAACTTTATTTCCTGTGGTGTTGCATTTGCAGGAACTTCAAGAATATGATAATAGTCCTTTAACTGCATCATTTTTTCTTAACGGTATCTTTATGGTCCCATAAATAAAGACATGCGTGTGTACGATAGGGCGACCATTTTGTAGATATTTTAAGCATCTTTTCTTTCATGGCTTTTTTGTTGGAAGCATCTATTTTATATAGTGCACACATGCCTTGTTGTATGCCCAGGTCATCTACCGCAAACACATCTTCTCTTCCCAGTGTAAACATCAATAACATTTCTACTGTCCATTGTCCAACGCCTTTGATTTGTGTTAATGTTTCTATTATTTCTTCGTTACTCATTTTATAGAGTTGTTTATCGTCCAATTTATGCTCTAGTACAAACCTGGCTACATTTTGCACATAGCTTACTTTGGCATTTGACAAGCCAATACTTCTTAATTTTTCAAAGGGTGTATCTAGTATTTGTTCAGGAGTAGGCTCAGTGCCATTATATAATTGCAAAAAACGTTTATAAATTATTTCCGCCACTTTTGTTGATAGTTGTTGGCTCATAATGGAAGCACATAAACGCAGGCAAATGTTTGTATGCTTTTTAATAGCACGCGGGGTGATATGATCAACCAGTTTGGCTAATTTCTTATCTTTAGATAAATGAGCTTTATGTGCCAGAGTAGCCTTCGCCATATAATAGTTTCAATTTGCAATTATAAGCATCATTTATGAGTATATAAAAGCCCTTATTTGGACATATATGTATATACATGTAATTTTGTATTTTAATAGATTGCCATGCACAGGCGTTCATTTATAAAATCAGGTAGTTTATTAGCTGCAGCTCAATTTATTGGTATGACAGGTTTATCAGCTTTACAGGCTTTAGAAAAGCATTTATCTCCATCAGATAGAATGCCGGTATTATTTATAGGACATGGAAACCCTATGAACGCTATAACAGATAATTCATTTCATCGCAAATGGCAGGAGCTTGGCAAAACATTGCCACATCCGCAGGCGATACTTACCATATCTGCACACTGGATAACAGAAGGTAGTACCCGTGTTACAACCAATATAAAACAGAAAACGATCCACGACTTTGGAGGCTTTCCAAAGGCATTGTTCGATCAGCAATACAATACACCAGGTGCTCCCGAATTGGCAGAAGAAACGAAAAAATTAATTACCGTAACAAATGTAAAAGGTGACGATAGCTGGGGACTCGATCACGGTACATGGAGCGTGTTATTACCTATGTATCCTGCTGCAGATATTCCTGTTTTTCAGCTAAGCCTTGATTATAATAAGCCCACCACATACCATTATGAATTAGGTAAGCAACTCAGCAAACTGCGTGATAAAGGGGTATTGATAATCGGAAGCGGAAACCTGGTGCATAACCTGTACGAGATAGATTGGAACGATACCGGCAAGCAATACGATTGGGCAAAAGAATTTGATAGCAAAATGACGGAATGGATAGATAAGGGCGATCACGAATCGGTACTGAACTATCAGAAATTATTAGGCAAAACAGCTACAATGGCGCATCCTACTTACGACCACTTGCTTCCGTTATTCTATATCCTCGGGTTACAGCAAAAGAGCGAACAGGTTACTTATTTCAATGACCAGTTTGATATGGGTTCTGTATCTATGCGTTCGTTACAGATTGCATAATTATTCAGTTGCAGTAGTATACTTCTCTTTTAAGAAATAGAGAAGGATTCCACCGGCTACTATTCCAAGAGCAATCTCTATAAATTTCAGGTCGGCATTATAGAAAATAAATACCCAAATGATAATAGATATGATTGCGGGTATGGGGAATAAAGGCATAGAATATGTTCTGTCTTCTTTCTTATTATAATGCCATGCTATTACACCTGCGGCCTGCGAGACAAACTGAATAAGTATGCGCACGGTAACAATAGCTGTGATTACCTCACTTAACTTAAATAACAGACTAAACAAAAAGCTCAATGCACCTAGTGCCAGTAATGATACATGTGGTATCTTATGTTTAGGATGCACTTTTGCGAAGATGGCAAAAAAATCTCCGTTCTTAGCTGCTGCATACGGCACGCGTGAATAGCCTAATATCACGGAAAATAAAGAAGCAACAATGATCACTAATATCAATACAGTTGCTACTTGTCCTATAGAATGATTATAAAGATGCTCGAAATAGGTGCTGGCTACAAACTTAGAATTAGCAACTTCCTGCCATGGCAACACACCAAGTATCACTGTCTGCATACCCAGGTATAATATCACAATACCGGTAATGGAAATGAATATGCTTCTTGGTATATTTTTAGCTGGGTTCTTTATTTCTGCACCCAGTTGGCATACATTATAATATCCAAGGTAAGAATACACAGCTTTCAGCGAAGCCATGCCCAGGGCAGCAAAAAAAATAGCACTGGAATCAAATCCTTTCACTTCAAAATGAAAAGCCTGTGAAGCTTTAAAATGCGGCAAGCCTGCAAATATCAGCCAGAGTATAGTTCCTCCTGTTATGATCCATAGCACTACAGATATTTTGCCTATACTTTGTATGTTCCTGTATAATAGTATTACAAGAAGTATTACCAGTCCTCCACTTACAGCCTTTTCTCCGATTGGACTTAGGGTTACCAGAAAAGACAAATATTGAGAGAATCCGATAGCACCACTGGCAATAACCAAAGGTGCTTGTATCACTGTTTGGCAAATAAATAAGAAGGCCATCAGCTTACCCCATTTACCAAATAGTTTTTGCAGAAACACATAGCTGCCACCCGCTTCTGGCCATTTCGATCCCAGCTCTGCCCACACCATACCGTCCATATAGGCGAGCAATGCGCCCACTAGCCATGCCAATACACAAATAGGCCCATGCATATAACTCACAATAAGGGGTATGGTTACAAAAGGCCCTGTACCCACCATGTCTATCATGTTAATAGCAGTAGCTTGTGTAAGCGAAAGCCCTCTTTCAAGATGTGGTTGAGATATATCTGTTTGCAAGCCGCTGAAATATACTTGCAAAATACTAAAAGCAGGTCTAAATAAACTTATTATCCTTAGCGGTTTTTATAGCATCTGCTTTGCTATGCACGTTCAGCTTTTGGTAGATGTTTTTAATGTGCGACTTTACCGTCTCCAGGTCAATGAATAATTCCTGTGCTATACGCTTACGGCTTTTACCTGTTGCTATTTGTTCCAGTATCTCGGTTTCACGGCGTGTGAGGGGAGAAGCTTCATTCCGTTTAAAAGAATTGATCACCATCTTTGCTACATGTGCACTCATAGGGCCGCCGCCTTCCATTACTTCATATATAGCATGAATGATCTTTTCAGGAGCTGTGTTTTTGGTCAGGTATCCCGATGCTCCGTTACCCAATGCTCGGAATATGAGTAATTCTTGTTCGTAAACAGTAAGTATAAGTATATGTGTTTCAGGAAGTAGTTTTTTTAGTTTCGGTATGGCATCTATCCCCGATATGCCGGGTAATTCCACATCCAGTAATAAAACATCCGGGTCGTCATGAACAATTTTTTTAGTGGCCTCTTCGTAAGAGGGATAGGTGCTCACCACTTTATAGCCATCGGCTTTGCCTATAAGAAATGCATATCCTTCACGAATGGTTTCATCATCTTCAATAATGCTTACTCGTATGTCCAGGTCGCGGCTCATAATTCTTTGTTTGTAACCTAAAGTTCTTATAGTTTTCTCACATACTTATCACCCTAAAGAGGTTATTTTAAAGGTTTAATGTGAAATCTGAGAGCTATTGTTGTGCCTTTATCAGTGTTTGAATCAATATATAACTTACCCCCTAATCTGCCTGCACGCACATTCATATTGTCAATACCATGTCCTTTTTTTACATGAGGTAATGAAAAACCCTTTCCATCATCCGAAAGTTGTATGTCGACATTGTGGCCGGCTGTTACATTCGCTTCTAATTTTACATGTTTAGCTTCTGAATACTTTAGACAATTATTCAACGCTTCTTTAAATATCATAGTCAGATTGCGGCTTACATCCATAGGCAATTTGTATTTTTTCCATGCTTCATCTGTGCCATAAAAATTAAATTCAACATCAGTATCCTGGAACAATTCATTTCCAAGATCACGTATACGATGTACGATCTCGTACAAATTGTCATTAGCAGGTTGCAACGACCATAATATATCTCTTGTTCCACCATAGAGCTGCATAGCGTTTTCCTGTATTTGCGTTAATATTCTTTTGGTATCTGCAGATACATCTCCCAGTTTACTTTGCAATACATTGGTCAGTACATTAATGCGGGTCAGCTTATTGCCTACTTCGTCATGAAAATCTTCTGCAGTACGCAGGCGTATTTTTGCTTGCTCTTCGCTTCTCAGCCTGTTCAGCAATTTTATACGGTTTTGTTTTCTTTTGTTAATGATGTACTGAATGGAAACACCCAGCAATATACAGCCTGCCAATATTAGCAATCGAAACAAACCTGTTTTATGAAATGGAGTTATGATCTCGAAAGGATATTTCAGCTCCTGTATCGTTTTATCATCATTGGCTGTTTTGCATTGTACATGAAAAATGTAATTGCCGGGGGGGATAGCAGAGTAAGTAACAGAATTGATCAATGACCAGTTAGACCAGGTAGCATCAATCCCTTCTATAATGTAGCGATAATATAATTCACCGCCACCCAGCATAACCCCCTGGAAACTAAAACTGATATTGTTTTTTAAGTGTGGAAGATGCAGTTGGTAAGGTACTCCATACCATTTGTCAGTACTGTCATAATAGCTGTTGTCTGATATGTCTTGCCCGAATAATTTAATAGATTGCATGGCAATGCTTACCGGCTTAGGTGTTACAGTTTTGGCATGAGGCCTATAATGCACAGCACCGTTAGTGGTTCCAAACCATATACTGCCGTCATGTAGTTTTAGCACAGCATTCAGGTTACTTTCCATGCCTGTAATTCCCTTCTCTTTCCCGTAAAAACTAATAATATACTGCCCGTTTATGGTTTCACTGATGCGATGTATGCCATATCCTGTGCCGGCCCATATATTGCCATCATTATCAGCTACCATATTGTATATAAAGTCCGAATGAAAGCCGTTCTGTTTATTAAAAGCCTTCGATGTTTTAGTAAGCATATTGTATGCGATCAC
Source organism: Bacteroidota bacterium (assembly GCA_013286485.1). Lineage (GTDB taxonomy): Bacteria > Bacteroidota > Bacteroidia > Chitinophagales > Chitinophagaceae > JABDFN01. The sequence goes on from JABDFN010000026.1 coordinate 17,437, forward strand.
ACCATTATCGTCTGTGCCGGCCCAAAGCTCATTCCCTTTTATAAGCATACATTGTATAGAACTGCTGTCGAGAGATGTCTTGGTAATATACGTGCTTACACTGCTGCCATTATACAATTTTATACCTGAGGTCGTAGCTAATAATAGGCTGTCTTTACCAATTCGGAGCATATTGTAAACAATAAGATTGTTTAGAAATACAGATTTGAATTGATGATTTTCATATCGTGCAAAACCATTCGCATATCCTATCCACAAACGTCCGGGCGAATCTGAATACAGGCAACTTACTGTATTCGACGGCGGATGGTATGCAGCTGAATTATAGCTGATAAAATTTTCTCCATATTCCCATAATCCCATGTTACGTGTTCCTATCCATAGTTTATCATCACTGGCGGTGTACATGCAAGTAATATTGGGTTTGGGATTAGAAGGAAAATCCATTTGCGAAACCTTGCCGTTTTCTAATATAAACAGTCCTGCATCATAGGTACCCACCCATAAGCTGCCATTTGCATGTGGTGCAAAAGCTGTCACCTGGGCGCTGGGCAATCCTATTCGTTCATCAAGTATTGTAAATTCTGCTCCTGAAAATCTAAATACGCCTTGCCCGTCCGATGCCAGCCATATATTCCCTTCCTTGTCTGTGAGCACATCACTGATAATATTATCGGTTAGCCCGTTTTTTTTATTGTAATACTCTACACCCGTTGTCGTAATATGCAATGCACCGCTGTATATGCCTATCCATAAACTATTACTATTGTCCTCTGTCATACAAAGTATAGGTGGTAAATTCATCGGCTGGTGGTTCACATAATATATACTTGCTTTTTTACCCTCTATCTTATACAGGCCAATATTGGTACCTAGCCAAATTGCCCCTGCATGGTCTTTATATATTTTTAGCACAATTGGCCTTCTTCCATTGGTGCTATCTATCTCTATTGCATCCCAATTTCCGTTCTGATAATGGTATAATCTACCCGATATATTTGCCAGCCATAATCCCGAACCATCTGGCAACATTGAAGTAAGTGCAGTATGCTCAGGAGGCCCATTTTGATAATGTACTTTTCCATCACAGATATAATATAACTCCCTATTGGTTCTGCACCAGATAGTATCATTATTGTTGGTTTGTAATTCGTTTACAGTATCTGCAGTTGCATTACCAGGTGCATGGAGTACATAATGAGTAAAGGTCTTGCCGTCAAATGACGATACTGAGTTGGCGTTACCTATCCATATATGATTTTTTGTGTCTACAGCTATAGTATGCACGATATTATTCAGCATACCATTCCGTACACTATAGTTGGTAAAATTGCGGCCGTCATACCGCGACAATCCGCCTATAGTACCTATCCATAAATTGCCATTTTTGTCTTGTGCCAGGCAGGATGCCTGCGATTGTATCAGCCCGTTCTCAACATTCAGGTTATAAAAAGGATACCGCTGCGCAATGCTATGATAACAGATCGTGCAGGTTAACAATAAAAGAAAAAATGTTTTCCGGTACCTCGAAGTCATATCCTGTTTACATGGTGAAGTTAATTTTTTTAAAACTATTATTTCTCACCCGATAAATACCCCTGTTACAAACAATTTTCACCCCTCGTTGGGTGATGGCAGAGATGGCCGCTACATATAGATTTGTTGTGGAATTAAAGCTGTATTCTTACGGCACTAATAGCCCCCTGGTACGTTTCTACGCTGAACCAAATGACAGGGGGCTTATTTTTTACCCATCCACATCATTGCGTTCTTATACAATAATTGTTCTTGTAGTTCTTTCGAATAACCCATGCTTTCTATCAGCTTGCCCGGATGATGTTCTCCCAGCGGGAAGGGATAATCGCTGCCTAAGCATATTTTATTTCCACCCATCACATCTATGGCATAGTTCAGTGCTTTAGGATCATGCACTAAAGAGTCTATCCAGAATTTACCTAAATAATTTCTTGGATTGATGTTGTTGTCTATTGCAACAAGATCAGGCCGAACATGAAAGCCATGTTCTATCCTGCCTATTGTAAACGGAAAGCTACCGCCACCATGCGCAAATGCTACTCTCAGCTTCGGGTGCTTTTCAAATATACCTGCAAATATCATAGAGCTAATGGCCCTTGCTGTTTCTGCCGGCATGCCTACAAGCCACGGCAGCCAATATTTCGCCATATCTTTTTCTCCCATCATCTCCCATGGGTGAACAAATATGGAGCAACCTAATTCCTCTGCAGCCTGCCAAAAGGGCTCAAACATTGGGTCGCTCAGGTTTTTAGTATTGATATTGGAACCAATTTCTAATCCCGGCATTTTTAATTCTTTCACACATCGCTCCATTTCTTGTATGGCAAGGTCAACATCTTGCATAGGCACTGTACCAATACCTATAAATCTATCAGGATATAACGCCACGCTTTGTGCTATATGATCATTGAAGAAGCGCGATGTCTCCAATCCATGTTCGGGTTTTGCCCAATAATTAAATAAAACAGGAATAGTAGACAATACTTGAACACTCACTTCGGTCATGTCCATTTCTTTGGTGCGCGCTTTTGCATCCCAGCAATTCTCTTCCACCTCACGAAAGAACTTATCACCTTTTATCATCCTTGCACAGCATGGCTTATGATGCTCCAGATGAATAAAATCCCCATACCCGAATTTTTTAAACCAATCGGGTATATGCTCCGGCATGATGTGCGTATGTATGTCTATCTTCATTTTAGTTATACTCTTTCATAAATAACTGCCGCCCCTTGTCCCACACCAATACACATAGTCGCCAATCCGTATTTTGCATTGCGCTTTTTCATTTCATACAACAAAGTAGTAGAAATTCTTGCGCCGCTACAACCCAACGGATGCCCCAAAGAAATAGCGCCACCATTCACATTTACTCTTGCAGATTCCAGTCCCAGGTCATGTATACAGGCTATACTTTGCGATGCAAACGCCTCGTTCAGTTCTACCAGGTCTATGTCTTTTAATTCCAGTCCGGCACGTTTCAAAGCTTTTAGAGTTGCAGGCACGGGTCCTACACCCATTATGGCTGGGTCTACGCCTGCTATTGCCATGGCTTTTATTTTGGCTATTGGCTGTAAATTATATTTCTTCACCGCTTCAGCAGATGCTAATATCAATACGGCAGCACCATCATTAATACCGCTTGAATTGCCTGCAGTTACAGTTCCGTTCTTCTTGAAGGCGGGTTTTAATTCTGCAAGCTTAGCTAGTGGTGATTGACGTGGGTGCTCGTCCACTTCAAATACATTTGTCTTCCCTTTGCCCATATCAATAGTTATAGGTACTATCTCATCTTTAAATTTTCCAGATGCTGCAGCCGCTGCATATTTCTCCTGGCTGTTATAGGCAAACTGGTCTTGCTCCTCACGGCCTATCTTCCAGCGCTCGGCAACATTCTCTGCAGTTTCACCCATAGTGTAAGGATGATAGAGTTCGCTCAGCTTTTTATTAATAAAACGCCAGCCCATAGTAGTGTCAAATATTTCTGCACTGCGGCTGTAAGCACTTTCTGCTTTGCCACTTACAAAAGGTGCGCGTGTCATGCTTTCACTGCCGCCTGCAATAATAATATCCCCGTCTCCGCACATAATGGCTCGGCTCGCATCCATAATAGCCTGCATGCCCGATGCACACAAGCGGTTAACAGTATTACCACCAACAGTTACGGGCAATCCGGCAAGTAAAGCAGCCATGCGGGCTACATTGCGGTTGTCTTCTCCCGCCTGGTTAGCAGCGCCAGATATCACATCTTCAATAGCATTTACATCAATAGAAGGATTACGTTTGATGAGTTCTTTTATCACATGGGCCAGCAGGTCATCAGGTCTTACTGTTGATAAAGCCCCGCCATATTTACCAATTGCTGTTCTTGCAGCGTCAATTACAAAAACTTCGTTCATACTTAATTAATTGCTTGTTCTAAGTCGTTAATAATATCTTGTATACTTTCTATCCCAACACTCATTCTTATTAACCCGTCTGTTATGCCAAATTTTAAACGGTCTTCTCTCAACACGCCAACATGTGTAGTAGATGCCGGGTGAGAGATAAGTGTATCACACGTCCCCAGAGACACAGCACTCACGCAAACTTTCATTTTATTAATAAAATTCACACCTGCAGCATATCCGCCCTTCAGTTCAAAGCTTAACACTGGAGTAGGCTGCCTCATTTGTTTTTTTGCAATAGCATGGTCAGGATGATCTTTCAACCCAGGGTAATTAACTACTGCCACTCCTTTATGTGCATGTAAAAATTCCGCTACTTTATCTGCGTTGCTGCAATGTCGCTCCATGCGGAGCCCCAGTGTTTTTAATCCGTTGGTCAGCAAAAATGCGTCAAACGCATTGCTGTTGCCTCCGAGCAGGCGGTGTGTCTTGGTCACAATGCCATTCATCTTCTCTATATCCCTTCCTATTACTATGCCGCCGATTGCTGTGCCATGACCGTTTAAAAATTTAGTAGTGCTATGCATCACATAGTCCACATCATACTTAAAAGGCTGTTGCAAATAAGGTGTTGCGAATGTATTATCAGCACAAACTGTAAGCTGGTGTTTTTTACCCAATGCAGATAACTGTGCTATATCCACACACTGCAGGGTGGGGTTAGCGGGCGTTTCTATATACATTAGGCGTATACTTTTATTCGCCTTTATAGTATCTTCTACTTTGTTCAGGTCATGAAAATCTACTATCACAGCTTCTATGCCAAGGCCGGGCAATATCTTTTCTATGATCTCGTGTGTGCCCCCGTATAATGAATGGTGTGTAATTATTTTTTCCCCCGCTTTTAGATTGCTCAGCAGCATGGTTATTACTGCCGCCATGCCCGAAGCATGTAAAATGGCTTTTAATTGCAAGGCATTACCGTTCTTATCTTTCAGTTGGTAGGCTTCCAGCAGTGCTATTCTTGCTTCTGCCTCTGCAATAGTAGGGTTGCCCCAGCGGCTGTATATATAGCCTTCTTCTGTGCCCTTAAATATATCTGCTGCTTGTTCCGCACTGTCAAAAGTATAGGTGCTGCTGGCGTATATCGGTGTCAGGTGTGCACGGTTACTTTCGGGGCTATGTCCGCCATGGATACATATAGTATCAAACCCGGTATTATTTATTTCACTCATTATCTTGAGTTATTATATTTTTGCGGGGTAAAGTTACAAGATAAATGAAGGAATTATTATTGCAATATGCCCGCTATAATGTATGGGCAAATAAACGAATAATTGACGTGCTGCTCAAACTGGACGATGAAATGCTGGATCAGGCTGTAGAAAGCAGCTTCCCCTCGCTGCGGGCTACAGTTTACCATATATGGAGCGCTGAATTTGTGTGGTTGCAGCGCCTGCAGCTTACAGAAAATCCTGTATGGTTAGATAAAACCTTCAAAGGGAGTTTCCCAGAAGCCTGTGATGATTGGCAAAAAGTATCCGAAACCTTTATAAATTTTATAGAACGTAAGTATGATGACAAGGCTCTGGAACACGTAATGCAATATTATAATTCAGAAAAAAAATCTTTTAAGAATCCTGAGTATGTTACATTAATGCAAGCGTTTAACCATGCTACTTATCACAGGGGGCAGCTAATAACTATGATGCGGCAATTAAATATACCTTCTGTACCTAACACTGATTTTATCACTTTTTTCAGAAAGCCCTGACTGTTATTTTATTCAGGGCATTGTGGTAAGCAAAAGCTTACTTATACTTTCCTTAACAATAAATTACGTATCTTTATATAGTTACAATTGTAACGATCAAGTCGGTTCTTAACTTTCTTTGGCCTCCTGCCTTTGGTTTATATC
>JABDFN010000027.1 GCA_013286485.1 Bacteroidota bacterium
GAACATTTTGGAATGATATATGGGTGGCAACTAAAATATGATCATCTGCAAACGCATAATCTACCACATATTCTTTACCCGATTGTAATACCCGCTGCACATGATTATCTGTGATCGTTACTTCCTTCAGGGTATCCTGCATGGTTCTTATTTTCTCCTGCCCGTCGCAAATACCGGCATTCAAAAAGAAAATGAAAAGCAATATGGCATAGCTTACCCCTTTCATACTAACCAAATTTACTAAATAGACGAGAGCCCTGTAATAAATGCCTAATTATCTTTTACTTTTGCTCCTTTATCATGGTTATTGTTTAGAAATCAAGGAAATCATATTTAAAATCAGGGAAATCGTGGTTCCTATTGGCATATTCGATTCAGGTTACGGAGGACTCACCGTTTTTAAGTCCATAGCTGCTGAATTACCGCAGTACGATTATATCTACCTCGGCGATAATGCCCGCGCCCCATATGGCAACCGTTCTTTCGAATCTGTACACCAATATACACTCCAGTGTGTCGAATGGTTTTTTCAGCAAGGGTGCCCGTTAGTTATATTGGCTTGTAATACTGCATCTGCCAAAGCGTTACGAACCATTCAGCAACAGGATCTCCCCAAAATAGCACCCGATAAAAGGGTTTTAGGCGTCATTCGCCCAACTGCCGAAGTCATTGGTCAGCACACGCACACACGTCACATAGGCGTGCTGGGCACAGTAGGCACAGTACGCTCAGGCTCATATGATACAGAGATACAAAAATTATATCCCGATATAAAAGTTTCATCACAGGCTTGCCCTATGTGGGTGCCACTTATAGAGAATGGTGAATATGATTCTGAAGGTGCCGATTATTTTGTGAAGAAGTATTTAGATGCCTTGCTTGAAAAGGCCCCCGAAACTGATGCAATATTGCTCGCCTGTACACACTATCCTTTATTGTTGAGTAAGATAGTTCAGTATACTCCTGGAAATATAAATATCATCTCACAAGGAGAAATCGTAGCGCGTAGCCTGAAAGATTATTTATACCGCCATCCTGAGATTGAAAAGACACTTACAAATGATGGTAAGATGCGTTTTTATACGACCGATGATACTGCAGATTTTAATGAACACGCCACTATCTTCTTCGGCAAAAAAGTAAAGTCAGAACACATACATCTGTAAAAAGTTTCGCGTCATTTCGAACGTAGTGACTCTACAAATACACAACAATCAGAATAACTTAGGTGATCTGAGCCCCATTTTGTGAATAACTCCCAAAACAATTTTTCTTCTCCCCTCTCCTTGGGAGATGGGTCGGGGAAGAGGCCCCTAAACATATTCACAAAACACCGCTCATCCAAATAAAAGTAGGTTTCTTTGTAAATAGAATAGCTGTTTTTCAAAACTCATTAAAATAGACAGATGAGCAATAAAATTAGCAATAAAATAGTCTCAAACCCATGATAAATATGAAAAAATCTGTTGAAAAAAAATTATTGCACAATACAGTCAGTATTCAGCTTCTCAACTTATTCAACCTTATCAACTAATTTAGTATAATGGAATATTCCAAATCAATAGAACGGCTTAGAAATATAATGGATGAACTCAGGGAGCAATGTCCCTGGGATCGTAAGCAAACCATTCAGACCCTTCGTCAGCAAACGCTGGAAGAAGTGTATGAACTGACGGATTCCATAACTGAGGAAAACTGGCAGGCTATGAAAGAAGAGTTGGGGGATGTGTTATTGCACATTGTCTTTTATAGTAAAATAGGTACCGAGCAAAAACAATTTAGTTTCGACGACGTAATAGAAACAGTTTGTAATAAACTCATTGCAAGGCATCCGCATATTTACGGCAATGTAAAAGTGGAGAATGAACAGGATGTAAAGCAAAACTGGGAAAAACTGAAGTTGAAAGAAGGCAAAGAATCCGTTCTCAGTGGTGTGCCGCAAACATTACCTGCATTAATGAAATCGCTGCGTCTGCAGGAGAAGGCAAAACAAATAGGGTTTGAATGGGAGAATACAGGCCAGGTAAAGCTAAAGGTAGATGAAGAACTGGGGGAATTATACGAAGCAGTAGAAAGCGGTATGCAGGAAAAGATAGAAGAAGAAATGGGCGATCTGTTATTTGCGCTCATCAATTATTCGCGTTTTGTACATGTAGACCCCGAGAACGCATTAGAAAAAACAAATAAAAAATTTATCCGTCGTTTCAGACAAATGGAGGTTATGGCAAAAGAAAAGGGAATACCTCTTCACGACATGAACCTCGAAGAGATGGACGCTTTGTGGAATGAGGCGAAAAAACAGGAAAGATAAAATTGTTTAAACGGTATCCATATACAGGCTGGCTGGTACTCAGCATCGCGCTCTGGTGCATTACAGCATATCGCTACAATGCGCAGCAGCGACATTTACAACCAGCGTATTTAGCCCACCGTGTATCCGACGATCTCAGTAACCGCCAGCAATCATTATTGCATTTGCTCAAACGGGAAGATCTTGTGCAAAGAATATTTGCAGATTCATTAACGCCATCAGACATTTCAACGCTCGAAGATCTGCCATTTTATTTGTTTGCATATACAAACGATTCACTTATATATTGGAACACTAACAATTCATTGGTCGATTGTGAATCTAACGACACTGGCAAAACAAAATTATTGCATACGCAAAAAGGCACCTTTCTGCAAAATTGTGTTTGCCTCGGGCAGGGTAACACTACACATAGGCTATCAGTATTATTTCCGGTACTCATTATATACCCCGTCGAGAATGACTATTTAAGATCACATTTTCCGTCAGATGTGCATATACCGGCAAGTACGCAGGTTACCTCGGTGGCGCTTGCTGGTAGCTTGCCTGTGTATATATCGCCGATAAAAGAACCGGCTTGTTATTTGTTGATACATCAAGAGGACATACAACATCATATACCAGACAACACGCTGGTAATACTAATTATTATAGCATTGCTCATCAGCGTTTCATGGATACACTTAGTAATGATAGAGGTTGCCAAAAGAAGATCTCCTCTTTTGGGCTTTGCACTTACAGCTTGCATTATTAATGGTGTCCGGGCACTTAACTATCTGTATGGCTTACCTTTTGGGCTAAAAGACCTCAAACTTTTTTCACCTTCTTTGTATGCCTCCAGTAGTTTTCTTCCTTCATTAGGAGACCTTTTGCTAAATACACTTTGTGTAATGTGGATGATCGTTTTTTTGATACGCCACGTACCTTATAAGAAACCACTCATTGCTCCTGACAAACTAAAATGGAAGTTCCCTGTTATATTTTTTATCATTGTTATATTAACGGCCTACGCTTATAGCTTCGTAAATATTATCAGGAGCTTGGTACTTGATTCCAATATCTCATTCGACGTAAGCAAGTTCTATTCTATCAATAATTATACGGTTTTAGGCTTACTCACCATTGCCCTGCTCACTGCTGTTTCCTGTGTTATTATTTACATACTCAACATTCAGCTCGATAACTATCTGAAAAGGAAAAGGATAAAATATTTCATTATTGTTTTGGTTGGTTTGTGTTTTGCTATTCCTGGCGCTCAGTCACACGAACATTTTTATTTGTTCTTATCAGCCTGGCTCCTTTTATTCATTTTATTGCTCGATGTACAAGGTTTGGAATTATCCTCCGATCTCTTAACCCCGCATATGATTTTTTGGGCGGCATTTGTATGTATTTTTTGCACAGGGTTATTGCAATACTTTAATCATATTAAAGAGCAATCTACCCGAAAGATTTTTGACGAACACCTTGTAAACCCTGAGCCGGACAATATGATGGTGTACACTTTTGGCAGTATTGCCAAAAGGATACAGAAAGATAAAATGATTCGCTCGTTTTTTGATAAACCTACAGCTAACGGCAGAAAAAACATAAATGAGCATTTTGATGCCAGCTACCTCAACGGGCAATTAAATAAGTACCAGGCGAAGATTTTTCTGTTCGACGAGAGGGGACATAACTTGTTTAATAAAGATACTACCAGTCTGAAAGAACTTGAGGCTGAAAAAAATATTTCAACATTCAAAGCTAATGGCTTGTATTATGATGAGAACGGTGTGAACGATCACTATTATATTGCATACATACCGCTGGTAAGAGATACTACAGGTACTGATAAAGGACATATCATCGGCCATGCGTACATCCACCTGCTATTAAAGAAGGCGCGGACAGAGGTGGTTTCATTGGAGCTGTTGCAACCGCAAGGTGCAAAAACGAATGTAACAGAATCAGAGTTCCCTTACGCTATTTATCAAAATGGTAAACTTACAGCACATACAAATGATTACGCCTTTCCTGACTATGTAAAACCTGGAACATTTCCTCTCCAGAAGTATGTCTTTAATAATACAAACGATGCTTCTGAGCTATGGTATAATTACAATAACATTAAAACTGCAGTAGTCGTTCACAGGCATAATTTTATTATAGAAACCATTACCCTGTTTTCATATCTTTTTGGCATTGAGATACTGCTTGCAGTCCTGTTGCTTATCTACCAACTATACCTTTCATACATACTGCGTGCCAAGTCCGATCAAAAGCTGCGGCTTACTTTAAGAAAGCGCATTCACTTATCCATGTTGTTTGTTGTATTGGTGTCTTTTTCCATCATTGGTATCGTAACAATAGCATTTTTTACTGATCAGTATAAAACAAATAACCGTAACAAACTGGAATCAGCTATGCAAACGGTGCAGGAGGCCATGCAGTTATACATGCGTCAAAACAAAGGCCTTACAAGTGAAGTCGCTTTTGATTCCGTAAGTCACTCAACACGGTTTAAATCTTTTGTCACAGGCCTTGCTAATGATCAGAAGATAGACATAAATGTATTCAGCATAAACGGAGCACTGGAAGTTGCCTCCCAGGAAGAAATATACGATAGGGCTGTGTTGGCGAGGATCATGCGGCCCGACGCCTGGTACCAATTGAATAACCTGGGCAAGTCATTGTTAATGCAAAGTGAAAAGATCGGTGAATTTTCTTACCTGTCTTCTTATGTCCCACTGCATGATTTAGCGGGAACTTCGTTTGGTTATATAAACGTGCCGTCTTTTTCATCAGAAAAGGAATTGAATTTTCAAATATCCAATATTGTAGTAACACTTATTAACCTATATGCGTTTATTTTTTTGGTTTCAAGCATGCTCACAGTGATCATCAGCAGATGGCTCACCGGATCTTTTAGTATCATTATCCGGCAATTCGGCAGGCTTAACCTGCAAAGGAATGAACGGATTAACTGGCCTTTTGATGATGAGATAGGTTTGTTGGTAAAGGAATATAACAGCATGGTCCGCACACTCGAAGAAAATGCAGCTGCGCTCGCACAAAGCGAACGTGAAAGTGCCTGGCGTGAAATGGCAAGGCAGGTAGCGCACGAAATAAAAAACCCGCTTACACCTATGCGTCTCAACATTCAGCATCTCCAACAGGCACTACATCACAATTACCCCAACGTAAAAGAATTGGCCCAAAAAGTCACGGAATCATTGGTAGAGCAAATAGATAACCTTTCTTATATAGCGTCAGAATTCTCCAATTTTGCTAAGATGCCGGAGGCGCGACCGGAAGAATTAGATGTGAGCGCGATTGTTGAAAAAGCAACCGAATTATATCTGAATGAGCAAGGCACTATGGTGAGCCTGAAAAAATACCATGAACCACTGCCAGTGAATGTAGATAAAAGTCAGCTAATGAGAGTGATCACCAATTTATTGGAAAATGCAAAACAAGCAGTCCCGCAGGGCAGGATCGGGTATATTGAAGTAAGTGTTTTGAAAGAAGACGGTTATGCGAAGATAGCTGTGTCAGATAATGGGGTAGGTATATCTGAGGAAGCGCAGAAAAAAATATTCCAGCCATATTTTACCACAAAATCATCAGGTACAGGTCTTGGTTTAACAATGAGTAAGAAGATCATCGAATTTTGGCAGGGCGATATCTCTTTCGAAACACATGAAGGAAAGGGAACTACATTTTTCATAAAGATACCCTTACTTAAAACACAGCATTAATTACCACAACTGCACCTCACGTTCCAATTCAATACCAAATTTATTGTTCACACTGTGCAATATTTCTTCCGATAAATTCCATACATCACTGCCTGTTGCATCACTATAATTAACTAATACTAGTGCTTGTTTCGCATGAACCCCGGCATCGCCTTTCCTATATCCTTTCCATCCACATTGTTCTACCAGCCACCCTGCAGGTACTTTTATCATTCCATCTGCAGCAGGATAAGAAGGAACATCTGCATATGCTTTTTTCAATGCTTCAAATTGTACTATTGGTATTGTAGGGTTTTTAAAAAAACTGCCTGCATTGCCAATTTGTTTTGGATCTGGCAATTTGCTGTTGCGTATATGAATGACAGCTTGTGCAATAGCCTGTATAGACAACTCCTGTACACCCATGCGTTCCAGCTCCTGTTCTACGGCTCCATAACCAGTATGATAAGCAGCCCTCTTATTCAGCCTGAACGTAACAGAAGTTACAAAGACCTTGTCTTTCAATCCATGCTTAAATATGCTGTCACGGTATCCGAACTTACATTCATCATTGCTAAAGCGAATAAACGTCTTATCAAGCCAATGCCAGCCTTCTACACTTTCAATCGTTTCTTTAGCATCAATGCCATAAGCGCCAATATTTTGTATGGGCGCAGCGCCAACTGTGCCGGGTATGAGCGCCAGGTTTTCAATACCTGCCCAACCATTGCTCACTGCATGCATTACAAAGTCGTGCCAAACTTCACCCGCGTTCACCTTCAACCATACATGTTCTGCATTTTCTTTTTCTATCTGTATGCCTTTTAATTGGTTCAGCACTACCAGTCCCTGTATAGCACGTGTAAGCAGTATATTACTGCCTCCGCCAAGTATATGTTTCTCTTTATTGAACGCAGTTAGTTCTTCTAAGTCAGATGTATTATGCAGCGCAATAAAATATTCAGCAGTTTCGTCGATACCGAAAGTATTGTAGGGCTTTAATGATATGTTTTGTTGCAGCTGCATTTTCTTATTGCTCAAATTTAGTAATGATAAGTCTTTGTACAACACCTTCAAAATTCCCTCGTGTGGTTATATAAACGTTCAAAATGCTATTATTGAAATGCACTGGCACACTTATATAAAATGCATAGGTATTAAACGAATCATTCTCACTGATTGGGCTGAACAACCTAACCCTTGCATGTTTTACAGAATGCGCTACTCTTAGTTCTGCATGCAGGTAGCTTTGCCACAAGTAGTTGGGTGCCTTTATTACAGCGGTCACCTTCAGCCATGTATCAGAGCTTGTAGATGCTAATTGTAAGTTAGCCAACGGTAATGATTTGTTCGTAAAATGAAGCAAAATATTTGTATCGGTTTGCACTAATATTTGTTGATGATATCCCGTTTCATTTGTCAGCAGTTCGTTACTATCCAGCAAGCTCATATCAACAGACAAAGGGTGAGGATTTAAATATATACTGCTATAGTACCGCCTGTTCATATCATCATAATGCAATATTGCTTTGTTGTATTGATATATCTGGAACAAGTTGACAAATAGCAGGTAAGCAAATAAAAAGTAGATGACAAACCTCCATTTCTTAAATTGTATCTTCTCCACGAATGCAGCCAAGGGTAATGCAAATACAGGATAGCACTGCACAAGCGCACGGGTAGAATAACTACCGCCATACCGCCAGTCGTCCCATGCAATGATGATGTAAATATTGAGCAGGCAAAACCAAAGCACAGATTTCCTAAAGGGAAGTTGTTTGATGAAAAACATGCCAATAATAAAGAACAGAGTTATAGGTGTATATATAAACCAGCCTTTCTCCCAGCCAAATAAAACCCTGAAATGCGGATCAAGAAATTCCCATTTGCTACCTACGTCATATAAAAACGAACCGCTCGTTATTTTCCAATATATCAATTGCGGTAGTATGCCCGTTATTCCTGCTATGCCTGCAAATACAATATGGCTTTTGTGTTGTTTTACTAATTGCCATTTTTCGCCTGTAGCTATTTTGTTTTGTGTATGCCACATCAATGGAATAAATAGCATGATGGCTTCTGTCGGTCTCGATATAGTAGCCAGGCCAATAACATACCCTGTTAGTATGGCCCATACTAGTTTCGGTTGTTGATGCCATTTTATAGTAGTGTATAATACCAGTACATACAATGGAAATATATACCCATGGCTTTGACCATTATCTATACTCGCATATTGAATGAAATTGGTGGCAAGGCATATGAGAACCAATGTAATGGCAACTGCCGTGTCGCTAAAGTAGACGCGTAATATTTTTCTCAGTAGAAAAATGGAAAGGATGCAATAAAAAATAACACCAAAGCCTAAAGCGTATTGATAAGGTGGTGAGAATCCGTCTGCTGGGTATTTAGAATGTTTGGCAATGAAGTGTCCTAATGCGAACCAGGGTATTTCGAGTATAGCAACGCCCCCAAGGTATTTAAAAACATAATTGCCATTGTTCAGTTTCTCTGCCTGCCAGCCATTGCCACCTGTAACTGCATATTTCTTATCAATTTCAGTAAGCCAGTTCAGGTGCTTCACGTCTTTATATATGCAAATAGCAGGCAGGTAAATGTAATACCCAAAAGCGTCCCAGATTGTTACTTTCAACGGGTGTTGATGGGAGCTCATATCTGAATAGTTGATACGATACTGCAATAAGACAACGCTTATAATACAACAGGTTAATATGGAAACAGTAGATCTCATTCCCCTGTAAACTGCACGCCTAATCCGGGTGTACCGCTTAATGTTACAACACCCTTTTCATATTTTAATCCTTTGGCAACATCTTCCTTCAATAGTAGAGGCCCGTCCATATCTACTTCATCCAGCAATGGCAATAAGTTAGCGATAGCGGCAGATCCGATTGAACATTCATTCATAGATCCGATCATTACTTTCAGCCCTGATTTTTTTGCCTGTGCTATCATGCGCAGTGCAGGTGTTATGCCTCCGCATTTTGTAAGTTTAATATTAATACCATGAAAACAATCAATGCATTTTTCCACATCAGGTTCCAGTACACAGCTTTCATCTGCAAAAAAAGGTATGGGAGATATGGCTTTTAAAGTTTTCATTTCTTCTATTGCTGTTTTAGATAATGGCTGTTCTATCATGCTTACACCTAATTGTTGCAGCTCGGGCAGCAATGCTTTTGTTTCTTCAAATGTCCAGCCTTCATTTGCATCAACACGCAGTTTTGCATCTGTATGATTGCGTATGGCCCTTATTATATCCATATCGTCTGGCCTTCCCACTTTTATTTTGTAAATGGGCCATGGATGTGCCTGTATCTTTTGTAGCATTTCCGCTGCGCTGTCCATACCCAAAGTATAATCCGTAAGTGGTATGTGCTCCCATTTTAATCCCAGCATTTGATATAAAGGTTGCCTGCGCATTTGAGCAAACAGGTCCCAGCCCGCAATATCAAGCGCCGCGATCAAAAAATTTTGCCCCGGCAATAAATGATGCAGAAAATGCCAGAATCGCTTTGGGTCAGTAAGCGCATATCGTTCTATTACATTGCGCTTAGATTCCAGCATTATAACCATTTCAGGAACAGATACATTATAGTATTTAATAGCAGGTGCTTCTCCGTAGCCCCGGAGGTTGCCCATTCCTAACGAAACGACGAGTGTGGGTTGGTGTGTTTTGGTCCCTTTAGAAATAGTGAACGGATATTGGAACGCCAGTTCAAAAGAATAATGGTTCAATAGTAACATTGCTTAAAATTGCGATATTTTTGCTTCTGAAAAAATTTTCTGATGCCAAAGATCCCTTTTTGGATATTTATTCTTCTTGCACTCCTTTATTTCTCCTCTGTTCGTGTAGATACCATGGACATTGATGCGTCGCAGCAGGCAGAGATCAGCCGCGAAATGATGGTGAGCCACGATTATTTTCATTTATACGACAGGGGCAAAGACTATCTTGATAAGCCTCCTTTCCTTTTCCAGGCGAGCTCTGTGAGTATGCTGATATTTGGTGTGAACAATTTTGGCTATAAGTTTCCTTCTATTTTGTTTGCATTACTGGCGCTCTTTGCTGTTTACCGGTTAACAAGGTTATTGTATAATGAAGAAACAGGGCGGCTCGCAGCATTGATCTTAGGAACGTGCCAGGGTTTTTTCCTGATGACCAATGATATTCGCACAGATACTATTCTCATGGGCTGGACAATAACATCCATATGGTTGATAAAAGAATGGGAAGTGCATGGTAAGCTCAAACATTTATTATTGGGCGCTGCTTGTATTGCTTTTGGTATGATGACAAAAGGACCTGTTGCCATAATGGTTCCTGTATTTTGTTTTGCAAGTGATTGGGTGCTGAAGCGTGAATGGAGATATTTCTTCAAACCGCAGTATATATGGGTGCTCATAGTGATCGCAATATTGTTGATACCTATGAGCATTGGCTTGTATCAGCAGTTTGATATGCATCCTGAAAGGCATGTAAACGGCTCTACGCATATATCTGGCCTTCGGTTTTTTTACTGGTCGCAAAGCTTTGGGCGTATTACAGGAGAAAGCCCCTGGTCTAATGGGGCCGGTTTTGATTTTTTAATGAGCAATATGCTATGGATGTTCTTGCCATGGATATTATTGTTCTTCACTGCATTAATAATAAATGTGGTTGGCTTGGTAAAACAAGGCTTCAAACTAAATCCTAAACAAGAATGGTTATCTACAGGTGGTTTTATTATTACATACTGTTCCCTGGCATCTTCACATTACCAGTTGCCGCACTATTTATATATAGCTTTCCCCTTAGCAGCTATTATCACTGCTGCATTGATAAAAGATCTCTTCGATGGAAAATATAAAGCTGTATATGCAGTAGCAAAACCCGCACAGGTATTTGTTTCCCTAGTCTTGTTTACTGGTGCTTTAATGGCAGTAATATATGTGTTCCCTGCTCGCCAGATTGTTATAATAGCATGGGGTCTATGTTTTTTATTTTGGTTGTTTCTTGCATTTAGAAAGCAACTGCAATATAAAATGGTATGGTTAAGCGTAGCAGCAATTATGATAGCCAATATTTTCCTTACCAATCATTTTTATACTGCGTTATTAAAATACCAGGTAGGCAGCCAGGTAGGGCGCTATATACAAGCGAAAAATATTCCTTCCAACAAGATATTGGCCTATCGTATGCAGGACCCTTTGGATGCATTGCCTTTATATGCGCAGCGCGTAATTCCTGTAAGTGATACGATGTTATTAAGTATACAGCCCGGCACACAATACATTCTCACCATGGATACCGGCATGAACGAATTGGCTACACGGGGCTATTTATATGATACAATAAAGCACAGTAAATTATTCAAGGTGAGTGAACTCACTCCGGAATTTTTAAATCCCGCTACTAGGGATCATGAATTGAAAGATTATTATTTATTAAGATTGAAAAATAACGGATAAGATGCCATCAGATCAACTGAATATCACTTTAGTACAATCCGATATTATATGGGAAGATAAAGAAGCCAATCTTTCTCATTATGCGCAATTAATGGATGGTATAAAAGAAAAGAAAGAAGTTGTAGTGCTGCCCGAAATGTTTAGCACAGGTTTTTCTATGGCTGCAGAAAAATTGGCAGAGCCTATGACTGGTCCATCTGTACGGTGGATGAAAGACATAGCTGCAAAATATGGTTGCATACTTACCGGCAGTTTGATAATAGAGGAAGAAGGAAAATACTATAACCGGTTATTGTGGGTGCAACCTAACGGACAGCTTGGACATTACGACAAACGCCATTTGTTTGGATATGGAGACGAGGATAAACATTATAGCCCCGGCGATAAACGATTGATAGCGCAGGTAAAAGGTTGGAGAATATGCTTGATGGTTTGCTACGACCTTCGTTTCCCGGTATGGTCACGGAACCAGGGAGATGAATATGATGTGTTGCTGTATGTAGCCAATTGGCCCGAACGCCGCAGCCTTGCGTGGAGAACACTCTTACAGGCGCGCGCTATTGAGAATATGAGTTATGTAATAGGTGTGAACCGTATTGGCAAAGATGGTATAGATATTCAGTATGTAGGCGAAAGTTCTGTTTTTGGACCGCTTGGAGAAACACTTTGGCAAAAAAAGGATGAACCTGCAGTATATACGATCACACTTGAAAAAGAATCATTGCTCAAAACAAGAGCGCACTTTCCTTTCTTGCAGGATGGAGATAAGTTTGTTTTGCTGTAAATAAAAAACCGCTCCATAACTGAAGCGGTTTTATATCTATCAGGTGTATTTAGTTTTTAATTATTCTGCAGTACCATGGTATTCTCGTTCACATACATGGTTGGAGAACTGCTATCAGATGCAGACATCGTGCATTTGCCGTTAAAGTTTGCATTCGGTTCTATATTCAACCTGCCTACGGTCAGGTTACCGTTTACGGTGCTTTTTGCTTTCATGCAGCACATATCATCTGTTTGTATGTTCCCGGTAATGATACCAAAAATATCTGCGTTAATAGCATGGAGATCTCCTTCTACTTGTCCTGATTCGCCCAATACAACTCTTGCTTTGCAATAAATATTTCCTACTACATGCCCGTCTATACGCATGTCATGATCAGCTTCTATATCACCAACTATTTTCATGCTGTTGGCAACTGTGCTGATAGAATCTGCTGCGAAAGAAAACTTACTCTTCCCTTTTTCATTTTCTCTTTCTTTTGAAAACATATGGCATTTTTTTAATGGTTAAAAATCCCTTGGGGGTATGTAAAATACGACTTCTCTCTTAAAATATATCACGTATATCCAACATCCAGGTCAAAAATTACAAAAAATATTATGGGTCAATACTTTACGTTTATTACTGTGCTCTATATGTTACTATCCTTAGCAATAAAATAATGAGTAAATGACTTCTGTTTCCTGCAAAAAAAATCTACCTTTGCATGCCTTTCTAAAAAGGAAAGGAGTAGTAAGAACGAAGCTCAATGTCTCGTCCTTATCCAGATTGTTCACTCAAATAAAAAAGTATGGATAATGGCCCTGGTAGATCTGAAAGACAAAATTCTCGAAGGAGATCTGAGCGAATTATTGCATCACAGCAAAGATGAGGATTATCCGGCCGAGGTAGCCAAACTCTTTGAGGAACTCCCCATCGAAGATGCGGTAAAAACCTTCCTCGCCATCCCCGAAAAATTACAGGTAAAGATATTTCCTTTCCTTGACCATGTTACTCAAGGCCGCATCATGGACAATCTCACAAGGGTCCAGGTTTCTTATATACTCAACAATCTCGATTCTAACGACCGAATCGCCTTTTTCGAATCACTCAAAGAATGGGAAGTACCCGATTTTCTTTCTTACCTGAACGATAAGAACAAGAAGGCCACTTTCGATCTGATGGGTTATCCAGAAGAAAGTGTGGCCAGGTTGATGAATACCAATTTCACTGCTATTCGTAAAGAAATGACAGTAGCAGAAGCTGTGGAGCATCTGCGTAGGTATCACCAGGATTCTGAAGTGGCCAACATGATATTCGTTGTAGATAAAGATGGTAAGCTGGTAGATGATATTCCGGTACGCAGGTTAGTGCTCACAGACCCGAATAAAAAAATTGCTGACATCATGGACGGCTTTTATGTAAAGCTGAACATGCAGGATAAGGCAGAAGACGCTATTGATAAGTTTAAAGAATACGACCGTATCGCCTTGCCGGTAACAAATGCTAATAATGTACTGATCGGTGTAGTGACGGTAGATGACATGATAGACGTTGCGGAAGAAAAAGATACCCAGGACATGCAGCAGTTCGGTGGTATGGAATCTTTGGACCTTCCGTATGTGAAAACCGGATTTTTCAGTCTTATTCAAAAACGCTCAGGTTGGCTCATCATTCTGTTCTTAAGTGAAATGCTTACAGCTACGGCCATGACGCATTTCCAGGGTGCGCTTGATAAATTTGCTTTCTTATCCATTTTCGTTCCGCTTATTATTTCAAGCGGGGGTAATAGCGGCTCACAGGCAGCAACGCTCATCATCCGTGCTATGGCATTGAAAGAATTGACTGTTCGTGACTGGTGGTATGTTATGCGTCGCGAAGTATTATCCGGGCTTACGCTTGGACTTATATTAGGAACCATTGGTGTTATCCGTATCACGGTATGGCATTATGCTGGTTGGGATCCAGAATCTCAAAATAATGTCTACCATTTGCACTGGATGCTGGTAGCTATCACCATTTTCTTTTCACTCATTGGCACTGTTATGTGGGGTACGATCAGCGGTTCTATGATACCTGTTGTTTTAAAAGCTTTCAAGCTCGATCCTGCTACGTCATCAGCTCCTTTTGTAGCAACTTTGGTAGACGTTACGGGTATTGTTATCTATTTTACTGTTGCTGTAGCAGTAATGAGCGGGTATATGTAATGCTATAAAAATCTGCACATTTACATTTTACTTTTTACTTTTGGTTTCTGTTATGTTTGACAAGAACACAATTATAGGTATTGTTGGCTCAGGCGCTATGGGCTCGGGCATTGCGCAAGTTGCCGCAACTACCGGTCACAACGTAGTGCTCTTTGATAATAATGCTACTGCACTCAATAAAGCAAAAACCAGCCTGGCAACCACACTTAAAAAATTAGAAGAAAAAGGAAAACTCAAGAACGCCGATGAAATATTGCAGCGCTTTTCTTTTGCTACCGATATAAATGCATTTGCAGATTGCGGATTAATAATAGAAGCTATTGTTGAGAATCTGGATGTAAAAAAAGCAGTTTTCAAACAACTCGAAACTGTAGTAAAGGACGATTGCGTATTGGCTACAAATACCTCTTCACTATCTGTTACCTCCATTGCTGCTGCATGCACGAAACCGGAAAGAGTGATTGGCTTACACTTTTTTAATCCACCGCCATTAATGGCCTTGGTTGAAGTGATACCTGCCGTACAAACAAACGATGCAATTGTAGCTGCTTCAAAAACACGGATGGAGCAATGGAGTAAAGTGCCTATAATTGTAAAAGATACACCTGGCTTTATTGTAAATCGTGTCGCGCGTCCTTTCTACGGAGAAGCTATACGTATATTGGAAGAGGGTATTGCTGACATAGCAACTATAGATTGGGCCATGACAGAGCTGGGTGGTTTCCGCATCGGGCCTTTTGCACTAATGGATTATATAGGCCATGATGTGAACTATGTAGTTACCGAGACTGTTTTTCAATCCTTCTTTTACGATCCGCGTTATAAACCTTCTTTTTTGCAAAAGCGTTTATTAGAAGCAGGTTGGCTGGGCCGCAAATCAGGACAGGGTTTTTATAATTATGGCGAAGGTATTCAAACACCTGTGCCGGTTAAAGACACAGTATTAGGCAATAAAATTGTACAGCGCATTGTTGTAATGCTTATTAACGAGGCAGCAGATGCATTACACCTGGGTATAGCATCAGCGCAAGATATAGAGCTGGCAATGACCAAAGGTGTCAATTATCCTAAAGGCCTATTGCAATGGGCTGATGATTGGGGTGCAGATAAATGCCTGGCTATACTTGATAACCTGTATAAAGAATATCATGATGACCGCTATAGGGCAAGTGTATTGCTCCGTAAAAATGGTATCCTGTTGAGGAAGTTTTTATAATGATTAGTCTACGATCGCTATACATTTCAGCTCTATCGCAATAGCAGTCGGTAGGCTATCAATGCCAATAGTAGTTCTGCAGGGTTGATTGCTTTTAAAATACTCAGCATATATTTTATTATAAGTTTGAAAATCACGTTTCATATTTACTAAGAATATAGTCACATCCACCAGCTTATCCCAGCTGCTGCCGCTTTCTTCTAAAATAATGCGCACATTGTCAAATACGCTTTTACATTGTGCTTCAAAATCATAATCAATATAATTGCCGTGTCCGTCAACTTTTAATCCCGGTATCTCATCTGTGCCAGGTTTGCGGGGCCCCACGCCTGAAAGAAATAATAAATTACCCGCCTTGCGCGCATGCGGATATAACCCTACCGGTTTCGGTGCCTTATCTGTCGAAAATTGATCTGCCATAACAAGTGCAAAATTAAAAATGTAAAATGAAAAAGTATACCGAAAAAGTGCTATTTAATTATCAATACCCTGTTAGCAAATTTCACACCGGTATTCATATCCGTATAAACAACGTAAGAATTATTATCTGTCAGCATAATGCGGTTAGTTAACACACGTTTCCCGGTGGGTATGTATTTATCACCTCTTTTAGTATGGATAATATTTTCTACCAGATACGCTTTATAAGTGCAATCATTCTGCCATTCTATCTTAAAGAGTAGTTTCATATCATATTGACTTGTATCATTTTTGTATATGTACTGTTTTTCCACACTGTCTTTTCGTTCTATCAATACAAAACTCTTATGCACAGAATCTATGATCTTGAACCTTCCGTTATGAAGATGGTAACAGGATATATTTTGTGCGTTGGTAGATACTGAAATGCAGATCAGGATTACAATATAATAATATATATTTCTCATAAAAATATCAGGGTCTGAATAATACTGAAAGATACAGAAGAGATATTTATCTGCCTATATTATAAGCCAATATCAAAAAGACCGTGTATTAATTATCTTTGGTGCATATATGCTTCATTTCGAAAAATTTACTTTAGATAATGGTTTAAGGGTAATTGTGCATGAAGACCATTCTACACCAATGGTTGCGGTGAATGTGTTGTACGATGTAGGCGCCCGTGACGAGGACCCTAATCGCACAGGCTTCGCACACTTATTCGAGCATTTAATGTTCGGTGGTTCTGTGAATATACCTAGCTACGACGAACCCCTGCAAATGGCAGGTGGTGAGAATAATGCCTATACTACCAACGATATTACTAATTACTACATACAGCTTCCACTGCAGAATATAGAAACCGCATTCTGGCTGGAAAGCGACAGAATGTTGTCACTGGCGTTTACTGACAAAAGTCTCGATGTACAGCGCAAAGTAGTGAGCGAGGAGTTTAAAGAACATTACCTCAATAAGCCATATGGCGATGCCTGGCAGCATTTGCGTGAGCTCGCTTACAAAGTGCATCCATACCAATGGATGACCATTGGAAAGAACCTGGAACAAATAGAACAGGCGCAGCTAGATGATGTAAAAGCTTTTTTCTTTAAACATTACAGGCCGGTAAATGCCGTGCTCTGTGTGGCTGGCAGCGTAAAGCCGGACAAAGTGAAAGAGGTAACACAAAAATGGTTTGGTGATATTCCTGAAGGTGAAAAATATGAACGTCACATACAGGCAGAGCCTCAGCAAAAAGAAGCACGCGAACAAACTGTACATGCAAATGTGCCGCTCGATGCATTGTATAAAGCATGGCACATAGCCGGCAGGTTACAGGCACCTTATTATGCTTCTGACCTGATAACAGAGATCATGGGTAGTGGCTATTCTTCACGCCTGTATCAAAGATTGGTAAAAGAAGAGCAACTGTTCAGTAATATTAGTTGTTATCATACCGGTAGCCTCGATCCGGGCTTGCTGGTAGTAGAGGGCAAAATAAGCGAGGGAAAGAATATTGAAGATGCTAACGCAGCTGTAGAAAAAGAAATAAATAAATTGGTGGCTGAGGGAGTAACAGATGAAGAATTGCAAAAAGCCAAGAACAAAATAGAAGCGATGATATCATTTGAAGATATGAGCTTATTATCCCGTGCAAACAATCTTGCTTTTTATGAATTACTGGGCGATGCCGACCTGATCAATGAAGAATGGAATAAGTACACACAGGTTTCTGCAGCTTCCCTGAAAGAAACAGCAGCAAATATTTTCAGGGCAGAGAATTGCAATACCTTATTTTATAAGAAAAAAATGTAATCATTTTTTTGAATTTGGAAAATGCTCTATTCAGGACAATTCACTAACAACACTTTCGATAATCGCATTACGCAATTATTCGGCATACAATACCCTATTGTACAAGCAGGTATGATATGGGCTGCAGGCTGGCGTTTGGCATCTGCTGTAAGTAATGCAGGAGCATTTGGCATTATTGGCGCTGGCAGTATGTATCCGGAAGTGCTTCGTGAGCATATTCAAAAATGCAAAGCAGCAACCACCAAACCATTCGGTGTAAATCTGCCACTCTTATATCCCGATATTGATAAACACATACAGGTAATAATAGAAGAAAGAGTGCCGATTGTTTTAACATCAGCAGGCAATCCTAAAACATGGACAAGTAAACTAAAAGCATATGGTATTACAGTAGTGCATGTAGTGTCCAGCGCTAAGTTTGCTAAGAAAAGCGAAGACGCAGGAGTAGACGCGGTGGTGGCAGAAGGCTTTGAGGCCGGCGGTCATAATGGCCGTGAAGAGACAACCACATTGGTTTTAATTCCTGCTGTTCGCGAAGCGGTGAAGATACCTGTTATTGCTGCGGGTGGTATTGCTACGGGCCGTGCTATGTTTGCGATGATGTCCTTAGGTGCAGAGGCGGTGCAGATGGGCACTCGTTTTGTTTGCAGCCCCGAGGCTTCCAGTCATCCTGCTTTTAAAGAGGCTGTGGTCAACTCTAATGAAGGCGATACGATCCTTACGCTTAAAAAATTAACACCTGTTCGCCTTATCAAAAATCATTTCTATCAGCAGGTGCAGGAGGCAGAGAATAAAGGTGCTAACAACGAAGAGCTCGAAGCCTTACTGGGCCGTGCACGTGCTAAAAAAGGCATGTTCGAAGGAAATCTGGAAGAAGGTGAATTAGAAATAGGCCAGGTCAGCGGTAGCATACACGAAATAAAACCGGCGGCACAAATCGTAGCGGATGTATGGAATGAATTTAAAGCAACTGCTGAAAAGCCGTTTACTTATTAAGATACTTACTCCAACAAATTTGTTTCATCAGTTACAAGGTTCAGGTCTACATGTTCCATTCCGGCTATACCTTCAATAGAACCCTTTATATGAGCAGCGTTCAGTAATACTTTTTCCATTTGCTTTTCGCGTGTCTTCCAAAGTTTTTCCATTTGCTCACGCTCTTTTTGTATAGACATGCGTACGGACATAAACCCTTCCTGTATTGCTTTCCATTGTCCCGAAAATTCTGTACTGATCAGGTAATTATACAGCATGGTCATTTTATCGCCTTTGTTTTCCTGGCTTTTTGCTTCTTTATATACTCTTATAATAAGATCTCTCAGCACGGTTGATAAAGAGCGAACTTCGCTGAAATTA
Source organism: Bacteroidota bacterium (assembly GCA_013286485.1). Classification (GTDB taxonomy): domain Bacteria; phylum Bacteroidota; class Bacteroidia; order Chitinophagales; family Chitinophagaceae; genus JABDFN01. Next base: position 19,280 of record JABDFN010000027.1, read on the forward strand.
CATATCCACACACCGCCCTTCTCTCCAAATCCATCCATGTCTTTGGGCATGGCCTGTGTTACTATCACAGCTACATCAGCGTTCTGGCTCAGCATATCGGCTTTCAGTTTTTCTATCCACTCCGGGCTAAAGTCTTTGGTACGTTTGCTTTCATAAATAATGCTGCCGCATTCCTGTCCAAAACTATTTCTTACGGTTTGTATACAATCTGCGCCGCGCACACCTTTGCCTACTTCGTTTATTACATCAAACGGAAAAGCGTTCTTCAGCAATGCTTCCAGCGCCAATTCCTGCACTTCTCCCTGCAACTGCATAGACCCCTGCTCTGCCTTGCGTTGCATTTCTTCTGCAAGCTTGCGTTGGTCATCCAGTTGTTTCTCCAACTCTTTCAGTTTCATTTGAAACTCCTCGTCCTTCAGCTTATTACGTTTATCTTCTTCCAGCCTTATTTGTTCGGTTAGTTTGCTTCGTTCTTCCAGCAGCATTTTCTGCAACTGTAGTTCCAGGTCTTTTTCTTTGCTGATAATGGCTTGTTCCTTTTTAATGAACTCCAGTTCCTTTTCACGGGACAGTTTCAATTTGCCTTCATTTTCAGCATTGGTTTGTTCCAATAGCTTCACACGTACCTCGCTATCGCCTTCTATGCGTTTTCTAAGCTGTAGTTCCATTTCACGCAACTGCTCGTTCATCAGCTTTTTTGCCTCTTCTTCTTTCTTTTTCTGCCAGTCGGCCATTTCGGCGCGCAGTTGCTTTTTCATGGCATCCTGTATCGCGTCTTCCGGCTGAAATTCATGCTGGCAATTCGGACATATAATGGTTGTACTCATACTTTCAGGTCTCTCGTTTCGGAAAATACGAAGTTCGGAATTATGAATGAACAACTACCCTTATTATTTTTACTATCTTCAAAATACGGCTTTTGAATTTTTACTTTTTACTTTTGGCTTAATACTATGCTTCGCAGGCTATTATTGGTTACCTTCTTCTTATGTCTCGGCACAGGTGTCTTTTCTCAAACACCAAACGCTAAAGCTGTGCATTTGTACAACAAGGCCATGTATTACAAAGCACGAAAAGAAACCGGCAAGGCTTGCGAAACCATGTGGAAGGCTATTAAGGCATATAGTGCTTATCGTGATGCTTACAGCACTTTGGGCCATTGGTATTTCGAAATGCATCGTTTTGATTCTTCGGCAGAGGTGTTTAAAGAAGCCGCATTTTCCTGCTATGGTGGCAAAAAAGATTTTTCAAAAGCCTGGGGCCGCAGCCTTATTTTTTCTGGTGATCCATCCGATGGTTTGTCTGCTTTAGGCATGAGTGATAATAACAACGATCCCGAAAGAAAAGCACTTACGGAGCAGGCCTATTTTATAATAAAGGCCATGCAAAAACCCTGGCTCGATTCACCAGTAAATATGATCGGGCGCATCAACAGCAGGTTCCCCGATATGTTTCCTTTTATTACTGCTGATACACAGGCATTTTATTTTACGCGTTGGATCAATAATATGGATCTGGATTTTTATTACGCAAAGCCTGACACTTGCGGGGGCTGGCTCACAGCCCGGAATATGGGTAGCCCGCCCAATACGGCTGATCAGGAAATAGGCCAGACTATTTCCGCTGATGGGCACTACTTGTTTTTTACCCGTTGCGAAAACCGCAGTGAGAACGGATGGGAACAAGGTGGCTGCGATCTGTTTATGGCTTATCGCACGGGTCCAGATAGCGCTTGGTCAATACCTCAAAGTTTTGGTGGTACTATTAATTCGCCGGCATATGAAGGAATGGCCTGCTTATCACCTGATAATCGCCAGCTATATTTTGTGAGCGATCGCCCAGGAGGCCATGGAGGTATGGATATCTGGGTTTCTAATTTCGACAATGGCTTATGGCAGGAACCACATAACCTTGGCCCTAAAATAAATACAGTTGGTAACGATATGTCACCCTTCCTGCATATCGACGGCAGAACATTATATTTTTCAAGCAATGGCCGCGCCGGTATGGGCGGCTACGATCTGTATATGTCACATAAGATAAATGATACCGATTGGTCAGCACCTGTAAACCTCGGCTATCCTATCAATACACCTTTCGATGAAATGAGCGAATGTGTAACCGTGGACGGTAAAAAATTGTACTTCGCTTCCGATCGCGATAGTGTGGCAGGTAATTACGATATCTACGAAATGAAAATGCCCGAACAATTACAACCTATTCCTGTAAATTATGTAAAGGGTATCGTGTACGACAGCATTAGCAAAAGCAAACTAAACTATACCAGCATTTACGTCATCAATGCGAAAAGAGGAGATACGATATATCATTTTCTTTCCAATCGAGGAGACGGTAGTTTTATGATAACATTGCCTGTTGGTGGCACATATGCCTTTGCTGCCGATCGTATTGGCTACCTCGAAATAACAGATACTTTTTCCTTTACAGATACTGCACGCTATGTGCATACACCCTTTGAAAGAAATATTGTTTTGTTGCCGCAGGATTATCAGAAACCACTTAGTGATACACTCGTACTCACTGTTAACTTTCCAAAAAATAGTTACCACCTTACCGATTCAGATACACTTATTATTCGTAATGCCTTACAACCTTGGTTGTCTGTAAAAGACATTGTGGTGAACATAAACGGCTATACGGATAATACTGGTACACCGCTTATTAACGAACAATTATCTTATCAGCGTGCCGGCTTAGTGTATGCGCAAATAATTTCTTTGGGTGGTATAGATCCATCCGCCATTCACTCACAGGGTTGGGGAGAAGCAAATCCGCGCTGGCCCAATGATATAGAGGAGAACATGTCAAAGAACAGGCGGGTAGAGGTTATCATTACTCATTAGCAATTGCTGCTTCAATAGTTGCTTTCTTGTTAAGATCATTAATAATTATCTGGATGATAAAACTGATAATAGCAGCAAAGAAACACCATACAGATGCCAGGTATTCCGTGTAAAATATATATGCTACGATATAAGACAGTATGATAACCACTCCAAACCATCTTACTTTTTTTATACTCGAAAAGAAAGGCGCAATAATAATTGGCGTCAGGTATAATATACCTCCATATCGCATAATAAGGTCAGGCATATACTGTCTGTAGTAAATATGGTAGCATTCTATTTTTGAAGCAACACCATAATTCAAAATACCATACAATAAATAAGTACCGGCAATAATACCTGAAATTAAAAACACGCGAAGTATCTTCTTTCTTTTTGTCCGCGGTTCCAAGAGTAAAATACTCAGTGGTATCATGATGGGCCATACTACCTGTGCAAAGATCATATAGATATACACGGCTGGTTGTATAAGAAAATCAAATTGCTGATGCTGGTATGCCACCCATAACAAGCCTTCTGTGAATTGCT
>JABDFN010000028.1 GCA_013286485.1 Bacteroidota bacterium
GTATGTGTTGGGTAGGGTTTCATAAAAATCATTAAGCTTATATGGAGATTGAATGTCATTATCCAATACCGCAGTAAGGTCATGGCCTAATACGCTTCCTGTGACATTAATACCGGTTTCAGAATAAAACTGTGCAAATAATACGCTATTAGTTCCAGTAATGCCGCCATTTTGAAAAAGAGAATCATTCATATAAGGCTTTATAACAGGTGGGTTGGTGCTGATAATAGGATCATTTGAATAGCCGCCAACAGTGATGATGGAATCTTCACCACCAGCTGCGTCTGTAATGCCATTGTCAGCATAGTAACTAATTCTGCCACTGCCAAAAATATAATTGATGTCTTTCGGGGTGATGAAGGTATAAGAAAAATGACCCCCTGTTACAGTCACTCTGCCTTTGTAAATAATGTTGTTTTGTACGTTAAATGTTTTTCCAATTCCTGTTATGGTAGGTATAGTTTGTGCCTTGTCGAAAATAGTAACGTATAAAGTACCATTAAAATTTGTAAGCACATTGTTGTTCGCATCCATTACACTACCCGAGATAAGATAAGAGCCGAGCGCGCTAATAGTGTCGAGCGGCGTATGTGTAGTGACATTTTGTATATTATCTGTTCGCACATTATACTGAGGAAAATCCGGTAATACAGCAGGGTCGCCAAGTAGTGCGAATTTGCGAAAGTTTGACAGGTCCCCGGCGGTGGAAGCGTAGGTTAGATTTTTGCTTTTAAGAAAAGCATCACCAAAAGTATTCCAGCTTCCGTCAGGATAGTGGGTGAACTGCGACATTAAAAAATCCTGATCAATGATCTTGTTTTCAGATTCATAAGTTTGCTGTGTTGTAGTAAGGGCAACAATAACGCCCCCATTGTTTTTTATTACCAATCCTTCGCCGGCAGATATAAATGCAGGATTATCGAATTGACCGAAATCGCAGGTAGCAGTGATAATGAAAGGTAATTTGTATAAATTATTCCATGCATTATAATCAGTGGCTGTGAGTATGCGTTCAGATGCCCATACTTCGGTATTGCCATGCCCCGTATAATTCATAAAAAAAGTGCCTTCATAAATTGCATTATCTATGGCCTGATTTGCATTGGGCGCCCTGTACCCACCCGGTGTGGAGATGGTGGGTATAGCATCTATATATACCTTTGTAAAGTTGTAGTTGGGGGTTTTAGATATCACTACACTTTGTGCAGCTTCGCCATCGCTCATATGTGGGCCTGCATCATCTTCATTATCTGCCACAATTGTTGCCGACGTTCTCCAAGGGCCTAAAGAAGCGCTGCTTTTATATGCGATTACTTTGTTTACTGCATTTTCAGCATCATTTACATTATACGCAGGCAAGCGCCCTATACCCACATCCATGGCATTAAATATGCCTGGATTCTCAATATTTTCATTATCGTCTAAGAAACTAAAAAAGTCATCGCTTGCATAACTGTTTACCGGGTCTTCTGATTCAGGAGATTCAAAAGTGGGTGCATAATCACTATTATTTGCTACCCTGTTTTTGTAATCATAAGATGCAGCCCCAAACAATAAAAGATTACGGGGCATCTGTGTAGTATCAGTGCCAGCGCGGTCATAAAACATTTTTACAAAATCGCGTATGGCAGAGAGATCCTGTCGGCCTGATGAGAACTCGTTATAAATCTGTGCAGTAGATGCAACGGCCACCCTGATGTGGTCTGTGCTTCTATGATAATCTGCGAGCTTGTTAGCAGCGTCTATAAATGGCGGATAGGCTACAATAACAAAATCGGCCTGGCTCATACCATGCAGGTTTTGGTTAGCTACTTTGCTGATAAAGCCGGGTGTAAATAAGGAAGTGCTGTTCATCGCAACAAATTCATGAAGCTTTGTTGCATCCTGGCTATAAGTATAGGTACTGCCGCTTAGCGTCCCATTCATTCGAAGAGGAATTTGCGGATTGGTTACATCCCACACTTGTGTGGTAGAATTGGCAGACTGCAATTGATAAGTAGCAATATTGCCGGGACCTACACTTCGCCAATCACGAAAGCCCATTTGAGCGTCTGTAAATGCTAAACTTCTGCGACAATTCAATTCAATAAAATCAAGATAGCCGGTGCCACTGCTTCCGTATGGCTGATAAGAAAGCATAACGTTTGCAGTATTTCCACTAATAGAAACTGCACCTGTTATATTTCCTGATTGCATGGCAAAGTCATCAGAATTTTTTGCCGCAGAAGCAAGAGATACGGTGCCGGCCAATTGGCTATTGATGTAAGCGGTAAAAATATTTCCGTCATAAGGTGCGCGATTGCCAAGAGAGATATTGTATCGGACAGAATCAGTAACAGGCCCTAAAGTAAAACTGAATGTTTGACTTAATACCTTACCCGGATCATTACTGAATTGCTCTCCCCACCATTGCCTGCCAAAGGGGCCTACGTTTACCAGCTCTTTTTCATATACTGCATATGCATTGAAATCATTCACAATCACATTGCCTGTTGGGCTTGTGCTTTGTGATGTTATTCTAAGCCCCGGACCTGTATCAAAATTCAGAAAATAATATGCGGTATCAGAATAAATATTGGTTTGATGAAGAAATCTTTGATTGGTACTGTCTTTAAGCCATGCTGTTGGCCCTACTGCATAAAAAACAAAAAAATCGCCTTTATCAAATGTGCCGTTATTATTAGCATCATCTATCCATATAGCATTTTCTGCCAGGTCGCTTATCCTTGGGTCTGCATTGTTTTCAGAAAGCATATTGCCGCCGTTCCCAAATACCCTGATATTATTAAGTTGGATATTGCTGGTATTTACGCCTGCATTTGCTAAAAAATCAAAGTCAACCCTATAAAGACCAGTATTAGTAACCCCGATCTTATACCATGTGCCACTTGCCAATACCGAATTAGAAATATTAGCCAACTTAGCAGCTTTACCAACATTTTTAGAAGAAATGGTGGTGGGGGCTGTTTCTGTAACAGATATAGTAAAATCAGTGAGTTGGAGAATTTGACCTGAGACTTTGTTATAAACAGGTATATGAATAAGTGCAAAAGGTCTTTTACGTTCCATGCCTATGCTAATGCCATATTGGTTGGCATCGCCGGTAGGGGTAGTTTCAGGTAGGCCTGAAATAGCTGAATATTTTAATCCTGAGAGCTCAATTTGGGGTATCGCATAGTTGGCTAACCATATTTTTTTTGTTGTATAGCCACGAAAGATGTCATTACCGGAAATATGACAGGTAGTGGTAGTGTCAGCAAGGGCGGTAAAGTTGCCGGTAATAGCAAAAAATAAAGCAATAAGTATTTTTCTCATATTGTCCTGTTCTGTCGATTTTCAGGTATTATATTACAGACCTCAGATTGCTCCAAAATTACTGATTTATAGGGTATCTTGAGCCATACGGCTTAAGCCTGAGTAATATAAACGTAAAAGCCTGATTTATATTATTTTTTAGCAGAAAAATGAAAAAATCAAGTTTTTTTTCTTCTAAACCTTTGAAAGCTTGACATTTTGAAAAGAATGCTCTAACATTGTAACACTTTTTAACAGTTTCAACCCAATTCGTAGCAAATATTTTAATCTGATTATGAAAAGACATCTCTTCGGCGTAGGCGTACTGTGTATCGGGGCAGCAGTAATTTTTTCAAGCTGTTCATCTAACAAAAAATCCGGTCACAGTGCTTCAGAAAAGACAGGATGGAATTATAATGATCCTAAACTGGGTGGATTTGATGTGCCCAATTATCCGGGACAACAAACCGGACCGGGACTAACCTTTGTAGAGGGTGGTCGTTTTACAATGGGTCAAACTGAGGATGATCTTCCAACTGTAGAAAGAAACAACCATCCGCGTACAGTATCTGTTTCTTCTTTTTACATGGATGAAACTGAAGTAGCGAATGTTCACTATCGTGAGTATACTTACTGGATGCAACGTGCTTATGGAAACGACTATCCTGAACTGGTAGCAAAAGCATTGCCGGATTCATCGGGATGGCGTAGTGCTATGGCGTATAATGAGCCTATGGTACAATATTATTTCCGTCATGCAGCATATAATTTCTACCCTGTAGTTTGCGTTACCTGGAAACAGGCAAATCAATATTGCAAATGGCGTAGCGATCGTGTTAATGAATACATTCTTATTAAGAATGGCATGTTGAAAAAGAACCCTACTCAAACAGGGGAAGACGTATTTGTTGATGAAACATATATGGCTGGCTCTTATGACGGTACACCGGGTAAAAACAGAAAAAGAGATCTTGATCCTAATGGTTCAGGAAAGCGTAATATTAACTATTCTGACGGATACTTGTTACCTGATTACCGCCTGCCTACAGAAGCAGAATGGGAATATGCAGCATTAGGTTTGATAGCTAATAACCCGGAGCCTGAAACTAAGCGCCGTCGTGGTGAGGAAGTTATTACCGAGCGTAATACTTATCCATGGGGTGCTAAAAACTCAACTCGTTACGGCTTACGCAACGAATACCAGGGTGAATTTTTGGGTAACTTTAAACGCGGCGCTGGTGACAATATGGGTGTTGCAGGTGGCCTTAATGACAATGCAGATATACCAGCTCCTGTTTATTCTTATAAGCCTAATGCATTTGGTTTATACAATATGGCAGGTAACGTGAGTGAGTGGACGCTTGATACTTATCGCCCTACTTCTCATGAAGATGTAAGTGATTTCCGTCCATTCCGTGGTAATGTATATGAAACATATAAGACCACAGAAGATGGGTCATTGGATGATAGGGATAGCGTAGGACGTCTTGAAACAAGAGCATTGACTCCAGATGAAATGCTGAAAAAGCAAAATTCAAATCTTTTCGCGAGAAATGCTGACGTAAGAAATTATGCAGATGGTGATAGTGCCTCTCAAATTCAATATAGCTATGGTACTAACACGCTTATCAATGATGATGCAAAAGTGATTAAAGGTGCTTCATGGAACGACCGCGCTTACTGGATGTCTCCGGGTACACGCCGTTTTATGGACGCTAACCAATCCAGCAGTACAGTAGGTTTCCGTTGTGTTATGGATCGTTTAGGTAGCCCTAACGGTGATAATAAAGAAACTGCAGGTAACCACTTTGGTAATTCTAAGAAAAAGAAATAATTATAACCGCATTTATTGATGGAACCCCTTTCTTTCGAAAGGGGTTCTTTATTTTTGTACCCATAAAACATTTTCATTGAATACAGCTGAATTGTATAAACTGTATCTGCAAAACCCATCTATACAAACAGATACACGCAAACTGACAAAAGGTGATATTTTCCTTGCTTTAAAAGGCCCTCATTTCAATGGCAATACTTTTGCTTTACAGGCGCTTAATAATGGTGCATCTTATGCTATTGTAGACGACCCTGCTATCGTACATGACAAGTGCATATGGGTGGAAGATACATTGGTGGCTTTGCAGCAATTGGCTAAACATCACAGATTACAATATGATATTCCTTTTATAGCAATTACAGGATCTAACGGAAAGACAACTACAAAGGAATTAATAAGAACAGTTTTAAAGAGAAGGTATAAAACTTTTGCTACAGAAGGCAACCTGAATAACCACATTGGAGTGCCATTGACAATTTTGAAAATAAAACAAGATGCTGAAATAGCTATTATAGAAATGGGAGCCAATCACTTAAGAGAGATTGCATCTTATTGTGAAATAGCAATACCGTCTTATGGGATTATTACCAATTGCGGGAAAGCGCATATAGAAGGTTTTGGAAGTGAGGAGGGCGTGCGTAAAGGAAAGGGAGAATTGTATGATTTTTTGCGTAAACATCACGGCGCTATATTTAGAAATACAGACCTGACTTACCTGGCAGAGATGGCTAAAGGGATTGATAAACAAATAACTTATGGAAGTGCAAATGCTACCTATTTAGGCAAATCATTGATGCGCGATGTGACATTGGATGTAGCAATGCTTACAAAAGGAACTGAGACGACTATACATACACAGCTAGTAGGTGGATATAATTTCTCAAATGTTATGGCTGCAGTTGCAGTTGGATTGCATTTTGGTATATCGATCGATGAGATAAAAATAGCTATAGAATTATACAGCCCTGATAACAGTCGCTCTCAATGGGTAAAGAAAGGGAACAATAATATTATTCTCGATGCTTACAATGCAAATCCATCGAGCATGCAGGCGGCTATAAATAATTTTTCTTCTATTAATTTACCTAATAAAATACTGTGGATCGGAGCCATGAAGGAAATGGGTATAGATGAGAGAAAAGAGCATAAGCAATTAGTAGCATTGATACAACAATATGCGTGGACAGATGTGATATTAGTAGGTAATGAGTTTGAAGGAATAAATGGAGGGTATCACTGGTTTGAGAATGCTGATGCAGCAGCGGCATATATAAAGCTGCACTTACCGCAACATGCGTCTATTTTAATAAAGGGGTCGAGGGGTAGTAAAATGGAAAAAATGCTGGAAGCATTATAGGGTTAGGCTATTTACTTAATACTTTCTCTATTTTCTGTGTAAGGTTGTTTAGTTCATCTTCTATTGAAGAGGTAGAAGAACCTGTAACGCCATCAGCGGCGTACATGAGCAGGCACATAGCAATAAAATCCTGATCATCTTTTCCCGCATAGTGAGAACGCATATCCATTATTTTTTCGTCAGCGGATTTTACTGCTTTGCGTACTGTTTCTTCTTCATCAGGATGAATACGGATTCGATAACTGCGTCCTGCCAGCCATACATTGATCGGTATTAATTCCTGTGGCATAGTTTATTGTGTTACAGGGTTTGTATTTGCTTTTTTATGAATAAGGCGTTTTTGAAAAAATACTAAGATCAATACACCAATAGAAATAGAAGCATCGGCAATATTGAATACCGGTTCAAAAAAGGTAAAATCATGACCACCAAAAAATGGAAACCATTTGGGTAGTTTTGTTTCTATAATTGGGAAATAGAGCATATCAACTACCCGTCCATGCAGAAAATGACCATATCCTGTACCCCATGGAACCAGCTTCCCATAAAACATAGCAGTGTTGTGTATAAAATGGAAAGGGGTTTGACTTTCTGTAAATATCAAACCGTAAAACATGCTATCAATAAGGTTGCCTAATGCACCGGCTAATATAAGTGAGCCGCATATTATAACGCCACGGCTGTAATCTTTTTCAACTAATTTTTTGAGTAAATAAAAACCAAATACAACAGCACATAATCTAAATAATGTAAGTACAATTTTACCAGTGGCAGCTTCACTCAGTTTCATACCAAAAGCCATTCCTTCGTTTTCTATAAAGTGCAGTTTAAACCAATTGCCAAATACATTTACTTCCTCCCCATAGTAAAAGTGGGTCTTTACATAAAATTTCAATAACTGATCGCAGATAATAATGGTGAGGATAATGAATATGGCGTTTCTGTATTTCAAAGCAGGTTAATATTTAGCGCCAAAGATACAGTTGTTGGGCTATTGTAGTATAAATATAGGCCTCAAAAAAATGATAAATAATGTTAAGGTGTAGGAGCGGGTTGAGCTGTTTCGTAGATGGTTTGCAGCAATGTTTGTCCTACAGCTTTCAATGTGTTTTTATCTATAATGCTCATGTTATCCTGGTGCGTGTGCCAGTGGGGCGCAAATTCATGAGATTGGGGATTGCCCGGAAGATTGATAATGTCTATTGTAGGAATATTAATAATTCTATTAACCGATACATGATCATCTGTAATATAACCGCCCCGGTTATAATTAAAATAAGATGAATAACCTGCGCTATTTGCTGCCGACCATACTTTTTGCTGAACGTCGGAAGCGTATTCGGTTGAATATCCTTCAAGAGGGAATTGTGCATTAGCAGCACCAACCATATCTAACAATATTCCAAAATCAGCTTTGTAGTTGGCTACATGCGGGTGGTGTGCCCAATACTGTGTGCCCAGACAATAAGAATCCTCTTTCCATTCATTTTTACCATAATCTTCTACGTCTTCAAGTAGGATATCTATACCAAGGGTTGGAGATAATTTGTACTCTTTTATATTTCTTGCTACTTCGAGCAATACTGCTACACCACTACCTGCATCGTCTGCCGCTAATATTGGTTTGTCCTGATCAGCTACATCCATATCTGCCCATGGGCGGCTGTCCCAATGTGTAAGTAATAAAATGCGCTTTGAGGCTTTTGGATTAATAACGCCGATAAGATTTATACATGGTAAGTCTTTCCCGTCACCGGCGGTTACGTGTACATTTTGTATATAAATAGTATCACAAACTTTTTTCAATTCTTCTTGCATCCATGCTGCGCACAGTTTTTGCGCAGGTGTGCCAGGTACGCGAGGCCCAAAGCTTACTTGTTTTGCAATGTCTCCATATGCTACATCGGCATTAAAATCAGGGGTATTTACTTTAACAGTATGTTCTTCAGGTAACTTTGCAGGGGTATTGCTATTGTTATTGCAGCTGGTTATAAAAAATACTGTAAAGAATGTACACACATAAATTGCACCCTTGAATGAAGTTCGAGATACGCACATATAATTTATGGGGAAATTTTAGCTTGTGCTGACTGCAATACCTGCATGTTAGCGCCGTTTCTTGCTACGAAGGCAATTACCCGGCAGTGTTTGGGATTCCAGGATGCATCTAATGTATCGGTATAGTTAAGAAGATCCACGCGTCCCGGTGATTTTACAGCCATAGTAGGTAATACCTGGTCTCCGATTAATGGGGTAACAAGCGTTCTGAAAATATTATTGAATAAATAATGATCGAGCGTAATGTTGCCTAAGGAATCCTGTTTATCATACATGGTGTCTTCTACAATAGCCAATGACAGAAATTCCTGTAAGGTATCAATAGCAGTGTAAGCAATTTTTGCTTGTATAGAGGCAATGCGTGTCGCGGCATCGTAATTGCTTTGAACGTATAAATTTATTGTATTTGGAACAGCTAACCTGGCTCCAATAGCGCTTGGCCAAGCATCATAGAAGGGTAGTGTAGTGCCGCCATAAGCTGTTCTGTCAATACCTGCTGAAGGTTCTCCAATGATGCTTCCATAAAACTGGTTGACGATATCTGTGCCTAAAGTAGTTCTGAAATCGTATGTAGAACCAGCGACCGGTTTGGCTTGAGGGAAATTGGTTACATGTAAAGCCATGATATTAATGCGGCCAGGGTTGGATGCAGATAAATTATTTAGTATTGCATGTCCGCTGGGGCAATTAGGGCAGGTAGCGCCTGTGCATTCTTCTACCAGTACATTATGGCTTTGAGGTGTTTCCACCGCATCAGTATAGGTAGTATCTCTCGCAGCACTTGCAGTGAGTATTACGAAAGGGCCTTTCTCTTTACATGAAGTGAGGCAAATTGATGCTATTGCCGCTACTATCAAGATTCTTTTCATTACGGAAAAATGATTTTAATGTTACGAAGATACTACTTTACTGCCAAACTGCCTGTGGATGCAGGTTGACCCTTTTGAATTAACTTTGCACCCGGTAAAATAGCAGTTTTATGGAAGAAAGTAAGCGACAGAAACAAGTAGCAAAACTTATTTTGGAAGAGATGAGCGATATCTTTCAGAGAGAGGGTATGAGTGTAGTGGACGGGGGGATGATATCTATAGCTAAAGTAACGGTGACACCCGATCTGCTGGAAGCCAGGATATTTCTGAGTTTTTTCCAGGTAAAGGATACTGACAAAATGCTGCATACTATTAAAGAGCGTGGATGGGAGTGGCGAAAAATGCTTGGGCAACGTGTGCGGAACCAGCTGCGTCGTGTACCGGAATTGTCGTTTTTTGCTGATGATACATTGGAGCATGTGTTTAAAATGGAAACTCTTTTTAAAAAGATAGAAGAGGAGCGCGATACAAAAGACGGCCCGAAAAAATAATTCATGAATTTTATTTTGGTATGGCAATTGGCTATCAGGTATTTGCGGGGCAAACGCTCGGCGAATGTAGTACCTGTATTGTCGCGTATCAGCATGGTGGCCATTGCTATAAGCAGTGGTGCTATGGTGATGGTGTTTTCTGTATTCAATGGTGAGGAGGGTCTGGTGAAGGATATGTACAAGGCCTTTTATCCGGATATACGAATTAAAACGACCAAGGGGAAATTCTTTTCTCTTGATAATGAGAAACTGGCTGCGATTAAGGGCATGCATGATATAACGCATATAAGTACAGTTTTGGAAGATAATGTGATGCTTGTATCTAATATTGATTCTCCGGCTCAACAAAGAGCTGCCACACTAAAAGGAATTGACAAGGAATATTTTCATGTAAATAATCTGAAACCATATATTGTTGATGGTGCTGATTCTGTTACTATTGATCCTATACCTACTGCACTTATCGGCAGAAAGGTTGCTGACCAGATGGGATTGGATGTAAGAAATAATACGCCGAGGATAACAGCTTACTATCCAAATGCTCATGCTTCGTCCTTCGATCCTACTACTTCTTTTCAATCGCAAATATTTAAACCTGAGGGCGTTTTTGTTGTTACTGATGAGTTTGACAGCAGGCTGATATTAGTGCCGCTATCATTAGTGCAGGACCTATTTTTAGAGAAGAACAAATATTCTTCATTAGAGATTAAACTGGCGCCGGATGCAGATGACAGTAAGGTGCAGGAACGGCTGCAAGGACTTCTCGGGAGCTCATTTAAAGTAGAGACGCGATTTGAGCAAAACAAGACTGTGTATATGGTGATGCGTACTGAGAAGTGGGCTGTATATGCAATACTGGTTTTGGTACTACTTATTGCTTCGTTCAATATGATAGGAGGGTTGTCGCTGCTGGTGTTGGAAAAACGTAAGGACATGGCTATATTGAAAGTGATGGGTGCTGAGCCTGCAACTATAAGGAGAATATTTTTGTTAGAAGGCGTATTATGGACGTTGATAGGAGGAGTGACGGGTGTGATCATAGGAGGTATAATATGTGTGGGTCAACAATATTTTCATTGGATAAAAATGAGCGGGTCGTTTGTGGTAGATGCATTCCCGGTGCAAATGCAATGGCTCGATTTTGTGTTAGTGATCGCTACAGTTATGCTCGTAGGTGTGTTGGCTGCATGGTACCCGGCAATGCGCGCTACCAGGACTGAAGATCCATCTTTAAAAGCCAGTTAACTACATTTTTTCAGGAAGGTTAATGCCTAATAAGTTCATACTGTGACGCAATATCTGTGCTGTCATGATGATGAGCATTAAACGCAAACATTTCTTTTCTTCACTTTCTGCTTTTGAAATGCTGTGTTCATCATAAAACGAATTGAACAATTGCGCCAACTGAAATGCATAATTGCATAACAAAGATGGGTTGTATTCATTGGCAGCGTCTTCTACTATTACAGCATACTGTTCCAGGGCAGTTATTAATTTCTTTTCAGCAGGAAATAATGGCTGTGAATGGTCCTTACAAAAATGCTGGTAGTTGGTGCTATCGGGTAGTAAAGGGACATTTTCTTTGCGTAGTATAGAGCAGATACGCGCATGTGCGTATTGAATAAATGTTGCAGTGAACCCATGCAGGTCGATTGACTCCTGCGGGTTGAATATCATTTTCTTTTTAGGGTCTACCCGCAGCAAATAAAATTTAAGCGCACCGAGACCAATAGTTTCATATAGCTTTTCTAATTCTGCCGGAGTAAAGCCTTCTGTTTTGCCTGCTTCTTCAGTTTGTTTTTTTGCCAGCGATATCATTTCATCGATCATATCGTCTGCATCAACAACTGTGCCTTCGCGGCTTTTCATGCGTCCTGTAGGTAATTCAACCATGCCATAGGACAAGTGATAAATGCCATCTGCACAAGGCTCTCCCAGCTTTGTAAGAATGAGCTTTAATACCTGCATATGATAATTCTGCTCATCTGCTATGACATAAATAGATTGGTTGAGTTTGTAATCGTTATACTTGAGTTTTGCAGTGCCCAGATCTTGTGTGATATAAACAGAAGTACCGTCTGCGCGTAATAATAATTTTTCGTCCAGCCCGTCATCTTTGAGATCTACCCATACAGAGCCATCGTTCCTTTTAATAAGTACACCTTTCTGTAAGCCCTGCAACACAATTTCTTTACCGAGCAAATAGGTTTGGCTCTCTTTATACATTTTATCGAAGTGTATACCCATTCTTTCATAGGTTTTGTCGAAACCCGCATACACCCAGCTATTCATGGTTTCCCAAAGACTGCGCACTTCTTTATCACCAGCTTCCCAATCGCGAAGCATTTTTTGAGTATCCTTCATAATGGGCGCTTCTTTCTCTGCTATCTCCGCATCCATGCCTTCCTCCATCAATTGCGTTATTTCAGCTTTATACACATCGTTGAACTTAACGTAATAATCACCTACCAGGTGATCACCCTTAATGCCTGTGCTTTGCGGGGTAGCTCCATTTGCAAAACGCTGCCATGCTATCATAGACTTGCAGATGTGTATGCCGCGGTCATTTACTAGGTTAGCTTTTACTACCTGGTTGCCATTAGCTTTTAGCACCTGCGACATTCCGTTGCCTAGAAATATATTGCGCAGGTGGCCGAAATGGAGTGGTTTGTTTGTGTTGGGCGAAGAGAATTCTACCATTATGCGCCTGTCCTGCTTGGCTTTTTCACCGTAATGCCTGTTGTTGAACTGGTTCAATAAAAAAGATATCCAGAAATGATCGCGTATAGTAAGATTGAGAAAGCCGCCAACAATTTCATAAGTGTCAAAAAGCTCTGTTTTTTCTACGAGGTAATTGCCAATATCATTGCCAATAACATCGGGTTTTTGTTTCAGCAATTTTACAAAAGGAAACAGCACAACAGTATAATCACCATTAAACTCGGGTTTGGTTTGATTGATGGTAATGGTTGCAGATGAAAGGTCTATGCCCGGAAACAAGTGTTTTAAGGCGTCTTCTGTTGCTGATCTTATTTGCGCGGCAAGCGTCATGTATTGTATTGGTTTCAGGACAAAAATACTATTCGATCAGCTAATTAGCTAATATGCTGATTAGCTGATCGAATAATATACTTGATCATATTGTTTTGGCTAAAGCCGATGCGATTTAGTTTTATATCCTGTATATATCTATGATTCATATTCACTTAGTTGGAGCCAGCGGAGTTCTTTTTCTTCGAGTTGCTGGGTGATGCGGGTTATTTTTGCTGTGGCCTGCTGTAGTTCATCATAATTAATTGATGCATCCATCATTTTGGCAGTTTCTATATCTCTTTCTTTTTCGAGCGCTGCAATGTCTTTGCCCAATTGTTCGAATTCGCGTTTTTCTTTGAAGGAGAATTTCTTCTTTGCCGCTACAGTGGGTTGTGGTGCTGCTACCAGTACTGGTTTTTTGCCGGTGTCTGCTTCCTGCTTTTCGAGGGCACGTTGTGATATGCGGTAGTCGGAATAGTTGCCCGGGAAATCTGTGATAACGCCCTCGCCTTCGAATACGAGCAGGTGGTCTACGAGCCTGTCCATAAAGTAACGGTCGTGCGATACAATGATAAGACAACCCGGATATTCGCTCAGGAAATTCTCCAATACTGAAAGGGTAGGGAGATCGAGATCGTTGGTAGGCTCATCGAGTATTAGGAAGTTGGGATTGCGGAATAGTATGGTGAGCAATTGCAGGCGCTTTTTTTCTCCACCACTTAGCTTGGACAAGTAAGTGTATTGTTGCTCTGGCGGAAAGAGGAATAGCGTAAGGAACTGTGAGGCACTTAGTGTGCCGCCACCTGCGAGTGGAAAATTCTCTGCTATGTTCTTTACGTATTCTATAATGCGCATGTCATCTTTATACTGCAATCCCTGCTGTGAGAAATTGCCGAAGATGATGGTATCGCCTATGTTTATCTTGCCACTGTCGGGTGGTATGGTGCCTAGTAATAATTGCAGGAAGGTGGACTTGCCAGTACCGTTCTTGCCTATGATGCCTACGCGTTCGCCTTTCTTGAATGTGTAATCAAAGCCTTTGAGTATTACTTTGTCATCATAGCTTTTGTATACTTTTTTCAGTTCTGCTACTTTGCCGCCGAGACGGTTCATCTTCATTTCCAGCAGCACTTTAGTATCTTCTATTTTTTGCTTGGCTTTTGATTCTACTTCGTAGAAATTGTCCTGCCTGCTTTTAGATTTTGTAGTACGTGCTTTTGGTTGTTTGCGCATCCATTCCAGCTCTTTGCGGTATGTGTTCCGGGCTTTGTCTATACTTGCTTGCTCGCTGTCTATGCGAGCAGCTTTCTTTTCTATGTAATTCTCGTAATCGCCTTTGTATACAAACATGTCGCTACCATCGAGTTCCCATACTTCTTCGCATACATCGTCGAGGAAGTAGCGATCGTGAGTAACCATGAGGAGGGTAACGTTTTCTTTGTTGAGATAATGTTCGAGCCACTCTACCATTTCCACATCGAGGTGGTTGGTAGGTTCATCCATTATTAGTAATACGTGCTTGTGCTCGAAGCCTATGTCTATAAGTGTTTGTGCGAGTGCTACCCTTTTGCGTTGGCCACCTGACAGGGTTTTAACCGGCTGGTTGAGATGATGGATATTTAGCTTGCCTAATATCTGTTTTACTTTTCCTTCAAATTCCCAGGCGCCTAGCTCGTCTATCTCTCCTAATATTTCTGATAGCTTCATTGGGTCTTGCTCGTCTGAATCTATGAGTTGTTCGTATCTTCTGAGTACTTCGGCTACAGGGTGCTTGTAATGAAAGATATTATCGAGCACTGAGAGTTCTTCGGCAAACTGTGGTTCCTGCTCGAATAGTGCAACGGTAACGTCTTTATGTATCCAAATTTTGCCGCTATCGGGCTGGTCTTTACCAGCCAGCATTTTGAGTAGGGTGGATTTGCCGCTGCCGTTTTTGGCCACGAGGGCTATTTTATCTCCCTCACTTATATGAAAAGATATATTATCGAATAATGGTTTTATCCCGTATGCCTTGCTGATATTCTCTGCTGAAACGTAATGCATTTTCTTAATTCCTCAATTTTTCAATGTGCAAATGTCCTAATGAAATTCGACAATCTGACAATTCGACAATTTGATAATTATTAATGTGATGAATTTAATGTCGATTCCTACTTGCTTCCACAGGCCCTGCTCCGATCCGATCCGAATGTTCGGATAGTTAGGGATGTCCTTTTACTTCCGCTTTGCTTCCGGTATGAAAATGTGTTATATGATCTATGGGCTTGTGTTTGATACGATCGCTTCCTGTTTTGAAGAAAAAAGCGGAAGCGGAAAATGTCACTTTATGTAGTGTTCATATCACATGAGAGTATTGTTTAATTTGTTGTTAGTTACTCTCATTTTTCTATGCAAATATATCCCTCACCAAGGCGGGGACTTAGAAGCCATAATCCCGAACACGCGAATATTTGGAGGGAGGCTTTTTCGCATACAAAGTTACAACATAGCAAGGGGGGTAAACAAATATGTTTTTCATTAAGCTAAGGGAAAAAATATTTTCTAATGGGTGTCCGATTTGAGATGGTTAAAGCATTATTAGGGTATATAACAGTTAACCTAATAAAAATTTAAATAGATGGATACTTTTCTTGCGCCGATAGAAAGACCTCAAGCGCTGATGATGAGGCTTGTTTACTATTTTACAAAGAAACAATATGGGAAAGTGCTAACCCCACTAAAGGTTTACTCTGTGAGATTGCCACTGGCATTTGGGAAATTTTATGGAAATGTTTCGAAGCTGGACAAAAAAATGATATTGTCTGCTGAAACAGCTATGCTGATACGACAGCGAGTAGCAAGGCTAAACGGTTGCCCTTTTTGTATTGACATGGGCAGACATGCTGTGATACAAGCATGTATGAATGTGGCCAAATTCAATGAATTGGACGCGTATTCTACAAGTCAGTTGTTTAGCGATGCTGAACGTGCTGCATTGGATTATGCTACGGAACTGACATGGGGTAAAAAAGTGAGTCAGCCAACATTTAATGAGCTTGTTCATTATTATTCAGAACGTGAGATATGCGAGATAGCATGGTTAATAGCGAGTGAACATTTGTATAACATTACAAACATCGGATTAAATATTCATTCTGATATGCTATGTGATATCAGCATGCGGAAATAACCAGCCATATTAATCTACAATAAATTTGCCGCTGAATGCTTTGTTGTCTTTGCATGATATTTCAAAAAAAATTAAGTAGCCAATGGTAGTTGTAGTATAAAGCAATTTTTTTCATCGAGGACAGTATAAGTGATATACCCCTTGTGCAGTACTGCTATTTTAGAAGCAAGGACAAGGCCCAGACCAAAGCCTTTTTTGTCTTTACTA
The DNA here is from genome assembly GCA_013286485.1 of Bacteroidota bacterium. Taxonomy (GTDB): domain Bacteria; phylum Bacteroidota; class Bacteroidia; order Chitinophagales; family Chitinophagaceae; genus JABDFN01. Next base: position 16,313 of record JABDFN010000028.1, read on the forward strand.
TTCCTGCCCCTGAAAAAATGGGTAAATAGTTTTGATCTTTCTTCTTTTGGTACGATGTCCCCGTTATTCAGAAAATTAATAGAAATTGTATTTAGTGAAGAAGCGATTTCTACTGTAGCGGTCATGTTTGTAGAAAATTTTATTGCATTTTTCAATAAGTTTAAAATGACAATCTTCAATAAAGGGTTGTTGCCATTGATTGTTAGCTTGTCAGCGCCTTCAATAGTTTTATCCATGTTGAAGTCGAAACGAATAGCGCTATCAATATATGTCATTTCTTCCATGCATTCGAACAGTAGCTCATCCAATCTAATCGTATCGATCAGCGTGGCCGTTAATTGTTCTTCTGTTTTAGATATATCAAGCATGCTATTGATAATACCTGAGAGTTCCATTAATGATTCTTTCTGAAATTGCAAGCTTGCTTTCATAGCATCATCATCATTTTCAGCCAATGCCCTTTCTGCATTTGCCATCATAACAGCGAGCGGCGTTTTTAATTCGTGTGATAAATGATGAACAGAGTTTTTTTGAAAACTAAATGCGTTTTCTACTTTATCCATTAGTTCATTAAACCGTTTAGCAAGTATGCTTACTTCATCATCGGACCTTTGTACTGAAACGCGTTCTTTCAAATTATTAGGAGAGATAGCTTCTACCTGTTTTGTTAATTGTGTAATGGGCCTTGTGATGATCTTAGATAAGTAAAAGGAGAGAATTATTATAAGGAAAGTAATGACAAGAAAAGTAACAATGAGCACTATTTTCAAATAATCCAGCTTCTTTTTGCCGAAGTTGTCGTATGCTTCAGCTATGCCATAATATATACTGTCTCTAAAATTAAATTTTACTCCTACTACGTCATACTTTCCATCTGTCATTTGCAATTCAGTTCTGTCGTTTTGGAGCTTGTTAATTATATTTGCAGGATATTTCGGCTTAGTTCCAGGTAAGGTATTGTATATCAATTTGCCTGTAAAATCAAAGAGTAAAATATGCTCTTCATACAAGCTATTCATTGTGTTCTTATCAATTAAATGTTGCATGGTAGAGTCAATTTGCGGAACCTCTACATAGATCTTATAAGTAGTAATGGTGCGGTCTACCAGGCGCTGATGAAATTCTTCTCTTCTATAGTTTTCAGATACAAAGTATACAGCAATAAAGGCTATACCGAGCAACAGGATGAAGCAAACAGTATAATAACGGGCCAGTTTATACCGGATACCGGTCCCCTTAATCAATTGCCAGATAGTATCCAAACCCAATGCGTGTTTTGATCAATTTTGTTGGAAAATTTTTATCTATTTTATTTCTGAGTAAGTTGATAAAGACCTCTATGGTATTAGAGGTCACATCAAAATTGCTGCTCCATACTTTATTCAATAATTCTTTTTTGGAAACAGGATTTCCCCGGGCTTCGGCCAATAGCCGAAGTAATTCAAATTCGCGCGCTGTTAGTTTAATGAGTGAGTTTGCGCGTTTAACCTGTTTTTTTTCAAGATCGAGGATAAGGTCTGCTACAATAATTATTTTTTTGTCGGCGTAGTGTTGTGAGCGTTTTAAAAAAACCTTGACACGCGCCAATAATTCTTTAAAGAAAAAGGGTTTAGTTATATAATCATCGGCACCGTAGCTGAAGCCGAGTAATTTATCATCCAGTTCGCCAAATGCAGTAGTGATTATAACCGGTGTATTTATTTCTTTTTCCCGTATGCTCTTCACCACTTCGTAGCCATTAATACCCGGTATATTGATGTCGAGCAATATGCAATCGTAGGTGTTTTTCTGTATCAGTTTATTTGCCAATATGCCGTCGTACACGGTATCTACTTCAAAACTTTCTAATTGAAATTGTTTTTTGAGATCATTTGACAAATTAACATCATCTTCTATCAGTAATAGTTTATCAGGCATATGAGTTTTCGAAGGATTATCAAGCAATGATAAGGGAAATTACAACTAATCTTTCCAAGTAAGTAATACAATAAGGGCTTTAAACATATCTCTGATAAAATGTAAGAATTTCATTAAGGGAGGGGCACTTATATAGGGGTGTAAAAAATATATTTAATAAAATCTTTGAATCAAATTATGCGCAAGGTTGTATTAAAGAGCTTAATAAACCCTTAAGAAGAATAAAAAAACCCTTAAGAATTTAGTTATGATAATGCTCTTTCTTTATTGTATTTGTTTTTATACTCAATAGGAGATAAACCAGTTACTTTTTTAAAGGTTGTTCTAAAGGCTTTGGTGTCGGAGTAACCAACCTCATACATGACCTCGCTGATGTTTTTTCTGCTTGTTTCAAGATCTTTTTTTGCTGCCTCGATCTTTACGCGCTGGATGTATTCAATGATAGTATTGTTGGTGGCTTTTTTAAAGCGGCGTTCGAGGTTTCTGCGGCTTAAGGCAAACATATAAGCCAGTTGCTCAACCGTGATCTTTTCCCGGAACTTTGTTTCGATAAATTCCTGTGCTTTTTTTACCGGTTCGTCGTCGTGCGCTTTTTGCCCCTGAAAAATAATGAATGGGGACTGGCTTCCTCTTTCAATTTCTATAGCAAAAACTTTTGCTGCAAGGATAGCGTTTTCGAGGCCTGCATATTTTTCTACCAGGTGCAGGATCAAATTCATATATGAAAGTGCACCACCACTTGAGTACAGACCATATTCATCTGTAACAATTTTTTCAGGAACGAGGTTTACTTCAGGAAACATTTCCCTGAATTCGTTTACAGCAACCCAATGTGTAGCACATTGTTTACCATTTAGCAAACCTGTGGCAGCTAACAAGAAGGCACCTACGCAGAGACTTGCGACCTCAGCTCCGTTTTTATATTGATCTATTATCCAGGGAAAGAATTCTTTGTTTATTTCGATCGCTTTTTTGAGATCGCCATCTACAGCAGGAATAATAATGAGATCAGTTTTTTTAATATCGCTGATCAACATATCTGCATGCGCTGTAAATGCGCCACCACATAGCGGGACTTCGTGCGTAAGACCTACTAATTGCACTTTGAATATGGGAGCTAAACCACGCCCTTCATAGAAATGATTTATTTGAGTGAGTATCTGGCGAGAACCTTCGAGGCTGCCCAGAATGGCTTTGTTCGGTATGAGAATAGATATGTGTTTCATGGTACAAATGTCTGTAAAATATATGTCGCAATCAACCCCTTAGTATGGCGTATTTACACACTTAAATGTATTTATAACGGCAGTAGGTTTGTGGCATTATTTATTTACAATTCAAAACCAATTTTATGACACAGGTGAATGCTTATCTAAACTTCGGCGGCAAATGCCGGGAAGCTATGCATTTTTATAAAGACTGTTTTGGCGGGGAACTGAGCATACAAATGGTGGGAGAATCGCCGCTGGCGGGACAAATGCCGACTGAGCTTAATGACCAGGTATTACATTCAAGCCTTATGAATAATGGATTGACAATTATGGCAACTGATATGACCAGGGAGCCTCTTGTTGTTGGTAATACTGTTTACTTATGTATTAATTGTTGTACTGAAGAAGAAATAAACGAGCTATTTAAAAATCTGTCAACCGGTGGTAAAGTGGTAGACCCGCTGACGGATATGTTTTGGGGTAGGTTTGGGACATTGATAGATAAGTTTGGAATGAAGTGGATGTGTAATTATGTAAAGGCATAACAATATGAGAAAGCTAAAGTTAGAAATACAGACATCGATTGATGGATATATTGCACAAAAAGACGGAGATACGAGTTGGATGCTATGGAATTGGGGCCCTGAATGGGCATGGGATGAGGCATTGCAGGCGTTTCATACGAAGCTGATATTGTCTTCTGATTGCATTTTGCTAAGCAGGCAAATGGCTGAGGAAGGATTTAAAGCACATTGGCAAAGCATTGCTGAAAATAAAGTTTCTACTCAATATGCATTTGCAAAACATGTTCGTGATACGCATACAATTGTTTTTACAACAACACTTAATAAAACCATTCCGATACCGGGAGGCTGGAGTAATACAGACATTGTTAAAAAGGATATTGTAAAAGAGATCAACGTATTGAAAGCGCAAAAAGGAAAGGATATAATAGTATTTGGCGGTGCAACATTTGTGTCGTCATTAATTGAAAATAACCTGATAGATGAATATTATCTTTTTGTGAACCCCACTGCTATCGGGAAGGGTAAGCCTATTTTTAAAGGTAGTACTCCTTTGGCGCTGATGGATGCGAAAAAGTTTGAATGCGGTGTTACTGTATTAAAATATAAACCATTAAAAACAAAAAAATGAAAAAGCCATCTATTCTTATAAAAGATGTTGATACATATTTGTCATTTCAGCCTGAGGCGCAAAGAACAGCTTTGGAAAAGCTGCGTAAAATAATAAAAGCTACCGTACCGAAAGCTGAAGAGTGTATTGGCTATGGGATGCCTATGTATAAACTGAACGGAATGCTGGTTGGTTTTGCCGGAGCTAAAAAACACCTTGGATTTTATCCATGTGATGGGTCGACAGTAAAAATATTTAAAGATGAGTTAGAAGGGTATAGCACTGATAAAGGCACTATACGCTTTGAGATAGATCAGCCACTCCCTGAAAAGCTAATAAAAAAGATAATTAAATATAGAGTAGAAGAAAACCTTAATAAAGAGAAAAAATATTCTGTCAAAAAAAGATAGCAAAAAAAAGATAGGCATTAAAAATTTATATAACGATATAAACAAAACAATATGATCATCTTCATTATTATTCTACTGATACTGGCAATACCATTTATTGCAGCATTATTTATTGAGCGGAATTATACAATAGAAAGGGAAACCATTATTGATAAGCCAAGACAGGAAGTTTTTAACTACATAAAATACCTGAAAAACCAGGAACATTACAATAAATGGGTAATGACAGACCTACAGGCAAAAAGAGCCAACCACGGTACTGATGGTACTGTTGGTTTTGTAACCACATGGAACAGCACTAATAAAAATGTAGGCAAGGGTGAGCAAGAAATAAAAAAAATACAGGAAGGCGAACGCATAGAACATGAAATGCGATTTGAAAAACCTTTTAAAGGAACCTCTACCGCTTATTTAGAGACAAGCTCGCCAGATGGGAAAAAGACAATTGTAAAATGGGGGTTTTGTGGTGACAGGACTTATATGATGCGTGTGATGCATTTTATCTTAAACATAAAGAAGATGTTGGGGAATGATATACAAACCAGCCTGAACAATTTGAAACTGGTATTGGAACATTAAATAATGCACTGATGGCCAGTGTGTAAAAAAATAAAATCAAAAATATTTGTGCAACCAAAAGGTTTCATATATATTTGCAACTGAAAGGTTGCGCATTGTAAGCAATAAAAAATTTGATAGCAATAACGCAATTAACGAATTCTAAATGCAGCCAACATTATAATGCAAATATGAGAAGAGACGTTTTCCAGGCAATAGCCGACCCCACGAGGAGAGAGATATTGAATATGATAGCTTACCAGTCGCTGAATGTAAACTCGGTAACAGAAAATTTTGACGTAAGCAGGGCAGCTATCTATAAACATATGAAGATATTGGTAGAGTGCGGGCTGATGGAAATGAAGCAGGAGGGGAGGGAAAGGTATTGTGAAGCAAAACTGGAAAGACTCAGTGAAGTATCGGACTGGGTAACGCAATACAAAGCATTCTGGAATAGTAAACTGGATGCATTGGAAAGCTACCTGAAAGAATTGCAAAAACAACCTGATATAGCAACAAAAAAGCAAAAAAATGGAAAGCATAAAAGAACCCGTTAACGATACCCGTAACCGCGAAATAATAACAACAAGATTGCTGAACGCACCCAGAGAACTGGTGTTTGAAGTGTTCACTAATCCTAAGCATGTAATTAATTGGTGGGGTCCGGATGGGTTTACAAATACCATTCATGAAATGAATGTAAAGCCGGGAGGTGTGTGGCAGTTAACCATGCACGGGCCGGATGGCAGGGACTATCCCAACAAGATCGTTTTCTTAGAAATTGACAAGCCGAATAAGATCAAGTTCAGACATTC
>JABDFN010000029.1:0-1266 GCA_013286485.1 Bacteroidota bacterium
TATTAGAAGGAAGCGCACAATGGTATTATGAAGACGGAAAAAAATCAGTTGAATATTCTTATCATAATGGTAAACTGGAAGGCACCGCAACTGTTTATAACCGTGAGGGCATAGTAAGTGAAATGGGAGAATATAAAGATAATATACAGAGCGGCCACTGGAAAGAATTCAGTGAAAATGGTAAACTTAAAGAAGATGGAGAATATGTAAATGGTGAAAAAAATGGCCCTTGGAAGGAATATGATATTCTTGGTCAGTTTGTACGCACAGTTAATTACAGAAACGGAAAAGAGTCAAAAAGATAATTTATGCCTCAGAGCATATTAGTTGTAGATGATGAAAAAGCGATACGTAAAACCCTCAGCGAGATATTAAGCTTTGAGGGTTTTACAGTTGATGAGGCTGTTGACGGAGCTGAAGCTATTAAGAAGATAAAAGAGAATAATTACGATTGCATTCTCTGTGATATAAAAATGCCAAAAATAGATGGCATTGAAGTGCTTGAGCAAACGCGTATGGAAAAACCGGATACTCCTTTTATAGTAATTTCCGGGCACGGGAATATAGAAACAGCAGTAGAGGCAGTAAAAAAAGGTGCATACGATTTTATAGCCAAGCCTCCCGATCTGAATCGTTTACTGATCACTATCCGTAACGCGATGGACAAAAAGCTGCTCGTTGCAGAGGCAAAACAACTCAGGAAGCGTATTCTACGCAGCTCAGAAATGGTTGGAGAAAGTGATGCCATACTGAGAATTAAAGAAACGATTGCAAAGGTAGCACCTACAGACGCTCGGGTGTTAATAACAGGAGAAAACGGATCAGGAAAAGAATTAGTGGCAAGACGTTTGCACGAACTTAGCAATCGCTCAAACAATCCACTCATAGAAGTGAACTGTGCCGCTATTCCATCTGAGCTGATAGAAAGCGAATTATTTGGCCATGAAAAAGGCTCCTTTACATCTGCCATTAAACAGCGCTTTGGGAAATTTGAACAAGCCAATGGGGGCACACTCTTCCTGGATGAGATTGGGGATATGAGCCACGATGCACAGGCCAAGGTATTGAGAGCCTTACAGGAAGGCAAGATAACAAGGGTGGGCGGAGATAAAGAAATAAAAGTAGATGTACGTGTAGTAGCCGCTACCAATAAAGACCTGATGAAAGAAGTAGAGGCAAAAAATTTCAGGCTTGATCTTTATCACCGGCTAAGCGTGATACTTATACATGTTCCGTCATTAAATGAACGGAAAGACGATATACCAC
>JABDFN010000029.1:1276-22014 GCA_013286485.1 Bacteroidota bacterium
ATATACCACTGCTCACTACTTATTTTATTAACGAGATCAGCGAGGAGTATCGCCAACCTGCAAAAAAAATAGAGGCTGACGCTATAAGCGCATTACAGGCGCACAACTGGACAGGAAATATAAGAGAGCTGCGCAACGTAGTTGAGCGCCTAATTATCTTATCAGACACTCACATTACTAAAAAAGATGTAGAACTGTATACCCCGCAAGGCAAATAATTTCACGCTTTTTTTCTATACAAAATAATAACCCCGCTATAGCGGGGTTATTATTTTGTGATCGTGCAATATTCTCTTATTTGATCAGGAGCACTTCACCCTTCTCTTCGTATACTTTGCCATTTGCGCAAGCATACTTGATATAGTAATAATAAGTGCCGAGGTCTTGCACAACACCATTGAATTTACCATCCCAGCCAATTTTCGGATTCACTGTTTCAAACATCACCTGTCCCCATCTGTTGGTTACACGGAAGGTTTTAATTATCTGGTTGCCTTTAGAGATAGGACGGAACACATCGTTCTTACCGTCTCCGTTAGGTGTAAAGGCATTCGGGAAATACATTTCACAACATGGTTGTGCAGATATAAGTGCACTGTCTGTTGAAGTACAACCAAACTCAGTTGTTACATTCAAAGTTATATAACCCGAACGTTCAACATATCCATATACCTGGCCCTGGTTGGTTTGAGTACCGAAATATATAGCAGGTTGCCATTGGTACAGGTATGCAGGGTTATAACGTTCTGCTGTGAACATTACACTATCGCCGGCGCAAATATTGCTGTTGCTTATATCACCTATATGAGCATCTGCAAGCGGGTGTACATTAACTGTATCATAGATAGGTATAGAAGGACATGAATTGGTCCATGCTACCATCTCTACTATATGCTGTCCTGATGTACTCCAGCGGATACCATAAGGGCCTCCACCTTCAGTGCCATATACTATTTCAGCACCATCAAAGTTCCAGTCAAACTTATCTATTTGTTCATTGGCATATCCCAAGGACACCTCTAATGTCTGACCCTGGCACACATCATCCTTAATATTGGTTGGTGCATACGGTGCTTCACGAACATCTACTATATAGGTTGTAACAGGACTCTTACATTGTTTATTAGTAACCTGTAAAGAAATAACTCTCTTACCCGAAGAATCAAATTTCACCCATATAGGGCCTACATCGTTACCGTGCAGCAGTGTAGCACCTGTAGGCATTGCCCAATCAAATGTTGCAGCTGAAGTAGCATTACCAAAATAAGTGAAGAATGTGGAATCGTACTGGCATACATATGGAGTGTTAGCTACGATGAGCGCATTTGGCGTATAATTTACCACTACCATTACTTGCGTTCTGTCACTTTCACATCCGTTTACTGTTTGTGTTACATAATAGTAACTGGTATCAGCATAAGATGTAACAGGCGTTGGCGCGATTGCAGAACCAGGACCTCCTGTAGAAGTTCTATACCACAACAGGTTTGAACCGGAAGCCGTTAACGGTAAAGCAAAATCGTTCTGACAATACTGTTTCGTTGGAGAACCAGGTTTTGGTGGTTTTGCTTTTACCAATATAGATATAGACAACCTGTCACTTTCGCAACCGTTCACTGTTTGTGAGACATAATAAGTGAAGCTACCCGGCGTAGCCGTTGAAGGCGTTGGCGCAGCAGCAGTGCCTACACCACCTGTTGCTGTTGTATACCATTGAAGATTAGCTCCGATAGCAACAAGAAGGCTTGCATTATCTCCCTGGCAATAAGTGAATGCCGTAACAGGGGCATATGGCATTGGAGGTTTTGTTTTTACCAATACCGTGTCTTGAGCCGCAGGGCTTTCGCAATTAGATGCATTGGTTTGTGTAACATACCATAAATACACTCCCGCAACAGTAGTGCTCGGAGTAGGCGCAGTAGTGCTGGCTAAACCTCCTGTAGAAGCAGTATACCATCTCAAACTGGTACCTGTTGCCGCAAGCGGAACAGCTGTAATATCATACTGACAATACTTGGTAAGCGTTGGATTTACTACAGGCGCAACAGGAGACGCGTTGATAGTAACCGTGGTGCTTGCTGTAGCAGAAGTACAGCCGAGTAAATTCGCATATACAGTATATGTACCTGCAGCTGAAGCAGAAGGATTTGTTATTGTATCAGCATTTTGAGCATTTGGATTAGGCACAATTGCAGCCGGACCTGTCCATACATAATTGACGGCAGTTCCTAAAGCAGTTGCAGTAGCTGTGCTTGTATCCGATACATTAAATATCAACAAGTTTGGATTATACGCATTACCAGCGCACACAGGGCTATTACTGTTGACTGTAGGTACACCTGGTTTCCACTTAATATAAGTATAGATGGTAGCAGGCGACGCAGAGTTACAGCCGTTAAGCGTAGAATATACTGTCCAGGTACCTGCAAAATTAGTAGGTACATTAGGAACAGAAAGCGTTGCAGTACCTGCAGTAGTGCTCCATGCCCCACCCGTAGGATCTGTAAATGCATATCCAATGGTAGGAATAGTGCCCGGAGGTGTGGTTGTTGCTCCTGTAATGGTAAGTGTATTTCCTGTGCATATACCTGTGCCTGCAGGTGCGTTTGTTGAAAGTGTAGGCGTGTTAGGCAATGGCTTTACAACAACGTGTATAGTTTGTATAGGTGAAGTACAAAGATTCGCATCCGTTACATACACCAAGTAGTTACCTGAATCTGCAAATGTAACAGAACTCTTAGACGGATTGGAGGTAGCGCCTATGTTTGAATAGCTCCATGGTGTTGTACCCGGGCCGCTCCATGTCCAGGTAAGGCTGGTGCTGGTAGTGCCGGTAAAGTTAAGGTTCGTACCGTAGCACAATGGCGCGTTGCTAGTTGCAGTAAATGGTGGTGGCGAGCTCGGGTTATTGATCGTTATCGGACCAACTGCAGGAGAAGGACAACCATTCAGTGTCAACGTTATATTATTATATATAGCCGCACTCAGGTTTGATATAAGTATGTTACCTGACGCATTGCTCGTAATACTTACAGGAGTAATGGCAGTACCATTTCTTGTATAGTTTAATGTATACGTAGTAGAAGCTGTTAATCCCTGCAGCGTTATCGACCCGCAGTTACAAGTACAGGTTGTAGGATTTACCGCAATAAAATTCGAAACATTAGGTGTTGGTTTTACTAATGCTGTTGTGCTGGCTGAATTTGTGCAACCATGATTGTTTACAGAAATTGTGTAAGTACCTGATAATCCTGCCGCGGTAGCAGCTGTTGTTGGATTGGCAACAACAGGGTTCATCAAACTAGAACTGTAACTGCTTGGGCCCGACCATGTAGCAACTGAATTTGGAGGATTGGCGCCGCCAAACAATTGTAAAGCATTCGGTGTACAAACAGGTCCATTGTTATTAGGGTACCCTGCTGTAAACGTAGGTGTGGTCCAAACATTTATTGTATCGTAAGCAGGAGCTGAAGGGCAACCGCCTGAAGTATCCTGTACTTTATAAATACCATTATTAGCAAATGTAGCACCTGAAACACTTACTGTAGAGCCGGGAACCACACTGCCGTTTGGCAAAGTCCACTTAAATGCAGGTGTTGGACTGGTTGAAGTACTGGATGCTGTGAGTGTAAAATTAGCACCACTACAATAACTTAAATTACTATACGGTGAAATTGTCGGTGTGGTTTTAGTGCTCAACACATTCACATAATAATCCATGGCATTACCATAATAATAATAGTAACCACCAAAATAATATACACAAGGATCGATAGCACTAATTGATGCAGAAGTACCACAATACACATTTCTCATTCTCATTAAATGCTTACCTGTGTTAGCGCAGGCAGGTATTGAAATGCTATAAGTTTTTGTTGCAGTGCTTGCATACCAGTGCAATGGTGTAGACAGCATAGCCTCTGAAGTTTCAAAAACACCATTATCATTAAAATCTATCCATATCTGCACGGTTTCATAATAATATGTACTATACCCGATAGTAACACTGCCGGAATAGGTAGAGCCCTGGTATAAGTCTGGTGCTGCTACACTATTTGTTCTGTCATAATAATCATAAGAATTACATCCCGGATAGTTATCATTTATGTTTATTGTAGCACCATTAAGCTGGAAATTGCCCACATAATAATAATTGTATGAGCACCCTTGACCAGGGTATAAGTAACATGGATAATACAAACAAGGTGTGCAAGGACAAACTGTTCTTACAGCTACCTGCACACTATTACTATACGTTACCAGGCCGGTATACGCGCATGAGTCATACAGCATATACATAATATTGCTGGTACCCATAGAAAATGTATAGTTGGTATTGGTTGCACCTGCAATATTTGTCCATGTAGCGCCGCCATTTGTTGATGACATCCACTGGAAGTTTTGACCGCTATTAAGCGTATAATTTCCAATAAGTGTTTGTACCGTACCTGTGCATAATGATATTGGTCCGGCAGGCGTAACATTAATAGATGGTGCACCTGTGCAAGGAGGGGCCTGGAGCACATTGATCACGTAATCACGTACTGTACCGCCATAGAAATAGTGGTTAGTAGCAGAAACATAATTACAAGGATCCATGTCGTTAGGCACAACAGGTGCGGAATTACCATCATAAGCATAACGAACACGCATACGGTGTATGCCCGGATTTGCCGATAATGGAACATTTATAACACCTGGGTAATTGGTAACAGAACTACTGTAAGAGCCCCCTAAATATACCTGTTCCGTAGCATTACTGAACACACCATCATCATTATAATCTATCCATACAGCTATATCAGCATAGTAGCCATAACCAACGGTTATGGTATCAAAATAAGAACCACCCTGCGTTACTTTAACCGTATCGAAAGTGCGATCCAAATACCCGTTAGTGCAGGTAGACGGACAAGCAACTGCACCATCCATTATATAAGAACCCGTATTACCGAAAATGGAAAAATAGGTAATCCTTGAGCTTAAGCCTGAATAGCTGCAGGCATTATAACTTCCTGCTCCATAAGTGGCACAATAATAGCTATAAGGGCTGGTACCCGGTGAATAATAGTAGCTGGGTGAGCAGAAACATAAAACTGTTCTAACCGTATCTACGCCTGAAATAGCAACCAAGCCACTATTGCGGCAAGTGTCTACGCACCTGAGGTAGCTAATACCCAACGTGCCAGGTGTGGCAGTAAATATATTGCTTGAGGCGCCGGGTATATCTGTCCATGGGCCAGAAGCACTTGATGCTGACTGCCAGTCAAAACCCTGGCCACCAACTATTGCTACTGTTGCTGAAACCGTATATGGCGTATTCTTACATGCAGATGTTGAAGTAGGAATAGAAACAGTAGGAGTGCCTGAGCAAGCAGGAGCAGCTAGAACCTGTACTATATAGTCGCGTGCCGGGCCATAATAATAATACAAGCCGGAAGCTGTAGAATAATTACAAGGATCCACATCATTTATTGTAGAAGGAGTTGTACATGAACCGTCATATCCGTAACGGATACGCAGGCGGTGATAACCTACTTTTGCCAGCAATGGTACTGAAATAGTACCGGGGAATGATGCATTATAAGTAGAGCAACCTGAACCTGCTATCATTACATTTTCAGAAGGCTCAAAAACTCCATTATCATTATAATCTATCCATACACCTACTGTGCTGTAGTAGCCATAACTTACCTGTACGGTGTCATTATAGTTGCCGCCTTGCTGCAATACAGCCGTATCTCCGGCAATTGTAGTGCGGTCATAAAGGCCATTGGCGCCATCTGCAGTACAATTGGTAGCGCAGCTTAATGCGCCTTCATGCATCCATTTTCCTAAATAACCCGTTACGCTGAAATAAGTAATGTTATAATTATAACACGCATTATATGTATACCCATAACTATTGCAATAATAACCATATGGAGAAGAAGAACCTGAATAATAATCTGAAGGTGTGCAAAGACAAGGTGTACCATTAACTGTATCTACATTTGAAACAGCAGAAGTACCTGAAGCAATACATGTATCGAGGCAGCGGAAATAACCGGTACCTGTAATAAGTGTTGCACCGCTAAATATCCTGTTGGTAGCACCGGAAATATTTGTCCACGGGCCGGAAACAGTGGTACCTTGTTGCCATTGATAATGAATACCAACAAGTGATGAAGTAGATGTTTCTGTAAGAGTGAACGGAGATACATAACAAACAGCCGATGTAAGGCGGCCTATAGCTGCAGTTACTGTACCTGAACAAGGAGCATAGTGGTCTACTGATACATCATCAACTTCCATATCTTCACCATACTGTGAATATGCCTTAAGAATAAAATACACGCTTGATGAACTGGCAAATGAAGAGGGTAACGTAAATGAATATTGATACCACCCCTGGCTGCTTACAGCAGGAGCTAATGTGTAATAACGGTTGATATCTCCCAGGCAGGTAGCTCCTGTTAAACTTGCAGATGTGTTGATGTATACACCCACACTATCGTAAGTTGCGGAATAACTGTAACCGTCTCTCCACATCCAGAATGACGCCACATTTGTACCCGTGCTGCCATAAGTAGAGAAGTTCATGGACGGCGTTATTAACAACGCATAACTACCAGAACCGGCATTAAAAGCATTATAGCCGGCCATACCACTACCGGTATGTGTAACAAGCCCGCCCGAAGCAGTTGTCGGCAAAGTTATACCTGTTGTTGTTCTAACCCAGTTATAACTGCCCGATCCAATACTTGCCGTCCAACCAGTAGGTGGGAACGTAGTACCATCAAAACTGTTACTGACATAATTCTGTGCTATAGCTGCATTAAAAAAGCAGAGCACTGATACGGTTGCAAGAATGTGTAAGAGTTTCCCCTTCATACAATAGATGTTTAAAAAATAAAAAAATACAGTTTCAAATTCACCCGCGACCGGCGCGGCTTTGCTCATAGTGTTGTAATAATAGGATCAATGGTTTTGTATTGAATAAAATTTATTCAATGCATGGTGGTAGGTTACTAAAATGTTAAAATGGATAGGATAAAGGTTGATCAAATAATTCCGGCCTGTGTATTAAAATTCTATTAAAATGCTTTATAACCGTGTGTAAAATAATAAAATACGCGCAAATACCAAAAAGTTTTCTGAGTAAATTACATATTTATATTTACTGTATGTTTTAAACGGGCTTTTAACATATTTTATATATATTGTATGCTATAATTTTATTATTTTTTCAATTTTTACACCTTCGCTGGTTTGCAATTGAAGTATATATATACCTGCTTTAGCGTTGCTGATATCTACAGTAGTGGTAGCATTTGGTAATAGTCTGCCGGTAGTAGTAGCTATTCCGTTTACGCTATAAAAAGTATAAGATGAAGCATAGCCCGGCTTATCTGTGGCATAATCAATTTTAATTTCGTTTTGACAAGTAGTAGGATACACCCTGGTAATAGTAACAGCTTTATTGATCTGCTCATCTATGCCCAGCTTCCTGGGAGTAAACCTATATACAGTACCTTCAGAAGGGAAAGAATTGAGCCCTGAAGGTTTAGTAGCTAATATCCCATTAATTGCATGGATCGTTTCTACAAAAGGGCTGTCCGGATTGCCACCTAAAATATAATAATTGCCGGTGAGATTAGAGTCTACATCCTGGATATACCCCACACATGGAAAACCCTTGTTGGGAAAGTAATTATAGGCATGTGAGATATGCGAAGGGCCGTATCTTAATTCAACTATATTAGATGTTTCGTATAGCCACAATTGCATGTATACAGAGTCAACCTGTGTGCCATACACCAGCTCATTAAAAAAAGCTGCGTTAGCTATCTCTAATTTAAATATTCTTGTTCCTGCAGTTCCTTCTGTTTTGCACCTGATGGGTGACAAAAAACTAATGTCGCTACCTAAAAATCCTTTATCGATCAAATTGGCATCGGTAAGAAAAAAAGAAGATACGGTGGTTTTGCCGCTGTCTGTAACAATTGTGCTGCCCCCTGCAATATAGGGTGCGTTACAGTCGAGTGTATCTATTTTAAAGCCAAAAGGTATAGGTAGTATATAATAATCGCTATTGAACCACACATCAGAAACCAGGTTGGCTGCATCAGGAATGGGCATATAGGGTTGGTTCAGCACACTCAGCTTGTATGGAAGCTGGGCATGTACGCAACGTATGGTAAAAAACAAAACAGGAAAAAAAATAAAAAATAAAATTCTCTTCATGTACTTCGCTCATATCAGCTATTAATTAAAATAAAAATTTATTTAAAATATAGCCAATTATAATAAAAGACAGATTGTATGTTAAAAAGGTTGGGAGAGATGGGAATAATCATAATGTAAATCTCAAACAAAAGCAAGCTACTTGACAGCAGCTTGCCAACTGTTTACTATGGATAATTAAAAATACTAAACTAAATCGTTAGTTAAAAGTAATATGTTTATGCTCAAGTATTTTTAATTAAAATCAACTTCATAACTACCACTACCAAGACTAGTCCATGTTGCAGTAACAGTTGAGTAAGCTAAACAACTTGCACATGAACCTGCGGAGATTAATGATACATCAAAACACACAGAAGCTGAACTAGCACAAGTTCCGTCTCCAATTACATTCATATCATCTACGCCGCAACTTCCAGACGAACCTGAACCGTAAGAACAATGTGCAGTTGGATCATAATCATGAAATTTCAACTCATTAAATGTCCCTGATCCTGAAGGAGTCCCCATAGCCCATGAAATTGTTGTGCCAGAACCACCAGGAAACATATCGTATTGTACAGCGCTCGAAGTTCCAGAGGGAATTGTAATTACTGCTGAAGTAAAGTCTCCACAGGTAACACCGTTGGAACCCTGAATAATAATATAAACATTGCAACTCGAAGTATTTTTGAAATACATGCTTGGGGCCGCACTGAGACTACTATTAATGGTAAATAATAATAAAAATATTAGAATCTGCTTCATAAATTTTAGTTTAAAAAATAAATGCCTACTCTGTTCAGTTTTCGGCTACTCTGAGTGATAAGTATTCTAGTAGATTAAATCGATTTAATGCACGAAGTTTCAGCAATAAAAATGAGAATGTCAATAGTAGTTTTTTCAAAACCCCATATAAATAAGGGGTCATGAAAATGGTAGTGATTGAATATGAAGGAGTTTGGGAAAATGAAATATATGTTAAGGTATATTTAGGATATTAATTGGACATTATTGGGGTTTGAAAATAAAATAAGATACACAAAAAAAGCAAGCTATTTAGTAACAGCTTGCCAGGTGTTCAATTTAGATAATTAAGTGCTAAGTTGAAAATTGAGCTAGTAAAATACATTAGTAATATACCAACACCCTTACATTTCCAGAACCATCGATACTCCATACAGCGAAAATCAGCCCCCCGCAAGTTGTAGAAAAATCAGCTGTAGTACGAAAACCGGTGCATGGCCTACCTACTGAACAGTATCCATCGGGATCATTTACAACAGAAAAATTCCATTGATATGACCCTTTTGGAGCATCAGATATCCAATCTGCAGTAGAAGCGTCAATAATCGTACTATCCCTTGGTAAGATGTTTATATATGCAGTTGCATAGCTTCCGCTACATGAACCGGCATCATCGGCAAAAACAGCCCAGTTAATATTTTCGCAATCTGTTTGATTAACTATCTTAAATGTTTGTGCTTTAGCGTAGCTATTTAATAAAAATAGCGATGCAAAAATGAGGATCTGTTTCATAAAATCTGGTTTACATAAATACCTACTCTGTCAGGTTTTCGGCTTCGCCTAGTGATAGTAGTAATAAGTTTGTTTTTATTCTAATAAATTTAAAACAAAGGTTACGAATAAATATAATGATGTCAATAACAATTTTTTACTCATATTTAAATGAAGAATGGGTATTTATTCTGAATCATATTTTTAGTATGCATTTTCCATTATTTAGTTGGAGGTAACAGATTATTATATTCAGGGTGTTTATGAATATATAATTGCACAAAGGGGCAATACACTATGATCTTTAAATGATGAGCACTGCAATATTCCAGTACATTTTTTACCAGCCATGCGCCCATACCTTTTCCCTGCTGCGATTTGGGCACCAGTGTATGCATCAATACCATAGCACCTTTCAGCCAGCGATATTCCAACACAGCGTATTCGCCGCTGGGCAATGCAATTTCAAAACGAAATAGTTTTTTATTATTCTCTACATGCAGCTCTTCAAACATAATGGGAAAGAAATCGTGCAAAAATAAGAACTATCTTATTCAGGCTTAGTTATTTTCCGGCCTGTGAGCCATTCATTTTTTTCTGATACTGGATGAATAATTGCTTAAGATCAAAATACAGCCCCTGCACACGGTCTTCATTTTCTTTTAAATTTAAATAGTCACACCTGTCACCCCTCAATTCTCTTTGACCGTTATATTCGTAACCGAGCATGTTAATAATAGAATATTCATCAGATATTTGTATCACATGCAGTGCAGATGTTTCTGAAAGCCCGTCTCCACTGGATAAAATTACATGGGCTAATTTTTTTATCTTATCCACACTTTCTCTTTGCAGTACCCGGTTACCTGTTTGTTTGCAGGCAAAATATACCAGGTTTAGCTTCTTTAGATCAAAAGGAAATTTATCCAGATATCTTTCTGACAATTGTATCACTTGTTCCCAGTCTTTTGTACCTGGTTCTTTTAAAGAAAATATCTTGTTCAGGCTATCTTCTATTATATAAATAGATGCCCCCTCTGTATTACTTAGTTCATCCCTGAAAAAAGATCCGTAATACAACATTTTGTATTCTCTAAAACTAAGCGTTGTATCATTATTCTTATACCTGCTAAATAAAGGAGGGTAATAAAATATACTGTTGGGGTCATTTACCGTTTTTTCAATGGCAGGATAATCGGGTCCGATATCTTCTTTTTCCTGGCTTATAGCATTCACTGAAAGAGCTATTGCAATGGTCATTATCACGAATCGTCTCATAACACGCTATTTACCTGTCTGCAACAAAACTATTGTTACATATATAGACAGGAACAATTGGCTAAATGTCTAATAACAGATTGTTAAAAACCCAAACCTCAGGTACACAAAAATGAATAGAATAACGCCGTCACAGTAAAATAATCACTATACGTTTGCTCTATATTAACTGGAAAATCAAATCTGTTAACATTAAATTAATGTTGGGGTAACATAGCAATAATACCTGAGTGTTTCTTTTGCACTCAAATTACACAAAAATTTTGCACTCTCATTACACAAAAAACACACTTAAGTATGAAAAAATTTAACTACACATTATTGATAGTGTCCGCACTATTTATGTCTGCTTCCTCTGCAAAAGCACAGGATACCGAATTCAAACCTCATGGCCAATTATGGGGATACGCTTTTGGCGATTATGCTTTTAAAGCGCATTCTGACTCAGTTGGTTCAGGTGCTGTTCCTTATTCAAAAGGCAGGGGTGGTTCCAACCAATACACGAACATGCCACAAAATACCAGCATGTTCCAGTTTCGTCGTATTTACCTTGGCTATAACTATGAAATAAGCCCTAAGTTTTCTGCTGAATTCTTATTGGCAGCTGAGGATGATTTTAACGCTGGTTTGGACAACCAAAGTGCAGGTGATGTGTTGCAAAATGGCAAATTCAGTCCTTATGTAAAACTGGCAAACATTCGCTGGAAGAACATATTTAAAGGAAGTGACCTTGTATTCGGACAATCTAATACACCGGCATTTGCTAAACAAGGAAAGAATACACAAACTTCTGAGGAAGTATGGAGCTACCGTTCAATCGAAAGAACTGTAACGGATATTCGCCGTACACCGTCTTTCGACATGGGTATAAAATTAGAAGGTACACTGCCTAAAAACGATAATTACGGTTATGTGTTAATGGTAGGTAATGGTACAAGTGCAAAACCTGAAACTGACATGTTCAAATGGTTCTATGGTGACATCTTCGCAAAATTCATGGACAAGAAACTGGTATTAGATCTGTATGCTGATTACCAGAGATACGTTTGGACTCCAACTTGGCACGACGATCGCCAAATGACCAAATTATTTGTTGCTTATACCGTTCCAAAATTCACAATCGGTATGGAATATTATATGAACCGTATAATGGCAGATTGTATTGCAACACGTAGTGGTGGAAAAGATACTATTACTTCTAAAGCAAATTCATTATCACTGTTTGTAAGAGGCCGTATCACAAAAGACAAATGGGGTTTCTTTGCACGTTACGATATGTACACTCCGTCTGCTAATCTTAATAACGGTCTATACAGCGCTTACAGCGAACAAAAAGTATCTCAGTACGATCCTAACAACAACGAAAGTTTCCTGACACTTGGTTTGGATTATACGCCGATAAAGAACGTGCATATCATGCCTAATATATGGTATAACACATATAAAAACGCAGGTCCGGCAAGCACTGCAAAGCCGGATGACAATGATATGGTTTACCGCTTAACATTCTATTATATCTACGGCAAATAATTTTAAAATAAAAAAATTAAAACCAAAATGAAACTTTTAAAAAACATAACGATTGCAGGTTTAGTTGTAGCCATTTGCGGAGCTATGACACTGCAAAGCTGTAATGGCGGTGGCTCTGCTGCCACTAATGACAGCACTAAAACCGAAGACAATACCATACTCGGTGCAGGTAGTTCTTTTGACAATCCATTGTTCTCAAAAATGTTTGCTGAGTACAATAAAACTACAGGCCTGAAAGTAAATTATCAGTCAGTAGGTTCTGGTGCAGGCATTCTGCAGCTTACTAATAAAACAGTTGATTTTGGTGCATCAGACGCTCCGATGAACGCAAAACAGGATTCAGCTACAAACGGTACTGCTGTATTGCACATACCGGTAACTGCAGGTGCTGTTGTTCTTACTTACAACCTCGCTGATGTAAAAGACACATTAAAGATTACTCCAAATGTGCTTGCTGAAATATTTTTGGGTACCATTAAAAAATGGAACGACGCAAAAATTGCTGCAGACAATAAAGGTGTAAAACTTCCTAATATTGAGATAGTTGTAGTGCATCGTTCTGATGGAAGCGGTACCTCTAATATCTTCACTACTTATCTTTCTAAAGTAAGTAAAGATTGGGAAACAAAAGTTGGTAAAGGCTCTGCAGTAAACTGGCCGGCCGGACAAGGTGGCAAAGGTAATGAAGGTGTTGCCGGTATTGTAAAACAAACTCCCGGGGCTATTGGTTATGTAGAGTTAGCCTATGCAGTGCAAAACAATATGGCTTTTGCTAAAATGCAAAACAAAGCTGGAAACTTTATCGTTCCTTCTGTAGCTACAACAAGCGCTTCTGCAAATGTGCAATTACCAGCCGATTCAAAAATATCACTTACTAATACAGATGCTGCTGATGGTTATCCTATCTCAGGATTTTCATGGGTGCTGATCTATAAAGAACAAAAGTACGGCGACCGTTCTATAGATAAAGCAACCAAAATGCTGAAACTGTTGCAATGGGTGATACATGATGGTCAGCAATACAGTTCAGCATTGAATTATGCACCGTTACCAGATGCTGCTGTAAAAGTTGCAGATGATATATTGAAGTCTGCTACTTACGATGGCAAACCAGTGTTACAATAATTTTGTGCAATGAGATAGAAAATGGAAACAACTGTTAATAATCCAGGAGCTACCCGCAGAGATAAACTGCGGGTAACTTCATCTTTACAAACACCTGATAAAGTGAATGTACGCAGGCTGAGACGCTCTTACAGGCAAATAAGAACGGAGAATGCTTTCAGAAAAACACTTATTATCATGGCGCTAGCCATATTTGTGTTAGTAGTAGGTATAATGATTACACTCATAGTACAATCCATACCTTCTATGAAATTGCTGGGTGTAAAATATCTCTGGGGAAAAGTTTGGGATCCCGTGCAGGATATCTACGGAGCCTACCCTTTTCTACTAGGCACACTACTTACTTCATTCTTGGCGCTCATTATTTCTGTTCCTTTTTCTTTTGCAGTAGCTATTGTCCTCGGTGAGTATTATCCAAGAGGATGGTTTTCTAATTTGCTGAAAAACGTAGTAGAATTAATAGCAGCCATTCCATCAGTTATCTATGGCTTTTGGGGACTGTTTGTATTAGTACCTATAGTACGCAATTTTGAATTGAAAATAGGCGTTCAGCCAATGGGAGTTGGCATCTTTACTTCTTCTGTTATACTCTCTATCATGGTTATTCCTTACGCGGCATCTATGGGTCGCGAAATGATACGCATGGTGCCTTCACCTCTCAAAGAGGGCGCTTATTCTTTGGGCGCTACCCGCTGGGAAGTGATACGCAGCATTATTATGCCTTATACAAAATCAGGATTGTTTGCGGGTGTGTTACTCTCATTAGGCAGAGCCTTGGGAGAAACAATGGCAGTAACTATGGTGATAGGGAATACAAGCCTGATACCTAAAAATATTTTTTCTCCAGGCAATACTATGGCGAGTGTAATAGCCAACGAATTTACAGAAGCGGCGAGCCCTGTTTACTTATCGGCGCTTATAGAATTAGGCCTGGTATTGTTTTTAGTTACAGTGGTAATTAACATGATTGGCAAAAGAATTATAAAACGCTTTACAAACGAATAGCAGATGGGCCCACGTATAAAATTGAGAATAGGAAAAAGCACAGTGTTCAAAACATTGGTCATCCTTTTTGCAAGCGCATGCGTTATTCCCTTGCTTGCCATTTTAGGGTATATTATTAAGGAAGGTATCACAAAAATAAACTGGAGCTTCTTCGTTAATGTTCCAAAGCCGGTGGGTGAAGCAGGCGGTGGTATTGCCAACGCACTTGTTGGTAGCTTTATTATTGTCGGCGTTGCTGCCATCATGGCCATTCCTGTTGGAATATTGAGCGGTATTTATTTAAGTGAAAATAAAACAAGTAAGCTGGCCTATTGGAGCAGACTATCAGTAGATATTTTACAAGGTGTCCCTTCTATTGTAATTGGTATTGTCGTTTATTTCTGGATAGTAAAACCCATTGGTAGTTTCTCGGCTATATCAGGCAGTGTTGCGCTGGCAATTATGATGTTACCAATAATAGTAAGGTCCACTGAAGAAACACTAAAATTATTACCTGATACACTTAAGGAAGCAGCGCTTGCCTTGGGTATGCCCTATCATAGAATGATATTGAAGGTGATATTACCATGCGGCATAGGAGGTATTTTATCGGGTGTTATGCTATCAGTAGCCAGGATAGCCGGTGAAACAGCACCGCTTTTATTTACAGCATTCGGTAATCCTTATCTCTCTACCAACATCACAAAACCTATGCACAGCCTGCCATTATTAATATTCAACTATGCTACCAGCCCATATGACGATTGGCATAACCTGGCATGGGGCGCATCCTTGATATTATTATTGTGGGTATTGTTATTAAACATTATTACAAAGCTGACAACCAGAAAATGGAACATACAATTGTAAGGACAGAGAAATTCAATGCATATTTCGGAGCTAACCACGTAGTGAAGGATGTAAATATTTCTATACCTAAAAACAACGTGGTAGCGGTAATGGGGCCTTCCGGCTGTGGGAAAACTACATTTTTGCGCTGCATCAACCGCATGCACGAATTAATAGCAGGAGCCACCTGTGAAGGAGAAATGCTGCTGAATAACGAAGATGTATACGATATGCACCCGATATTTGTGCGGTTAAAGATCGGCATGGTATTTCAGCGTCCTAATCCTTTTCCTAATCTTAGCATTTATGACAACGTAATTGCGGGATATAAACTGAATGGTATTAAAATGGCCAAAGCTGAAAAAGATAAAATAGTAGAAAACTCACTCAGCCGTGCCGCATTATGGAACGAAGTAAAAGATTCGTTGCATAAAAAAGGAACCTTTTTATCAGGCGGGCAGCAGCAGCGCCTGTGCATTGCGCGCGCAATTGCCATGGAGCCTGAAGTGCTTTTACTGGATGAACCTACTTCTGCACTCGACCCTATTTCTACAGCAAGCGTAGAAGAATTATTGTTTGAATTAAAGAAGAACTATACCCTGATCATTGTAACACACAATATGCAACAAGCCGCAAGAGTTAGCGACAGAACCGCTTTCTTCTATCTCGGCGAGCTTGTGGAATATGATGATACCAAACAAATGTTTACCAATCCAAAAGATACTCGTACACAAAACTATATTACAGGCAGATTCAGCTAAAACAGGATGCTATGACACAACTAGAAAATGAAATAACATCGCTTAAAACAGAAGTGATCAATATGTGGATCCTTGTTCAGTCTCAAATGAATAAGGCAAGAGAAGCCATGATGCAGTTCGATAAAGACCTTGCCAGGGAAGTGGTAATGAAAGAAAAAAGGGTGAATGCTTTTGAGCTGAAAATTGACAGAGATTGCGAAAATATATTTGCACTCTATTGCCCGGTAGCAGTTGACCTTAGGTTTTTACTGGCTGTTCTTAAAATAAACAACAACCTGGAACGCATTGGAGATATTGCAGACGGTATTGCCAAGTATGTAATAGAATCCCCGGTGAATTTTGACAAGAAAATGCTGGAGACTACACAGGTTACACGTATGTACCAGGATGCCATCAATATCCTTATGGATACACGCATAGCTTTTGAAAAAGAAGATACCATACTGGCCCGCAGCATATTTAAGCGGGATGAGGTATTAGATACTATCAACCGTGGGGCAAATACTAATATTGGCGCTTTGATAAAAGAAGACGTGAAAATAATGGATGAGGCGTTATATATACTTTCTATTATCCGCAAACTGGAGCGCGTTGGCGACCAGGCAAAGAATATAGCTGAAGAGATAATTTTTTATATAGAGGCTAAAGTTTTGAAACACCAGGAAGTAAAGAAGTAATACTTAAGCATGTGTTTTTAGTTACGGTCTCTTTTTATAAGAGGCCGTTTTTTATTTTATTACAGCAAGTCGTATCACTTCATTGCTTCGTTCGGAACTGACTACACAATAATAAATACCAGGCAGCAGGTTTTTCACATCCAGATAAGTTTTGGCAGGAATAGCAGCAACATTTTTTTCCAACACTTTTTGTCCTTTTGTATTAATAACTGCTATTGTAATATTTGTATTGGAAAAACTTTCTGACCATGATACTGTTACAATCTTATTTGCCGGGTTGGGGTAAACAGTTACCTGATTATTGTTTGTAATAGGGGCAACAGTTAAATGCATATTAGTATCGCGTACAAAACTATCCTGTTCATACAGCTTTAGCCCACCCCATATATCGCCTACCACCATTTCAAGTTTGCCATTACCGTCTACGTCGGCAATAGCAGGTGCTGAGCGAAAACCAAGATAATTGCCCCGGTAATTAATAGATAAATGCGCGGTATCTATAAAAGAATACATGCTATCTATCATCAGGTAGGTACCTGATGTATCTCCTTTCTGAAAACCGGTAAAACGATACAGAAGCCCCGAATTGCTACCCACCAACATATATTCAGCACCACTACTATCCATCTTACCAATAAACGGTACGCTATAACATTCCCCATACGACGGTCCATCGACCTTTACACCACCTAACTGGCTGTTTATTAGTTGCATACTTACCTGCCCGGGTACTGCTGCAGTGTTACGATAATAAGTTAAATAGCCTCCATATTGGCCAATGATAAGATCGGGCTTACCATCTTTATCCAGATCATAAACAAATGGTGCTGCATTACCACCAACATTTATTTGCCTGCCACCCACATCTGTTAAGTTCAATTTTCCAAGCTGCCAATCGGGTTGTATATTTTGAGAAGCAGCTGCATTTTTAAAATAAGAAAGCGTGCCGTCGCTATGGCCAATAATAAGATCGTCTTTGCCATCATTATCTATATCGCCTACAGACAATGCAGCGCCTCTAAAACCAAAGCTGCTAAGGCCTAAGAAATCTGTTGTTTGCAATACAAAAGAAGGACTATCTACTTTGCTCGTGTTTAGATAATATGATATTCTCGATCTCAGCGTGCCATCCGGCTGGTAATACCCGTCTGAGCCAATAAACAGGTCAGGCTTACCATCTTTATTATAATCATAAAACATGGGGTAAGCTGCTGTGCCCACATCAATGGTCTGATCTATAAGAAACGTATCGCTCTGAAATTGAAAGTTGGGCGTAGCGTCTGTACCTATATTTTTAAAGTAAAGTATGCATTTGTAATTTTCACCTTTACTGTTTGGCGCAATAAGTAAATCTCTCTTACCGTCCTGGTCTATATCTATAAAAAAAGGCGCCGGCCAGGTAGGTAGGTTTACAATATATCCTGTTTTTGACCAGGTAGTATCCTGGTATATCATACTGTCCCTGGTACCATAAGGTATTCTACCGTTTTCTAAATACACAATATTGTTAAATCCCACACCACCATCCAGGTAATCATAATCACCATCACCATCCATATCTATCAGGCACAAGGCATTGCCTGTATGTGTTTTTTTCTCACCGGGGCCTAAAACAAGACCTGCATTCTGCCCATTACAATTATGATTCAATACATGTGTCTGAACATAGTTTTGATAAAACTTTCCCCAGCACTTATCTTTTTCTTTTATACGAATGGTATCACAAGGCAAATGCTCTTCTACCTGTACATTCTTATACCAGGCCACTTCATTACCATCAATATCAAAAGACAAAAAATCCAGGTCACCATCATGGTCTACATCAACTATCTCGGGAATATCCGCGGGTGATACCCATGCATTATTACAACCGGTTGCAAATGTATCGTTACAATATTGCAGTACCTGGTAAAATTTAAAAGATAATTGATTATTGCTGTTATAATACCCTCGCCACGCAGTAAAGCCACCAAATGTTGTAAACAGGTCTGTTATTCCATCGCAGTTATAATCTATCAGCTTCATAGACCCGTCTATCTCCGGAAAATTCAACTCATATTCAGGTGCATATATGTAATTAGGGTTACCTGCTGTGCCGGTATTAATAAATGTTCTTACACCTGTGCTTCTTTCATAAATAACCAGGTCTTTTTTATTATCGTGATTGAGGTCTGCAAACCCGAATTCAGGTTGATTAAACCCCCCACACCAAGCCAATCTTTTCTGTATACCATTGGCAAATATTTTTACGGTAGTATCATATTTATAAACCAACCCCTGCGATTGTGCACCCGAAATGTAACTATACAGGAAAAGAAAAGAGAATAAAAGTACAGGCTTGAGTTTCATAGGTAATGATATTCTATAATAAAGTTAGTTATTTTTTTACATATAACATGCAAAATGGCTGCTTACAGCAGCCATTCTAAAATGCCTTTTCCTTATTGTGTATTACGGTCGTGTCATAGACACAGCGCAGGTTTGTATGCCAGCTACCCCTGAGGAATCTGTAACACTCATAGCTAACAGTTTGCTTGCAAAACTACCCGAACCCCACACAGCTGCTGCACCGCCGGCAAATGTTTGACGAGGAATTACAAAAGTACCATTGCTGCAATTCAGATCAGCATATACATCAATACCTGCATTTTGGAAATTGGTAAAATGTATACGGTTAACAACAGTAGCATCGAGAGAAACAACATCTGTATAAGTAGTACCTGAGCAAAGGTCAGTGCAGGTATCCCAAGTCCCTGTTAATGGGGTGTCGCAGACAGAGGATATAGGTATAATAGTTTTAGACAATACCTTTAAATTTAAAGTATAGAATTTGGCACCTGTTCTAGACCCATTGCACAATAGCTTGATAACGTAGGTACCTTTTCTTTGATTAGTGTCTGTTTTTATTAAATGAATCATACCTGTGTAATTAGGTATGCCGGTAAGTACATTTTGCGCACTTGTATCTATCATAATGCCTTTAGGAAGATCTCCGAAAGACAATGTTACTGTTTCCTGTACAGGCCCTACATAATTAACCGAATAGTTAACATATGCGGCTGAACCGGAATCTCCGGCCATTACAATATCTGTAATACCATCTACCCTATAAGTAGTAGGTTGGTTTAGAGTGTCTGATGTTTTTTGGCAAGCTGATAAGGCAGCAATAAATAGTACTGATAGTACAAATGCTTTTTTCATAAGTATATTTTTAGGACAATAAGGTTGAAAGATAAAAATAAAAATATTTACAAACAAATATAATGGTAATTTAACTTAATAAACTACCTAAAACTCGTTTTTCCACATCATGCTTTCTACGGGCTTTATGGTACGTTCATTGTATTTAGCCCCCACCTTCTTATTGTATTTATTGATCACCTCCCCATCTACCGGGAAATATATCAATTGGCCTATGGGCATACCGGCGTATATCCTTACAGGATGCACACAGCTTATTTCCAATGTCCAGGTATTGCAAAAACCCACATCTCCTTTGCCGGCCGTGGCATGAATGTCTATGCCCAACCGCCCTGTAGAGGACTTACCCTCTAAAAATGGTACATGGGCATGTGTTTCGGTATACTCATGTGTAACACCGAGGTATAATATTCCGGGCTGTAATACATACCCTTCTTCCGGTATTTCGAAATGAGAAACTTTATTGTGCTTTTTCGCGTCTAATATACCATCATCATATACTGCAAGATGCTTACCTAAATGCACATCATATGAATTGCTTCCTAGATATTTGCGGTCGTAAGGCTGAATAATAATAGTGCCTTTTTCTATTTCTTCCAGTATGCGTGTG
>JABDFN010000030.1:0-4706 GCA_013286485.1 Bacteroidota bacterium
TTGTATTACGAATAGAAGAAAATGTTTTTAAAGCCCTTGAAAAATGGGCGGAAGATGATTTTCGAAGCGTGAACGGACAATTGGAATGGCTGATTGACAAGGCATTAAAAGACGCCAAAAGAAAAACGAATAATAAGCCAGCAGGTAATGAAAAGGAAAAAAATGGCTAGATTTTTGCTGTAAATACTATAGGTATAAAATCTACCAGAAAAAGATTTCTTATATTTACTATGTAAACTCATTAATTTGTATCATCAAAATCTGTTATTATGTTCAAAATTGTTCCTACTCTAAAAAAGTGCGCAAACAGGTGTATCCCTGTTGCATCCTTATTTCTGCTAACATCACTAAATGCTCATGGGCAAGCATGGACAGTAGTGGGAGCACCCGGAGTATCTGCGGGCTCAGTATCTGACATATCTATGGTAGCAGTTGGAAAAGCAGATATAGATACCATTTATGTTGCCTATAAAGACGGCAGCGCGTCTGCAAGTAGTGGTTTAACTGTTCAGATGTACACAACTTCAGGAGGCTGGGGCACATTAGGAGGCCCCGGAAGCGTTGGGCATAATATACGTTCTACTTCTATGGTATTAAATGCGGGATTACCAACAGTTGGATTTGCATGGGGCGACCACGCATATAAAGCCAATATTCAAACGTATAATGGTTCCGGTTGGGGTGCAATGACAGGTGGTACCGATTGCTCCTTTGATGCAATCAATAATGTTGTAATAGCTAATCTAGGCCCTACTTTTTATCTCGGGTACAGCGATTCAAATACCAACCAGTTTTGTGTAAAAAATTACCTTGGAAGCGCTTTTGGCACTTGTGCTTATGCGTCTGCAGGTGCTGCCAGCTATAATTCTTTGGCCATATATAATTCAAGTACACCAATGACATTATGTATAGATGCCGGTGCTTCGAACCTGCCGACAGCCATGTATTTTAATGGTTCAAGCTGGACAGCTATAGGATCTTCACTCTCTTCATCACAATGCGCCTATACAAAAATAGCAACCAATGGTAGTGTGACATACGCAGTGTTTTCTGATAACGGCACAGGAAAACAAGACGTTGCATATAAATTTACAGGCACACCGAGTAGTAGCACTACTTGGTTAAATGTAGGGCCTGTAGCAGGGTTCACCACTGATGAGGCTGATTATAATTCTTTAGCAATTGAGCCGGCTACTTCAAACCCTGTGGTAGCATTTAAAAGAGCAACAAACGGCAAAGCGAATGTAATGCACTTTGACGGTACCAATTGGGTGTCTGTTGGCGCCGCCGATTTTTCTGCTGCAGGTGCAGATTATACAACATTAGCTCTTAACAGGGGTGGTGATTATTTTGTTGCGTTTGCAGACGCTGCAAATGGCGGCAAGCTTACGGTAATGAAATTCAATAACCCATTATCTGTTCCTACTGTTGAGCCAATTACTTCTTCGCTGCATGTATACCCAAATCCTAATAATGGCAGCTTTACTGTAAAAAGTGATATAAAGGGTGTATACAGCATTACAAACCTGATCGGACAAACTATACAAACCATTGAACTGAATGGCACTAACAACAACACTGTTACGGTATCTAATTTGAACAATGGTGTTTACTTTATTAAAGGGACTGATGGCGTAAACCAAAAAGTAGTGGTTGCGAAATAACACTCTATATCCTAAAGGAATAAAATAATTAAGCCCTCTTGCAAGAGGGCTTAATTATTTTTATGAAATCAATAAAATTATGCTTGTGTTTCTTCTGATGCAGTTGTTTCAGGAGTTGCTTCTACAGCGGGTGTTTCAACCACTTCAGCAGCAGGTACAGCTTCTGCTTTCTTAGCAACTGCAGGTTTGCGGCTACGGCGTGTTTTCTTAGCGCCGACAGCTTTAGCTTCTTTACCATAGATAGTATTGAAGTCAACCAGTTCTATCATAGCCATATCAGCAGCATCTCCTGCGCGTTGTTGCAGTTTGATGATGCGTGTATAACCACCCGGACGGGCAGATACCTTATCGCCAATAACAGTGAACAGCTCGTTGATAGCTGCTTTATCCTGTAAATAACTAAACACAATACGGCGATTGTGCATACTATCGTTCTTGGCTCTTGTAATCATCGGCTCTACATATCCACGCAAAGATTTTGCTTTAGCAAGAGTAGTAGTAATACGCTTATGCTCAATAAGCTGGCAAGCGAGGTTGGACATTAACGCTCTGCGGTGTGCAGAGGTACGGCCTAAATTGTTGATCTTGTCTCCGTGACGCATGACTGTTTTTTTTATTCCCTCATACCGTGTCAGGAATTATGAGGTACTGTTATAAAAATAAAAAAGTCAAAATCCCAAGGGACTTTGACTTTAAAGATTTAATCGTCTGAACGTTTGTATTTGCTGATATCCATACCGAAGTGCAAACCACGCTCATTCAATACCTGCTCAATCTCAGACAAAGATTTTTGTCCGAAGTTGCGGAATTTCATCAGTTCTTCCTGAGTATACTGAACCAACTCACTGAGTGAATTGATCTTAGCTGCTTTAAGGCAGTTAAAAGCACGTACAGAAAGTTCGAGGTCTTCGAGTGGTGTGTGTAATACTTTACGAACAGCAAGTGTTTCTTCATCAACCACTGTTTCTTTTTCTTCGCGCTTTGTATCCAAAGAGATGTTCTCATCTGTGATGATCATCAAATGCTGGATCAAAATACGAGAAGCTTCTTTAACAGCTTCTTCAGGATGAATAGTACCATCTGTAGCTACTTCCATTATCAGCTTTTCGAAATCGGTGCGTTGTTCAACACGCGTATTTTCAATGCTGTATTTTACGTTTTTAATGGGAGTGAAGATAGAATCGATCGCTATAACTCCTATCGGAGCTTCTTTAGAACGATTTTCTTCTGCAGGTACATAACCACGACCTTTGCCAATATATATTTCTATGTGCAAAGACGCATTTGGCTGCATGTTGCATATAATAAGTTCAGGATTCATTACCTGGAAACCAACTAATGCCTCACCGATCATAGCTGCAGTAAATGTCTCTTTACCTTTTATAGTCAATTCAATTTTGTCACTTATAGCTTCACCATCACCTTCTTTTTTCAAGCGTACTTGTTTCAGGTTCAGGATCATTTCTGTCACATCTTCCAGCACACCTTTTATAGTAGCGAATTCATGATCAGCACCTGCAATTTTAATTGCAGTGATAGCGTATCCTTCTAATGAAGATAATAATACGCGACGCAGTGCATTACCGATGGTAACACCGTAGCCGGGTTCCAAAGGACGGAATTCAAACTGAGCTTCGAAATCACTTGCTTTCTGAAGAGCTATCTTATCCGGTTTTTGAAAATTCAATATGGCCATATTGATATTTTTATTTGTGTTTTACTAATTTGTGATTCATGATCGAGTATGCATATTACATACCCAACATTATATTATTATTTAGAGTACAATTCCACAATGAGCTGCTCCTTAATATTCTCAGGAACACTTTCACGCTCAGGGTTGGTAATGTAAGTACCCTTCATATCTTTTTCATTCCAGTCCAGCCAATTGATCTTTTGGCCTTTGCCGCGGATCATACCGATAACTGTTGGATTTACTTTGCTTTTGGGTTTCAGTTCTACAATATCTCCCGGCCTTAAGGTATAAGAAGGAATGTTTACTACTTCTCCGTTTACCATAATGTGTTTGTGAGATACCAACTGACGTGCAGCCGGACGAGTAGGAGCAACGCCTAAACGATAGATGGTATTGTCTAAACGCGCTTCGAGGAGCTTTATAAGGTTTTCACCGGTAGCGCCTTTCAAACGTGATGCTTCTACATACACATTGCGGAATTGTTTTTCGAGCAACCCGTAAGTGTATTTTGCTTTTTGTTTTTCCTTCAGCTGAACAGCGTATTCACTTTGTGTTTTACGCTTGCGTGAAGGTCCGTGCTGGCCCGGAGGATTACTATTCTTTCCGAGGCTTTTTCCTGATCCGAGGATGGGCTCGCCAAATATGCGGCAGATCCTGTTTTTGGGTCCTGTATAACGTGCCATGTTTATCGATTTTTGTTTTAGCTGCCCCGGCTCATATAAAAATCGTAAAATCCGATCCGGAACAGTGTTGACCTCACCCCGACTCTCTCTGAATGAGAAGGAGGCCGTTTTTTTAATAATACTTTCAAAGGGGTAAATGAAAGTTTTTATTATAAGAACTTGTTTTAATTTATTATACCCTTCTCTTTTTAGGAGGGCGGCAACCATTGTGAGGTAAAGGAGTAACATCTTTTATAGATGTGATCTCGATACCGTTCTGAGATAAAGAACGTATTGCACCTTCGCGACCTGAACCTGGTCCTTTTACAAATACGTCTGCTTTTTTCATACCTGCATCTACAGCAACTTTAGCGCAATCCTGTGCGGCAGTCTGAGCTGCATATGGTGTGTTCTTTTTAGAACCACGGAAACCCATTTTACCGGCTGAAGACCAAGAAATAACCTGGCCGCTTTTGTTGGTAATGCTGATAATGATATTGTTGAATGCAGCATTGATATGCACGTCGCCATGAACATCTACTTTTACTATGCGCTTTTTAGAAGCGGTTTTAGGAGCTGCTGCGCCACCTGTTGTTTGTTGAGCTTTTGCCATTTTTCTTTTATAAGGTATTCAGTTAACCATTGAACCGGTATAACCCGGTTTTGAACCGCCCCTCCCTGCTG
>JABDFN010000030.1:4716-21713 GCA_013286485.1 Bacteroidota bacterium
CAGCCCAGCAGATCCGGCAGCGAATCGTTTATTATTTTTTAGCTGCTTTCTTTTTACCTGCTACTGTACGACGTTTACCTTTACGTGTGCGGCTGTTGGTACGGGTACGCTGACCACGAACCGGAAGCCCTTTACGATGACGAACACCACGATAACAAGCGATGTCGAGCAAACGTTTAATATTCATTTGCACTTCTGAGCGCAACTGGCCTTCAACTTTAAATTCGGTAGTAATAATATTACGGATAGCAGTAAGTTGCTCATCATTCCAATCAGCAGCTTTGATATCATAACTGATACCTGCTTTATCGAGAATGTATTGAGCAGTGCTACGGCCAATACCGAAGATATAAGTGAGTGCTATCTCACCACGTTTGTTTTTAGGAAGGTCAATACCAGCTATACGAGCCATACTAATTACCCCCTGCCCCTAACGGGAACAGAGGAATTTGTTTTTATTGTTTAACGTTTATAATCATTTTTATTTGCCCAAGTCCCATTAGGGATTAGGGTTTATCCTTGTCTTTGTTTAAAGCGCGGGTTCTTTTTGTTGATAATATACAATCTGCCTTTGCGACGTACTATCTTACAGTCTACACTACGCTTTTTTATTGCTGCTCTTACTTTCATACAAAAAATTCAAAAAGTCAAAAATTAAAAAACTATTATTTATACCTGTAAATGATACGGCCACGGCTTAAATCGTAGGGGCTCATTTCTACTCCCACCTTATCGCCCGGTAGTATGCGTATATAGTGCATGCGCATTTTCCCGGATATTGTAGCCAATATTTCATGCCCGTTTTCGAGGCGAACGCGAAACATGGCGTTTGATAAGGCTTCAACTATCGTTCCATCCTGCTTGATTAAAGACTGTTTAGCCATATTTTTAAAGGACTGCAAAGGTAGTTTAAAAAATCAATAAAATGAATCATGATTTATAAGATTTTTTATGATTTTACAGAGTTAGCATTATTTAGCATTCACAATATTAATTTTTATTAAAATTTGTGGTTCCAAAACTATAGGGGAACTTCCGCATTACTTCCCCTTTTTGCCTGAAGCGGAAGGGGCAAAAATGACATAAATAATTGAAAATCAATTAATTAATATTTTCACTTCCGGTTTCTAAGAAAAAAGCGGAAGCGGAAGGCGAACCAGTCCCGATAGCTATCGGTGTGAAGAATTGATTGAATTTTGAGAAAGGTTTATAAATAATCATATATAAGGTTTTAAGGTTAGGTAAAGTTACAACATTTGTCCCGAAGGTTCGGGAGGCGAAAACAAATATTTGTTATTATAAATAATGATAAATGGTTACCCGCAGCAACTCGCTAACTCCCAAATATTTACACACAGAGAAATGATGCAAAATGATTTTCTTCTATTTCCTGAGGTTTCTTTTCGCGATAGCAAACGGGATCACAACTATACAGATAAACAAGGCTACTAAATGAGTAGCCTTGTTAAAATATTGTTTTCTTATCTGCAGGTCCTGAATATTCGGGATGACGGGATTACATTACTTCTGCGTGAGCGAATGTTTTTGCAAACGCTTGTAATGAACTGTATTGTTCGTCAATAAGATCGTGTGGTAGCATAAATGGTTCGTGCTTGGATGTGAGAAACACCGTACGCATTGCCAAACGCTTACCAAACTCCATATCTGATAAACTATTGCCCACCATTACACTGCGCTTAAAGTCTATTTCAGGGAAATCCTGCTGCGCCTGCATTGCCATACCTATATTGGGTTTGCGATTGTGATCATGATCATCAACTGCTGTGCAACAATATACTTTATTAATACGGCCACCTGCCATAGCAATGTTGCTAACCATTTGCACGTTAATTTCTTTTAGTGATTCCATGCTCATAATACCACGGCCTACGCCACGCTGATTGCTGACAACTACTATAGTACCAAATATTTCGCCTAAATGCTGCAAGGCGTCAATAGCACCTTCTGAAAATTGAAACTCATTCCAATTTGTAATGTAAGAACCTAGTGTTTCGACATTTATTACTCCGTCTCTGTCTAGAAAGAGGGTCCAGTTTTTATCTGCCTGGTCTTTGATATTGGGGTTCATCTATACTATATAATTTAAAATAATTGTTCTTCTACTATCTGGCATATTGCGTGTCCTAACATAATATGCGCTTCCTGAATGCGGGGAGTATCTGTGCTGGGTACATTTACCAGGTAATCTGCCATACCCTTCATTTTACCACCCGTCTCTCCAGTAAAACATGCAGTAATCATACCAATTTGTTTTGCCTGCTCTATAGCTTTAATAATATTAACAGAATTTCCTGAGGTACTTAACCCTATTAATACGTCACCGGGCTTGCCACTACCTTTTACCATTCTACTATAGACGACATCATAACCATAATCGTTGGCCACTGCAGTTATATACGAAGTATTGCAGTGCAAGGCTTCTGAGGGAAGTGGATCGCGATCTGTATAAAATCTGCCGCTGAATTCCGCTGCTATATGCTGTGCATCTGCAGCGCTGCCGCCATTGCCACAAAGCAATACTTTGTTACCTGCTTTAAAAGCTTTAACAATTGCTTTTGACAAATCTTCTATCGTTTGTAGCAAAACCTTATCTGCAAGTACCCTTTCTTTGGTAGATATGGAGGCCTGAATAATATTTTTAATCTTCTGCTGCATATTACTGATTGTTCAAAAATACAACAGCGCACTTAATAAGCGTGCGCTGTAACAACGAATATACTATTTTGTTTATTGTTTGTGGATAAATTGATTTCGTTTATAGATGGTTTAATAATTACAATACCACCAACTACAGGGAACAACGAAATTTTCATTATACTTTATAATATCAACAAGGCATCACCATAACTGAAGAAGCGGTACTTTTCTTTAATTGCAGTTTGGTATGCGTGCATTGTGAGATCGTAGCCGGCAAAAGCACAAGTCATGATCAGCAAACTTGTTTTGGGTAAATGGAAATTTGTGATCAATGAATTTGCAATTGAAAATTTATATGGCGGATGAACAAATAAATTCGTCCAACCTTCTTCAGGCTTTAATAAGCCTTGTGCAGTAACAGCACTTTCTAATGCACGCATGGTTGTAGTGCCTACTGAACAAATATTGCGTTTTTCCACAATGGCTTTGTTGACTACTTGTGTAGCGTATTCATCTACTTTAAAATATTCTGCGTCCATTTTGTGTTTGGACAGATCTTCTACTTCGATAGGGCGAAATGTACCAAGGCCTGTATGCAAAGTAACTTCTGCAAACTTTACACCTATGATCTCCAACCTTTTTATTAATTCGCGGCTGAAGTGCATACCGGCAGTTGGCGCAGCTACTGCACCTTCGTGCTTGGCATACACTGTCTGGTAGCGCTCTTTATCTGTTTCATCAGGTTTGCGCTTGATGTATTTAGGTAGTGGAGTTTCTCCCAGTTTTTCCAACATCATTCTGAAAGCAGCATCATCACCATCGAATAAGAAACGAATAGTACGGCCGCGTGATGTGGTATTGTCTATTACTTCTGCAACCAATTCGTCTTCTTCTCCGAAATATAATTTATTGCCTACACGAATCTTTCTTGCGGGATCAACAATAACATCCCATAAACGATTGGGTTTATTTAATTCGCGAAGGAGAAATACTTCTATTTTAGCGCCTGTTTTTTTCTTTGCGTCCATACAAACGTGCGGGAAACACTTTTGTATTGTTGACGATCATCACATCTTTATCGTGATAAAAACCCAGAACATCTTTAAATACTTTATGTTCTATTTTGCCAGTGTCGCGATGAACGACCATAAGGCGGCTTTCTTCACGTGTTTTTGCGGGATGCTGCGCTATCAGGTTTAGGGGTAGGTCGAATTTAAATTGCGACAATTTCATATATCAGAAGAGGAATTGAAAAGTGTGCGAAGTTAGGGTAAATTCAACAATTTGACAATTCGCAGTTTGACAATAGAGAAATGCCATTATGGAATATAAAATATGAAAAGTTGGGATTTTATTGTTTGAAATCGAGATTGGCAGGTATTGTATTATACCAGATTACATTTACGTTTATAATTTTCATAAAAAACAATTCAGACATCTTACTTAAAAATAATACATAAATTTATTAAAGAGATAAATAGTTCATTAATATTGCACACCATTTTCAACAAACACGTATGAGCATTACGGATACACTCTTTAAAATGAAACAAGAAAAAGCAGCCAATAACCTGAAAGCAGGACAAGAATTTTTAGCTGCTAATAAAGATAAAATAGGCGTAACGGCATTGCCCAGCGGATTGCAATATGAAGTAATAACAGAAGGCACCGGAGAACAGCCAACTGCTTTTAATACTGTTACCTGTCATTACCACGGCACGCTTATAGACGGTACCGTGTTTGACAGTTCTATAAAAAGAGGACAGCCCGCATCTTTTCCGTTGAATATGGTAATAAAAGGATGGACGGAAGGGCTGCAATTAATGAATGCAGGCAGCAAGTATCGTTTTTTCATTCCAGCGCACCTGGGATATGGTGATAGACAAGTAAGTCCTCAAATAGGACCCAACAGCACTTTGATATTCGATGTAGAGTTGCTGAGTATAAATTAATGCGTAATAGCTCAATGCCTCAATTAGGAATAGTGAGGCTATCTTTCCCTGATACTTTGCTAACGTGACAACAGTCAGCTTTTATCTGATAGGTTTGCTGAAATACTTGTGTACCCGCTTTTGTACCCACCAGTGTAAATGTTTCTGTTGTACCTGCAAACTTTGAGCGGTAGCTGTCATCTAAAATAAAATAGACACCGAGATTCGTTTCATTTTGAGTTACTATTATTTTTTCGCCGGTGCTACTGCGAATAGTATATACTTCTAATTTTTCGGGTGTCATACTAAGGTCGCTGATATATACACCAATCATTGCAAACAAATCGGAACATACAACTTTGTCGCAATTGAGGGTATCATCTTTTGAACACTTGAATGATGTGCAACAAAGGAGTGCAGCTAAGAGAACAGTAGACGTAATAAGAAAATAGTTTTTCATATAGACCGGTGTTTATTTTTATTTGAATTATTAAAAGATAGTTAATCCATGTAACCTGAATGTAAAATTACATAACTTAAAGCAATAATATTTGTGTATGAAGATGGTACAATGGACAGCCAGAAAATGGCAATTTGGATATACTATTGAGTATATACCATTATTAATAGAACGCCTGCAATGCACGGCACCGCGCATAGCTGAATTAATAAAAGATGAGCGGGAAGAAATATTGGGCAAACGACATGGTGATAAATGGTCTGTAAAAGAACACATAGGGCATCTTACAGATATTGAAGAATTGCATACTGGCAGAATAGATGATTTTAGAAATAAGGCAGCGATTTTGAGGGCTGCTGATATGAGCAATAAAAAAACTTACGACGCCAATCATAATCAGTATAATGCGACAGAATTATTATCTGAATTTATAAAAAGCAGGACAGCATATATTAAGAAGTTGAAAGCTACTCCACCACATTATTTCGAAATAAAATCCGTGCACCCAAGATTGAAACAAGAAGTAACACTTACTGATATTTTATTTTTTGTAGCAGAGCACGACCTGCAACATCTTTCGAGAATGAGTGAGAACCTGAACCTAAGATTACCCTGAACAATATATCTTTTCGATCTTCTCATTGCCCTGATAAGTGTAAGAATGACAATATGTTAAACCCTTTAACAACAGGGGTTGGCATGGTTTTTACAAGCTTTACCCTAAAATATAGTTTTATGAAAAAGCTCGCAATTATTCTGGCAGTTCTATGTGTATCGTTTACTTATTATTCGTGTAAAAAGAGTGACAGCTCGTCAAGCGGCAGCGCACAAATGAGCATGCGGCTGACAGACGGACCATCATCGTATGATGCTGTGTATTTAGATATTCAACAAGTAGCAATAACTACAAGTGGCAGCGCAGAAGTGACATTAACACCTGTAAGAGCAGGCGTATATAATATACTGCAATTCAAAAACGGATTGGATACTTTGCTTGTAAGAGCTAGTATACCTGCAGGAACCGTGTCACAAATCAGGCTGATATTAGGTAGTAATAACAGTGTAGTAATAAGTGGTACAAGT
Organism: Bacteroidota bacterium; assembly: GCA_013286485.1. Classification (GTDB taxonomy): domain Bacteria; phylum Bacteroidota; class Bacteroidia; order Chitinophagales; family Chitinophagaceae; genus JABDFN01. The sequence goes on from JABDFN010000030.1 coordinate 10,849, forward strand.
TACCCTCTTACCACTCCATCGGGCCAATCAAGCGGTGTAAAACTGAACTTACACCAAACACTTGTGGCAAATGGCGCTTATACTATATGGATAGATTTTGATGCAGGTGCATCGGTAGTAGCTACAGGCAGCGGCAAGTATATGCTTAAACCTGTGATAAGGGCATATGATTCATTAAGCAACGGACAAATAAAAGGGTATGTATTACCGTTGGCATCTTTTACTACTGTATATGCCATAAATGGTACTGATACGTTTACTGCGATCCCATCAAGTTCGGATGGATTCTTTAGTTTCAATGGTTTGGTTTCCGGTAGCTATAATTTATGGTTCAATGCAGGGGTGCTTGGATTTAGCGATACGACTATGACAGGTGTAAATGTTTCTTATGGTGTTATAACCAATGTAGGGACAATTACATTACATCCATAGTGATTATATAAACATAACAAATAAGGGCTGCTATGCAGCCCTTATTTGTTATGTGGAATTTTATATTGTATTAAAACACAAATTGTCCAATTCTCAAATTGACTAAGTACATTTGTCACTCTAAAATCAATAATTCATGCAAGTTTGGAATGATTATCTCTCAAAAAATAAAGACCGCTTTTTAAATGAATTGATGGACCTGCTGCGCATACCTTCTGTAAGCGCCGACAGTAAATATAAAGGTGATGTGAAACGCTGCGCTGAGGCTGTGAAAGAACATATGCTGCAGGCGGGCTGCGACACAGCCGAAGTAATGCCAACACCCGGACACCCGATCGTTTATGGTGAAAAAATCATTGACCCGAAGCTACCAACTGTTTTAGTATACGGGCACTACGATGTGCAGCCGGCAGACCCACTGAACTTATGGACAAGTGGACCATTTGAACCGGTTGTAAAGGATGGCAAAATATTTGCACGCGGTGCCTGCGATGACAAGGGACAAATGTTCATGCATATAAAAGCGCTGGAAGTAATGGTGAAAACGAACAGCCTGCCATGCAATGTGAAAATAATGATAGAGGGTGAAGAAGAAGTAGGTAGCAGCAATCTTGGGAAATTTTTAGAAACTAATAAAGAAAAACTGAAAGCCGACATCGTATTGATATCTGACACTTCGATGATCAGCATGGAGCACCCAAGCATTGAAAGCGGATTGCGCGGACTGGCATATATGGAAGTTGAAGTAACAGGGCCTAACCGCGACCTGCACAGCGGTGTATATGGCGGTGCAGTTGCTAACCCCATAACCATACTTGCACAGATGATCGCATCTATGCACGATGAAAATAACCACATAAAAGTACCCGGATTTTATGATAAAGTGCAAAACCTTACTGATGCAGAACGCAAGGCGTTGAACAGCAGGCCATTTGACCTGGAAGAATACAAAGCAGAACTTGGGATACAAGAAGTATGGGGAGAGAAAGGATATACTACACTGGAACGTACGGGTGTTCGCCCAACGCTGGAACTCAATGGAATATGGGGCGGTTATACAGGTGAAGGTGCAAAAAACGGTATTACCGTCGAAGGCAAATGCAAAAATATCTATGCGCCTGGTGCCTAACCAAAAATCAGAAGAGATATCTGACCTGTTCCAAAAATATTTTGAAAGCATAGCGCCAAAATCTGTAACTGTAAAAGTTTCAAGACATCATGGCGGTGAGGCAGTAGTAACACCTACTGATTCAGTTCCGTATATGGCTGCTGCCAAAGCTATAAAAACAACATTTGGCAAAGACCCCATACCTACAAGAGGCGGCGGAAGCATACCTATTGTAGCCTTATTTGAAAGTGTGTTAGGGCTAAAAACAGTATTGCTTGGCTTTGGTTTGGATAATGACAACATCCACTCACCCAATGAAAAGTATGATCTCTTTAACTATTATAAAGGCATAGAAACCATACCTTATTTTCATAAGTATTTTGCTGAATCAAAGGCTTAAGGAACAAGGTGTAAAATATAAGTGTATGTATTTATAAAGGCGCCAAAGCGCCTTTATTTTTTTAATAAATAGCATAAAAGAACTTATTAACTTTACTGTATGTCTGCTCATAAGATCATAATTGCAATAGATGGATATTCCAGTTGCGGAAAGAGCACGCTAGCCCAACAAATGGCTAAGAAGTTAGGCTATAGTTATATTGACAGCGGCGCTATGTACAGGGCTATCACCTTATACTTTATACGTAATAATATTGACCTGAAGAATCATGATGAGATATTAGTCGCACTCGGAAATATACATTTGACTTTTGAGGTTGATGAAATGACAGGTACGTCTGAAATGCATCTGAATGATGAAAATGTAGAAAGACAGATACGTGAAATGCTGGTAGCAGATAAAGTAAGTGATGTAGCCGCTATAAAAGAAGTGCGCAGCTTTGCTGTAGCCCAGCAAAAAAGAATGGGAAAGAAAAAAGGCATAGTAATGGATGGAAGAGATATAGGCACTACTGTCTTCCCGGATGCGGAACTAAAAATATTTTTAACTGCAGATCCTGCTGTGCGTGTGCAAAGAAGATATGAGGAGCTATTTAAAACAGACCCGCACATATCGCTGGAAGAAGTACGCCACAATTTAGAAATACGTGATTATATTGATACCAGCAGGGCGGAAAGCCCGCTGCGCAAAGCAGACGACGCCATAGTGCTTGACAATACCAACCTGACACGCGAAGAACAACTGGATATAGCACTGGAATGGGTAGCAGACAGAGCAACGAATAAAAGCCTCATCCCAGACCCTTCTCCAAAGGGGAAGGGAGGTATTGCCTGAAGCGATTATAAATACTTTTGATTTTTGAATTCATATGACTAATTACGAAATAGCAGACCATTTTTCCTTGCTCTCCAAATTAATGGATATACATGGAGAGAATAGTTTTAAATCGAAATCATATAGCATTACCGCTTTCAATATAGAAAAGCTGCCTAAGGAAATAAGTGAGATGGATGATGCAGAACTATTCAGTATGAAGGGCATTGGTGAAGCTACCGGGCAAAAAATAAAAGAGCTGCAGGCCACAGGGAAATTATCGGCACTTGAAAAAATAATAGCTGCTACCCCTCCGGGCATTATAGAAATGCTGGGAATAAAAGGCATCGGGCCTAAAAAAATAGCTGTGATATGGAAAGAAATGGGCATTGAGAGCCTGGGCGAACTTGAATATGCCTGCAATGAAAACAGGTTGGTTGCCTATAAAGGTTTCGGTGCTAAAACACAGGAGAGCATTTTACAAAGCATACGATACTATAAACAAAACCAGGGATTTCATTTATGGGGAGAGGTAGATGTATTGGCAAATGCTTTGTTGCAACAATTACAAAATGCGTTTTTCTAAAAATTTATTTTCATTTGCCGGGGATTATCGTAGGCAAATGGAAGTATTGGAATGCATAGACATTGTAACCGATATTGACAATACTACGCTCACCGCTTACCTGCAAAAAACAGAAGGCTGTGAAATCGCTGATGAGCCCGCAGTATTATCTGTAAAAATACCCGGCAGCCCAATAATAAAATTTCATCTTTCAGATACAACTCATTTTTACAATCATCTTTTTAAATTAACAGGAAGTACTGAATTTATAACGGCGTTTACTGAGAAATACACATTAGCAGACAGCCCTGAAAGTGAGGAAGCTATTTTCTCAGTAAACGGACTTGCATATATACCGCCTGCCATGAGGGAGTCTGCAAGGGTATTAGATAAGGCAGCAGCTAAGCAACTACCTGTTTTGGTACAGACAAAAGATATTAAAGCTATCATTCATTCCCATTCTACGTGGAGTGATGGGAGCAACAGTATAGAACACATGGCTAAGGCCGCTATAGATAAAGGACTTGAGTATATGGTGATCAGCGATCACTCACAGTCTGCTTTTTATGCCAATGGTCTAAAGCCTGACCGCATAGCGGCCCAACACCAGGAAGTAGATGCACTGAATGAAAAGCTGAAGCCTTTTAAAATATTTAAAAGCATTGAAGTTGATATATTGAATGATGGCAGCCTGGACTACAGCAATGATGTATTGAAAACATTAGACCTTGTCATTACTTCCGTACACAGCAATCTGAAGATGAGTGAAGAAAAAGCAATGAACAGGGTACTGACTGCAGTGCGCAATCCATATACTACAATACTGGGACACCCAACCGGCAGGTTATTATTATCGCGCGCAGGATATCCTATTGACCACAAAAAAGTAATAGATGAATGCGCTGCGCATAATGTGGTAATAGAAATAAACGCCCACCCACGCAGGCTGGATATAGACTGGCGCTGGATAGAATATGCTATTGAAAAAGGTGTTTTACTATCTATTGACCCGGACGCGCATGCAATAGATGGTTATCATGATGTTTATTATGGCGTAATGGCAGCACAAAAAGGGGGACTAACTGCCAAACAAAACCTAAGCAGCTTTACTCTGGCAGAGTTTGAAAAATTCTTGGAAGGTTATAGAAAGAAAAGAGGGTATTAAAATCAATAAATTTATAGAGCTTTTTTAATTTTATTAAAATTTCATGTATGAAATACTTGCTGCTTATCATTTGTTTTTACCCTTTCGTTACATTTTCTCAAACAAAAGAAGATTACCAAAAAGTCATGGATAGATTTGTAACGTTTTATAACAATGACCAGACCGATAGTATATGTACTATATTTCCAGGCCGGGATTGTTTTTGGGCAAAAGTTAATCCTCAACTAGACACAAAGAAAGACTATGGCAAGATTGTTTCTTATAAATATCTCGGTGTAGTTAAAAACGATCCGGAACATGTTACGGTTTTCAAAATCGTCTCAGAAAAGAAAGGGATAAAAGCCTTGAGCTTCAATCTTCATAAAGGCAAATTTGGCACCTTCCGTTTCAGTACCTCGGATGATGAAATTAAAGAAATGCTGAAGAAAGCTAAATAAAAAAGGCGCATAAGCGCCTTCAATATTTTTATTCCCCCTCTCCTTGGGAGAGGCCCGTGGTGAGGCTCCCTTACATTCTTTCAATTACAACCGCACTGGCGCCACCGCCACCATTGCAAATACCTGCGGCACCATATTTAGCATTGTTTTGATTCAATACATTTATCAGTGTAACAATAATACGTGCACCACTGGCACCTAATGGATGGCCTAACGCAACGGCACCTCCATTCACATTCACTTGTTCAGGTTTCAGATTCATTTTTTGTGTGTTCACAATACCTACTACACTAAATGCTTCATTCAGTTCGAAGTAGCTGATGTCAGTCATTTTCAAACCAGCTTTTGCAACTGCTTTTGGCACGGCAATAGAAGGTGTGGTTGTAAACCATTCAGGCGCTTGCTCTGCGTCTGCATAACCTTTTATTTTTGCAAGTGGTTTTATACCTAAGGTATCTGCTTTTTTCTTTACTCATTAAAACTATCGCAGCTGCACCATCATTCATAGTGCTGGCATTAGCCGCAGTTACACTACCATCTTTTTGGAAAGCAGATTTGAGTTCGGGAATTTTTTCAAATTTCACATTCCATGGATCTTCGTCTTTGCTCACCAATTTAGGGTCACCTTTTTTCTGCGGTACTGCTACAGGCACTACTTCGTTTGTAAATTTACCCGCGTCCCATGCAGCCTGGCTGCGTTTGTAACTGGTTATAGCAAACTCATCCTGTTCGTTGCGACTGATGTTACATTCTTTTGCGCACAATTCAGCAGCATTACCCATGGCATAGTTGTGATACACATCTGTCAAGCCGTCTTTTGCAAGGCCGTCTATCAATGTTACATTACCGTATTTACTACCCCAGCGAAGATTGGCATTGTAAAAAGGTACATTACTCATGCTTTCCATACCACCGGCTACTACCACATCATTATCTCCGAGCATAATAGATTGTGCACCCTGCATAATAGCTTTCATGCCGCTGGCACAAACTTTATTTACAGTGGTACAGGGTACATTATCGGGCACACCTGCAAAGCGTGCAGCCTGGCGTGCAGGTGCTTGTCCCAAATTGGCCTGCATCACGCAACCCATTAATACTTCATTTACTTCGCTTGCCTGTACACCGGCTCTTTCCAAAGCAGCTTTGATAGCATAAGAACCTAACTGAGTTGCTGAAAAATCTTTCAGTGCCCCACCCCATGCGCCTATTGGCGTGCGCACTGCGGACACTATATATACTTCTTTCATCGTAAAAAATATTTTTAAAAACAGCCAAATGTAAGATAATTGACCGGAATATAACATATACAGATAGTGGTAAAATCTATAATAATTGTCTTGTCAACAAACTGTCATTTAAGCAATAAAGCTGTTAAATAAATTCTCATGCGTTTGAAAAAATATGCATATAGATTATCTTTGAAATACCGGGTATCCAAATACTCAATTCAATAAAGCTGATGAAGAACTTGCTATTGTGTTTACTGATGTGCTTTATGGCTACTGCTGTTTACAAACCTGTAAACGCAGGCGAAACAATGCCCGTGATACTTACAGAGAGGGGCTTAGAAAAACACATCGCTTACGTTTTCAATCATATTGATTTTAGCAATTCCGAATGCCTGTCTTTTGATGTATTTGATAAGGCATATAGGGGTTATTTGAATTTACTCAACGACGGCAAACTCAATGACAATAAACGCATCCTTACTATTTGCGACCTTTCAGTTTCGGCAAACAAAAATCGCATGTGGATTATAGATCTCGATACTAAAAAAGTATTGCTGAATACATTGGTTGCACATGGCAGAGGTTCTGGAAAAGAATATGCTACTTCCTTTTCAAACAGGAATAATACACATAAAACAAGTTTAGGTTTTTATATTACCGGCGATACGTATGATGGCGACCACGGCATGTCTTTGCATTTATACGGTATGGATGCCGGCTTTAATAGTGCCGCTTTTGACCGCGGTATTGTAGTGCATGGTGCATATTATGTAAGCAAACAATATATTGAGAATAATGAAAATTGCCTTGGCCGCAGTTGGGGTTGCCCGGCTGTTCCCGCAAAATTATCAGATATGGTTATCAACACCATAAAGGATAGCACCTGCCTTTTCATATACTATCCTGAAAAAAGATACATGGCCCGTTCTCACTGGTTAAATAAAAGAGTAGATCATTTACCGGACACAACCCCTACAAAACTTTCAGTACCTACCATAAAAGAGATTACTATTGAGTATGTATCTGCAAGCGGCAATGTAGATAGTGTAAAAACTGTCAGGCAATAATTTATTTTATTGCAGCCAGCAAACGCTCGTCTCTACTATATATATCTCTCAGGTAGCGCAGATGCCTTCCATTTGTATCTTCAAAATTGGTGAGATATACAATATGCACAGGTATTTTGGTTTTCAATATCTCCCATCTTGTTTTGTGCGTGTCAATCACAGAGTCCAGTCTTTCCTGTGTATATCTTTTCTTTTCAAGGTCGCTTAAAATATAGAGTGCCATCTGCTGTGGCTGTTCTAAACGCACACAACCCGAGCTTAAAAAGCGATTACGTTTCACAAAATCATCTCTATGCGGCGTATCGTGCAAATAAATATCCCAGGGATTTGGCAGGTTGAATTTTACATAGCCTAAAGAATTATCATCTCCAGGGTCTTGTTTATACATATAGTTCTTATAATTTTTCGGATTTACCTTTGATGCGTCAATATTCTTTCCTTTTTTATCATAAACCTTCAAACCCTTTTTATCTAAGTACTTTCTACCACTTTTTGTAATACCCGGCAGCACGTCTTTTTTAAGTATGGTAGGCGGCACGCCCCATGGCGGATTTATTACCACATTGGCCATATTGGCTACTAATGAAGGTGTTTGTCTTTCCAACTTTCCAACAACTATTCGCATGTGCATCATATCCATACCATCCTTTCTGAAAAATAATTCCATGGCAGGTATATCTATTAGGATATATAGTTTACCAACCTCTTGTTGCATCCAGCGCACACGTTCCATGTTTATTTTCAGTTCATTTATTATTTGTTGCGGACTTCTTGTAAGCCTGGCAACAGTAAAACTATCCAGCTTACCGCTCACCTTTATATCCATATAATACTGGTAATTGCTGATAGCCTGTTTTATATTTTCCTTTTCGCTGTCATTCAAAGATCGCAGCCATGGCAATTCTGTTTTTATGACATATTGTACTGCTTTACGTTGTACAATATCTGTTGTAGCATAATTAGAAATGGCTTTTGTCGCTTCTATAGCATCAAGCAATAGCGAGTCAGTAGATAATTGAGCGTAATGTCTATGATCAGCAAGCATCATACTATAGGTTGGCAATTTACTTCTATACGGCTCTAATGAGGGGAACTTATTATCCTTGTTCGCCAGCAATTCAGGTGCTTCCCAGGCTGAATCATTAGCGTGGAACCAAAGCGAGTCAACAGATGCAGGTTTTATTGTGCCAAAGAGAAGGTCGTGCGAAGCATGCAGGTATGTAAATGTAAGTGCTGTATCTGCTGCAATTTGCTTATTTACGTTTTTAACAATAGTGGAATCAGCAAGGAGCTTTCTTAATGAGGCTATATGATACCTTCCGGTATCTAGCCCATCCCAAGTGGTGTTTTCTAATTCTGTAAGTAATTTCTCTGCCGCTTCTGTGGACTTACCATCTTTCAGCCATATAGGTGCATATTCATTCAGCTGGTATGCGAACCGCAGATTAACAGCAATATTGTTTAATTGTTTTTTGCCGGGTGTATCTACCGGAACTAACAAGTTGCTCAACTTTTCAGCGAACTCTCTTGTCCCCGGCGCTTTACTAATTACTACTTTGGGCGCATTGGGTTTGTTGGAATTGCAAGCACAAAAACAAAACGCGCAACAAAAAAATAATAACAAGCCTGACTGAACACAATTCTCTGTTACTGATCGCTTTCTATTTTTCATGGCTTGTCAGATCTCCAGTTCTTTTACAGGATCCCAAAATAAGGTATCAAACATTACTACTATATCATTTTTCACTTTTATACCTTCTTTTTCTAATAATTGCTGCATGGTTTTGGGCGTGGCAAAATGATGTTTGCCCGACAACATGCCGTTCCTGTTCACAACTCTGTGTGCGGGCACTTTGGGCTTAGCACTAAAGCTGGCGTTCATAGCATATCCTACCATACGCGCACCTGATTTTGCGCCTATTGCTGCAGCCACAGCTCCGTATGTAGTTACCCTGCCCTTTGGTACGCAACGCACTACATCATAAATAATATCGAAGATATTGTCTTTAGTTCCCTTTTGCTTTTTCATTTGCTTTTCTTTTGTTCAGCAATTCTGTTCTAAAAGGTTCGGGTACGTTTATATGATCATAAGGGCAATTCATACAACCATTGCCGCAACAAAAACCGCGCCTTAATAAATAAGAGGCAGTAAATACCAGTCGCCCGTCGGGCAATATGGTATAATCCTCAGTCTCTCTCAATTCGTTCATGCTTTATGAATCTTTCGGGCAATTCAATATGCTCAGGCAATGAAAATGAAACATAGTAAATAGTTCTGCCTTCAGCAAGATGCATTTGCTCGTAATAAGTTTGTATAGCAAGATCTCCTGTTGCTTTTCCCGTACCATAAATATCTGCAATGTTTTCTTGTATCGTACAGCCTTGCTCTTTGATAGTTTCCAAAGTAAAATCGTAGAGCTCTTTTGAATCGGTTTTCAGGCGCACAATACCACCCTGTTGTAATATCTTTTTATATACATGCAGAAAGCGCGGGTGAGTAAGCCTGTTCTTTGCACGCGAATCCCGCAAAAACGGGTCAGGGAACAATATCCATATACTTTCCACTTCGCCGGCAGCAAAATACCGGTCTATTTGCTCTATTCTTACTCTTAAAAAACCCACGTTACCAAGTCCTTCCTCCAGCGCGGTTTTGGCGCCTGCATACATACGGTTACCTTTTATATCTACTCCTATATAGTTCCTGCCGGGATTATTACGTCCCAGGTTCACGCTGTATTCTCCCTTGCCACAAGCCAGTTCCAGCGTTATGGGATTCCCGTTCTTAAAAAAATTTCTCCATTCGCCTGCTATTTTTTCGGGATTTTGTAGTACATTAGGGAAGGAATTGAGCGCTTCGAAGCGTATAAGTTTCTTGTGACCCATAATTTTTACAAAAATAGTTTATCTAAAAGCATTAAAAAAACACCAAAAAAACGCTTATGAAACGTAAAGTTTTACTATTCGCAGCATTTGCAGGACTCTTAACCATTACATTATCCAGTTACCGCAGCGGTATGATAGATGCCGTAGAAGTAAGAAATGCAGGCGGTACAACCAGCGGCTCTCCTGAAATTATTCCGGGCATGATCATCGGTTCAAATACCCTTGCTCCCGTAAATGATTGCGGTGATGTTTCGCACCATTACACTGTATCATGCCACCAAGCAGGCAATGGCTCCAGTATTAGTGTCAACACTATAGTTTGGCAAAACCCTACTATGACTGTATTGAATACTTCTAATGGCTTTAGAAGTAACGCTAATTATACTATTCAAATCACGGCTACGACTACAGGAAGTACTTATGTTAATGATGTTTTCTTTGGATTTCAATGCATTATATACGCCTATAAAAAGGGCACTACAGTTCCCGTTGCCCCGGGTTGGGTTGATGGAACTACTGCTTCTGCATTACCAATAACTGCAGGTGGTACTTCTATAGCAAATGACAGTGTTCGCCAAGGTGCTATTATAGTAGAGCAAAGAAGGCAATTGCAGCACCGTTGGTTGCCTACTAATGCGCAAAGTTACGAGATCAACTTCCAGTGGAACGCTCCTGATTCTTCTACCTGCGATTCAGTTGTCATTGAAAGTATCTTATGCGCTGTAGACAGCGATGGTACACCAAATGGTGACCTGTTTTATGG